>NZ_CP106759.1:0-327500 GCF_025642255.1 Stenotrophomonas maltophilia
ATGGATGCCTGGTCCCGTAGTCTCGAACGCCTCGAAGCGGAGTTCCCGCCTGAAGACGTTCACACCTGGTTGAAGCCGCTGCAGGCCGATCTGCGCGTGGACAGCCTGGTGCTGTATGCACCGAATGCCTTCATCGTCGACCAGGTGCGCGAGCTGTACCTGCCGCGCATCCGCGAGCTGCTGGCGCATTTCGCTGGTTTCAGCGACGTTTTTCTTGAAATCGGCTCCCGTCCGCGCCCGGTAGAGGCGCAGACCGCGCCGGTTTCCACGCATTCGGCGCACGCAGCCAGCGAACCCCAGGTGCCGTTCGCCGGCAATCTGGACAGCCATTACACCTTCGCCAACTTCGTCGAAGGCCGCAGCAACCAGCTCGGCCTCGCCGCTGCGTTCCAGGCAGCGCAGAAACCGGGCGATCGCGCACACAATCCGCTGCTGCTGTACGGAGGCACCGGACTGGGCAAGACCCACCTGATGTTCGCCGCCGGCAACGCCATGCGCCAGGCCAATCCGGGTGCGAAGGTGCTGTACCTGCGCTCGGAACAGTTCTTCAGCGCGATGATCCGGGCCTTGCAGGAAAAGACCATGGATCAGTTCAAGCGCCAGTTCCAGCAGGTCGACGCGCTGCTGATCGACGACATCCAGTTCTTCGCCGGCAAGGATCGCACCCAGGAAGAGTTCTTCCACACCTTCAACGCCCTGTTCGACGGCAAGCAGCAGATCATCCTGACCTGTGACCGGTACCCGCGTGAGGTCGAAGGGCTGGAAGCACGCCTCAAGTCGCGGCTTGCCTGGGGACTGTCGGTCGCAATCGAACCGCCTGACTTCGAGACCCGTGCGGCGATCGTGCTGGCCAAGGCGCGCGAACGCGGTGCGGAGATTCCCGATGATGTTGCGTTCCTGATCGCCAAGAAGATGCGCTCCAATGTGCGCGACCTCGAGGGCGCGCTGAATACCCTGACCGCCCGCGCCAACTTCACCGGCCGTGCGATCACCACCGAGTTCGCGCAGGAAACCCTGCGTGACCTGCTGCGCGCCCAGCAGCAGGCGATCAGCATTCCCAACATCCAGAAAACCGTTGCCGACTACTACGGACTGCAGATCAAGGATCTGCTGTCCAAGCGCCGCACCCGATCGCTGGCCCGTCCGCGCCAGGTCGCCATGGCCCTGACCAAGGAGTTGACCGAGCACAGCCTGCCCGAGATCGGCGACGCATTCGCCGGTCGCGATCACACCACGGTGCTGCATGCCTGCCGTCAGATCCGGACGTTGATGGAAACCGACGGCAAGCTCCGCGAAGACTGGGACAAGCTGATCCGGAAGCTGAGCGAATGATGCACGGACGCCGATGAGGCGTCATCGCACAAAACGGTGCAGAATCCGGTAGCAAGCGCGGGATGAGTTGTGGATAAAAAAGGCGCCTGACAACGCGCGGAATTTATCCACAGCTTTCCCCACCCTCTGGGGGGCGGTAATACAGAGGGTTTCGAGGCCAGAAATCCTTTTTATTACAAAGACTTAACGTTGTTTTCCAGCGATTCTGTCTCTACCAGCACCACCAAGCTTTTGATTTATTCCACATTTTTTAAAGCATAGGGGCACGGAACCACATGCGTTTCACACTGCAGCGCGAAGCCTTTCTCAAGCCGTTGGCACAGGTCGTCAACGTGGTCGAACGCCGCCAGACCCTTCCGGTTCTGGCCAATTTCCTGGTCCAGGTGCAGAACGGCCAGCTTTCGCTGACCGGTACCGACCTGGAAGTGGAGATGGTGTCGCGGATCGCGGTTGAAGATGCCCAGGACGGCGAAACCACCATTCCGGCGCGCAAGCTGTTCGAGATTATCCGCGCCCTGCCCGATGGCAGCCGGATCACCGTCTCGCAGACCGGTGACAAGATCACCGTGCAGGCGGGTCGCAGCCGCTTCACCCTGGCAACGCTGCCGTCCAACGACTTCCCGTCGGTAGACGAGGTGGAAGCCACCGAGCGCGTGGCGATCGGCGAAGCGACCCTGAAGGAGCTGATTGAACGCACTGCGTTCGCGATGGCCCAGCAGGACGTGCGCTACTACCTCAACGGCCTGCTGTTCGACCTGCGTGGCGATGCGCTGCGTACGGTGGCCACGGACGGACACCGCCTCGCCCTGTGTGAAACGGATCTGGCCAAGCCCAGCGGCTCCAAGCGACAGATCATCGTGCCGCGCAAGGGCGTGACCGAGCTGCAGCGCCTTCTGGAGAGCGGCGACCGGGAGATCGAGCTGGAGGTAGGCCGCAGCCACGTGCGCGTGAAGCGGGACGATGTCACGTTCACCTCGAAGCTGATTGATGGTCGTTTCCCGGACTATGAAGCCGTGATTCCGATTGGTGCCGACCGCGAGGTGAAGGTCGACCGTGAGGCACTGCGTGCCTCGCTGCAGCGTGCGGCCATCCTGTCCAACGAGAAGTACCGCGGCATCCGCGTGGAAGTTTCGCCGGGCAACCTGAAGATCAGCGCGCATAACCCGGAACAGGAAGAAGCGCAGGAAGAGATCGAAGCCGATACCACCGTCAGCGATCTGGCCATCGGCTTCAATGTGAATTACCTGCTGGACGCCCTGTCCGCATTGCGCGACGAAGAGGTCATCATCCAGCTGCGCGACTCCAATTCGTCGGCGCTGGTGCGCGAGTCCAGCAGCGAGAAGTCCCGCCATGTTGTGATGCCGCTGCGGCTCTGACAGTTGCGCTGTTCCACGTGGAACCAGAAGACGCCCGGAACGTTCCGGGCGTTTTTTTTGGTGGGTTCCACGTGGAGCATCCCGTTTCTCCATCGTGCTGCAAGGGGCCAGTCCCCGGTGTGGCAGATCCCTATAGCTGTTCTGCCTGCCCGGATCCGCGTAGTTGCTCCTGTTGCTGACGCGACTATCCACAGACGTCGTTGCAGGCGCTGTCTGCCCTTCCTAGCTTCTAAATCTGGGTATAAATCTAAAGCCTGGTGGTGATGGTAGAGCCAGATTTCGTGGAAAACAGGGTCATCTCGTTGATTTTATTGGTTTTTAATGTGCTGAAACCCCCTGCATATCGGCGCCTGGGGCTGGGGGGGAACCTGTGGATAGATTTCAGGCAGGGCCAAAGCGGCTTTTTTATCCACAGATTGCCCATACCTTGTGTATAAGTAATACCGGGCCGCTGTGCATAGCGTGAAACCGCTGGCTTGAAATTCTTGAAATCTGTGGAACCGCCACGGGTGTTGGTGCGCAGATTTCAAGGAAATGCGGCAGGTTTTTTGCGGGCCGTCGTCCGTAAGCCGGTCAGGACACGTTCGCAACCGCGCCGTGGTCTGCAGGGCGATACCCTGACGCCAACGGCGGACTTGACCGATGCAGTAAGCTGATGGATTCCCTGCCCCTCTACCGCTTCGTGCGGATGGTCCTTCGCACCCCATGCAGATCCGTCGCCTCGTCCTGCACCAGCTGCGCCGCTTCGACGTGGTGGATCTGTCGCCACAACCGGGATTGAATCTGCTGACGGGCGACAATGGGGCCGGCAAGACCAGTGTGCTGGAGGCGTTGCATCTGATGGCTTACGGGCGCAGCTTCCGTGGTCGGGTGCGCGACGGCCTGGTGCGCCAGGGCCAGGATGCGCTGGACATCTTTGTGGAATGGGACGAACAGCGCGCCCAGTCATCGCCGCACCGCCGCAAGGCCGGTCTCCGCCATAGCGGACAGGACTGGAAGGGGCGTCTGGATGGTGAAGATGTCAGCCAGCTTGGCAATCTATGTGCTGCACTGGCGGTGGTGACGTTCGAGCCGGGCAGCCATGCTCTGGTCAGCGGTGGTGGTGAGCCCCGTCGCCGTTTCCTCGACTGGGGATTGTTCCACGTGGAACCGGATTTTCTGTCCCTGTGGCGCCGCTACTCACGGGCGCTCAAGCAGCGCAATGCCCTGCTCAAACAGGGAGGGCCAGCAAGGATGCTCGATACGTGGGATCACGAACTGGCAGAGGCCGGCGAACCGTTGACCAGCCGACGTCAGCGTTATCTGGAGCGGCTGCAGGAGCGCACCATCGCGCTGGCGGCCAGTCTTGCCCCCCAGCTGGGTATCCAAGCGCTGGACTTGAGTCCGGGATGGCGCCGCCACGAACTGCCGCTGGCCGATGCACTGCTGCTGGCACGCGAGCGGGACCGGCAGGCGGGCTATACATCCGTTGGGCCCCATCGGGCGGACTGGAGCGTGGACTTCAGCCATATTCCAGGGCGGGACGCGCTGTCGCGCGGCCAGGCCAAACTTACGGCCTTGGCGTGTCTGCTGGCCCAGGCCGAAGACTATGCGGAACAGCGCGGGGAATGGCCGGTCATTGCTCTGGACGATCTGGCCTCCGAACTGGATCGCACCCACCAGGCGCGGGTGCTGGAGCGCCTGCTTGCCGGCCCGGCGCAGATCTTCGTCACGGCAACCGAAGCGCCGGCCGCGCTGCAGGCGCTGACTGACATCACCCGGTTCCACGTGGAACATGGACAGATCGTGGCTGTGCCATAGTGCGTACAACAGGGCCGCTCGACCCTGGCTGGTATAATTCGGGTTGCAATCCTTTCATTCTCGGCGCACCGCTTCCTGTGGTGCCCGACCTGCGGAGCCTACGGCAAGCGCAATGAGCGACGAACAGAACACCCCGGTAAACAATGGCAACTACGACGCCAACAGCATCACCGCCCTCGAAGGCCTGGAGGCTGTCCGCAAGCGTCCCGGTATGTACATCGGCGACGTCCATGACGGTACCGGCCTGCACCACATGGTGTTCGAGGTGGTCGACAACTCCATCGATGAGGCGCTGGCCGGTCATGCTGACCATGTCGCGGTGACGATCCACGCCGACGGTTCGGTGTCGGTCTCCGACAACGGTCGTGGTATTCCGGTCGGCAAGCATGAGCAGATGAGCGCCAAGCTGGGCCGCGAAGTCTCGGCAGCCGAAGTGGTGATGACGGTCCTGCACGCCGGTGGCAAGTTCGACGACAACAGCTACAAGGTTTCCGGCGGCCTGCATGGTGTGGGTGTCAGCGTGGTCAATGCGCTGTCGCAGAAGCTGCTGGTGGACGTATTCCAGGGCGGCTTCCATTACCAGCAGGAATTCAGCAACGGCGCTGCCGTCAGCCCGCTGGCCAAGCTGGAAAGCACCACCAAGCGCGGCACGACCGTGCGCTTCTGGCCGTCGACCGTCGCGTTCCACGACAACGTCGAATTCCACTACGACATCCTGGCCCGTCGCCTGCGTGAACTGTCGTTCCTGAACTCCGGCGTCAAGATCGTGCTGGCGGACGAACGCGGCGATGGCCGGCGCGACGACTTCCACTATGAAGGCGGCATCCGCAGTTTCGTCGAGCATCTGGCCCAGCTGAAGACGCCGCTGCATCCGAACGTCATCGCGGTCAGCGGCGAATCCAACGGCATCACCGTGGAAGTGGCGCTGCAGTGGACCGATTCCTACCAGGAAACGATGTACTGCTTCACCAACAATATTCCGCAGAAGGACGGCGGCACCCATCTGGCCGGTTTCCGCGGTGCGTTGACCCGTGTGCTCAACAACTACATCGAGCAGAACGGCATCGCCAAGCAGGCAAAGATCAACCTGACCGGCGATGACATGCGAGAGGGCATGATCGCGGTGCTGTCGGTGAAGGTGCCCGATCCCAGCTTCTCCAGCCAGACCAAGGAAAAGCTGGTCAGCTCGGACGTGCGTCCGGCCGTGGAAAGTGCCTTCGGCCAGCGTCTGGAAGAATTCCTGCAGGAGAATCCGAACGAAGCGAAGGCGATTGCCGGCAAGATCGTCGATGCCGCGCGCGCGCGCGAAGCGGCCCGCAAGGCTCGTGACCTGACGCGCCGCAAGGGCGCGTTGGATATCGCCGGCCTGCCGGGCAAGCTGGCCGACTGCCAGGAGAAGGATCCGGCGCTGTCCGAGCTGTTCATCGTCGAGGGTGACTCGGCAGGTGGTTCGGCCAAGCAGGGTCGCAACCGCAAGAACCAGGCGGTGCTGCCGCTGCGCGGCAAGATCCTCAACGTGGAACGTGCGCGTTTCGACCGCATGCTGTCGTCCGACCAGGTCGGCACGCTGATCACCGCGCTCGGTACCGGCATCGGCCGTGATGAGTACAACCCGGACAAGCTGCGTTACCACAAGATCATCATCATGACCGACGCCGACGTCGACGGCGCCCATATCCGCACGCTGCTGCTGACGTTCTTCTACCGTCAGATGCCGGAGCTGATCGAGCGCGGCTACGTCTACATCGGCCTGCCGCCGCTGTACAAGATCAAGCAGGGCAAGCAGGAGCTGTACCTGAAGGATGATCCGGCGCTGGACAGCTATCTGGCCAGCAGCGCGGTGGAGAACGCGTCGCTGGTGCCGGCCGCCGGCGAGCCCGGCATCGAGGGCGTTGCCCTGGAGAAGCTGCTGCTGGCCTACGCCTCCGCGCAGGACGCGATCGAACGCAATGCGCATCGCTACGATCGCAACCTGCTCGAAGCGCTGGTCGACTTCATGCCACTGGAACAGGACACCCTGCGCAATGCCGGCCAAGGTGAAGGCCTGGACGCGCTGGCCAGGCGCCTGAACCAGGGCAGCCTGGGCAGCCCGCGTTTCAGTCTGGAACTGCAGGAGGCCAATGAGCAGCGCCCCGCGGCCGTGCTGGTGACCCGACGTCACATGGGCGAAGAGCACATCCAGGTGCTGCCGCTTTCGGCCCTGGAAACCGGCGAACTGCGCGCGATCCACCAGGCAGCCAAGCTGCTGCATGGCCTGGTACGCGAGGGGGCGACCATCACCCGCGGTGCCAAGTCGATCGAGGTCGATTCGTTCGTCAAGGCGCAGAACTGGTTGCTGGATGAAGCCAAGCGCGGTCGCCAGATCCAGCGCTTCAAGGGCCTGGGTGAAATGAATCCGGAACAGCTGTGGGATACCACCGTGAATCCGGATACCCGCCGCCTGCTGCAGGTACGCATCGAAGACGCCGTCGCCGCCGATCAGATCTTCAGCACCCTGATGGGCGATGTCGTCGAGCCGCGTCGCGACTTCATCGAAGACAACGCACTGAAGGTCGCCAACCTGGATATCTGACACAATCGGGACGTGGCCGGTGCGCGGGGAGGCGCGCCGGCCCTTGCCCCTTGATCGCAGGTATCTGATGTCCGCTTCCGCTCCGGTTTCCGCACCGCCGCCGGTTCCGCCGGCGACCGCCGCCCCCCGCGCCGCTTCGCCGCTGGCGGGATTCTTCATCGATCTGGGCATCGCCGCCGTCACCCTGTTCGGCCTGAGCCTGATCAGTGGCCTGTTCTGGGGCCTGTACCGCGGAATGATGGTCGGCTACGCAAACGCGAAGGCCAACGGCGCCGCACCCGATCCCGGCACCCTGACCGAAGCACTGGGCCAGCCGGGTGCCCTGGCGCAGATCCTGATGGCGCTGTTCGCTACCGGCGGCGCGGCCCTGCTGCTGTATTTCTGGCGACGACCGGCCAATGCGGCCGAACGCCAGGCGTCGCGTGACGCGCTGCGCCGGCCCTCCACCTGGGGCTGGACGCTGCTGGTGGCCACGTTGATCGTAGTGGGCAGCAACGGCATCGCCTTCCTGTCCCGGCAGTTCGGCATCGAACCGGTGCCGACCAACGTGGAACTGATGCAGAACGCGGTCGCGCGCTTTCCGCTGTTCCTGATGCTGTTCGCGGTGGTGCTGGCGCCGGCCTACGAGGAACTGCTGTTCCGGCGCGTCCTGTTCGGGCGCTTGTGGCAGGCCGGTCGCCCCTGGCTGGGCATGATACTGAGCAGCCTTGCCTTCGCCCTGATCCATGAAATTCCCGGCACCAGCGCCAACGGCCCGGCCGAGATCGCCCAGCTCTGGCTGGTCTACGGCGGCATGGGCGCTGCATTCTGCTGGCTGTACCGCCGTACCGGAACGCTGTGGGCGGCCATCGCCGCACATGCCCTGAACAATGCCGTGGCACTGGTGGCGCTGGTGTTCTTCGGCGCGACGTAACGGCTGTCCGCTTGACGAAAGATTAAGCAGCGACGATACACACTGCGCTCATGAACACGGGGGTGGACCCATGAAACAACTGCTGCTGGCCCTTGTCATCACCACCCTGGTCAGCGCCTGCGCGACCACCACCTCGCCGACCGGACGGCGGCAGATGATCGGTGGCGTCTCGCAGGCACAGCTTGACCAGCTCGGCGCGCAGGCGTTCGCCGAGACGAAGCAGAAGGAAAAGATCAGCACGGACGGCCGGCAGAACGGCTACGTGCAGTGCGTGGTCAACGCGCTGGTCGCCCAGCTGCCTCCACAATACCGTGGCGTACGGTGGGAAACCGCCGTGTTCGTCGACAAGGAACCCAATGCTTTCGCCCTGCCTGGCGGCAAGGTGGGCGTGAACACCGGCATCTTCACCGTAGCCAGGAACCAGGACCAGCTGGCGGCCGTGATCGGCCACGAGATCGGCCATGTCATCGCCCGCCACCACGAGGAGCGCATCACCCGGCAGATGGGCGCGCAGACCGGCCTGGCGGTACTCGGCGCACTGGCCGGCGCTGCCTATGGCGAAGGCGCGGCCAGCACGGTCAACCAGCTCGGCGGCATGGGGGCACAGACGGCGTTCCTGCTGCCGGGCTCGCGGACCCAGGAAAGCGAGGCGGACGTGATCGGCCAGCGGCTGATGGCGCAGGCCGGCTTCAACCCGGCGCAGGCGGTGGACCTGTGGCAGAACATGATGGCCGCCAGCGGCGGACGCAGCCCGCAATGGCTGTCCACCCACCCCGATCCGGCCAACCGGATCCAGGAGCTGCGACGTGATTCCCCTGCCCTGATGCCGGTTTACCAGCAGGCGCAGGCGGCCGGACTGCGACCAAAGTGCGGATGAGTGCGCAGTTTCATGCTGTATTGCAGCACATAAAACGATTTCTCACGCCATCTGTTTCTGATACGTTTGGCGGCTCAGATTTTTCTGACAGTCCGACTTTGCCGCTATCCGGCGGTTCGATCGAGGTGAACGATGATTTTCCGTAAACACAAAGCTGTGCTTTCCGTCCTCGTCGCGACCGCCCTGACCGGCGCCGTGGTCACCGATGCGCTCGCGCAGTCCTCGCGTTCCTCCGACCGTGGCAACCGCGGCGGCAGCAGCAAGCAGGCCAAGGCCGAACCGCTGTACCCCAATGCGACCCGCCAGGAGCCGGCGGCCAAGTCCTCGGCCAAGATGGGTGGCAAGCTGCAGAAACTGGTAGACAGCTACAACAAGGAAAAGTTCCCGGAGACCCGCACCCAGGCCGACGCGATCCTGGCTGACAGCGCCGCGAACGAGTACGACAAGTCGCTGGCCGCGCAGCTGGCTTCCCAGGCCGCCTACCAGACCGACGATGTCGCCGCCGCCATCGCCTACCTGAAGCAGGTGCTGCAGTTCAACGGCCTGGACAACAACGGCCACTTCCAGTCGATGCTGATGCTGGGCCAGCTGCAGCTGCAGGAAGACCAGACCGCCGAAGGCCTGGCCACCCTGGACAAGTACTTCGCCGAGAGCAAGTCGACCAAGCCGGAAGAGCTGATCGCCAAGGGCCAGGCGCTGTACCAGCTGGAGCGCTACCAGGAAGCGATCCCGGTGCTGAAGCAGGCCATCGCCGGCTCCACCGAGCCGAAGGACAGCTGGAACCAGCTGCTGATGGCGGCCCTGTCCGAGGCCGGCCAGACCGGTGAAGCCGTGCAGGCCGCCGAGGCCCTGGCGGCGAAGAACCCGAACGACAAGAAGGCGCAGCTGAATCTGGCCAACATGTACATGCAGGCCGACCAGATGCCCAAGGCCGCCGCGGTGATGGACAAGCTGCGCAGCAGCGGCCAGCTCACCGAAGAGCGCGAGTACAAGCAGCTGTACTCGATCTATGCCAACACCGAGAACAAGGAAAAGGACGTCATCGCGGTCATCAACGAAGGGTTGCAGAAGGGCATCCTGAAGCCGGATTACCAGGTCTACCTGGCGCTGGCCCAGTCCTACTACTACTCCGACCAGGTGCCGCAGGCGATCGATGCGTGGCAGAAGGCCGCCCCGCTGTCCAAGGACGGTGAGACCTACCTGAACCTGGCACGCGTCCTGCATGCCGAAGGTCGCGTCCCCGAGGCCAAGCAGGCCGCCCAGCAGGCGCTGGCGAAGGGCGTGAAGAACCAGGCTGATGCCAAGAAAATCATCAACCTGAAGTAAGTAGGAATAACGCCTGAACGCCTGCTCAGTTGATGCGCAGGCGCTCAGGATTGGTATAAGCTTGGAGGTTCCTGCGGTGTCATGCACCGCTGATCAGGGATTCCGCCCCCGGCATCCCGGCCCCACTATTGAGCTCTTGGCGCATGACGGAACAACTAGTCGTTCACCGGTACGAACAACCCGATGACAAGGGGCTGAGCTGGCCTCGCATCGTCGGCATCGCGTTTGTAATCGCCCTGCATCTGGCCGCCTTCATGATGCTTCTGATCCCTGCCGTGGCTCCCAAGGCCGCTGCGGAGAAGGAACGCAATGTGATGGTGACCATCGTCGACGCACCGCCGCCGCCGCCCCCGCCGCCGCCGCCGCCGCCGCCGACAGATACTCCGCCGCCGCCGGTGAAGAATCTGTCGCCGCCGAAGCCGTCGCCGGTCCCGCCGCCGCCGCAGGCGCCGGTCGTGGACGTGCCGGAACCGCGTCCGAACGATATCGTCACTCCGCCGACCCCGCCGTCGCCGCCAAGCCCGCCGGCGTCGATCGAGGCCAGCGTGGACATCTCGTCCAAGGCGATGAATCCCCCGCGTTATCCGCCGGCAGCATTCCGCGCAGGTATCCAGGGTGAAGTGATCCTGATCATTGATGTCGATGCCAGCGGCAACGTCACCAATGTCACGGTGGAAAAGTCCAGCCGTAACCGCGACCTGGACCGTGCTGCGATGGAAGCAGCACGCAAGTGGCGCTTCAACGCCGCTGAATCTGGCGGTAAGAAGACGGCAGGTCGCGTTCGCGTCCCGGTCAACTTTGCGCTGAACTGATGCGTTCGGGTGGCTTCGGGCCACCCCCGCTCCGGTTCGATTGTTTAGCTTAGCTACACCCTTTATCACCACACACAACAAAGGTAAGCGTCATGCTGCAGGAAATTTTCATCGCCGCTGCTGCCGGGGGCAATCCGTCCAACGCCCTGTCGCAGATGGGCTTCGAGCACCTGATCCACGAAATGACCACCAAGCCGGGTGATTTCGCTGTTTCCTGGGTCGTGCTGCTGACCCTGGTGATCATGTCGGCCATGTCCTGGTACTGGACCGTCATCAACATCTTCCGCGCCACCCGCCTGAAGAGCGCTGCCGATCGCGTCGTCAGCCTGTTCTGGGACACCCCGAACGCACAGGACGCCATCCGTGCGATGGAAGAGCAGCCGGCTTCGGAGCCGTTCTCGAAGATCGCCCTGGACGCTGCCCAGGCAGCTGCCCACCACCAGCGCGCTGAAGGCGGCGGTACCGGTGGCCTGGGTGAGAACCTGAGCCGTTCGGAATTCGTCGACCGCGCCCTGCGTCAGGCCGTCACCCGCGAAAGCAACAAGCTGCAGTCGGGCATGACCCTGCTGGCCACCGTCGGCGCGACCGCTCCGTTCGTCGGTCTGCTGGGTACCGTGTGGGGCATCTACGGCGCGCTGATCAAGATCGGTGCCACCGGCTCCGCTTCGATCGACGCCGTTGCCGGCCCGGTGGGTGAAGCGCTGATCATGACCGCGATCGGTCTGTTCGTCGCGATCCCGGCCGTGTTCGCCTTCAACTTCTTCAGCAAGATCAACAGCGCGACCATCAGCAAGTTCGATACCTTCGCGCACGACCTGCACGACTTCTTCGCCACCGGTTCGCGCGTCCGCTGATTGCGGCGCGCTTCCACCCGCGACGAAGCAAGTAGTCATCAAGATCTAGACGGAGCCCGTTATGGCTTTCAGTAGTGGTAACAGCGGCGGCCCCATGGCCGACATCAACGTTACGCCCCTCGTGGACGTGATGCTGGTGCTGCTGATCATCTTCATCATCACGGCGCCCCTGATGTCCCACAAGGTCAAGGTGGATCTGCCGGAAGCCAACCTGATCCAGAATCCGGATGACGCCGAAAAGCGCTCCGGTCCGATCACCCTGGCAGTCAAGGAAGACGGCTCGATCTACTGGAACGACGAAGAAATCACCAAGCAGACGCTCGAGTCGCGCTTGGCGACCGCCGCCCAGCAGACCCCGCAGCCGCCGCTGAACCTGCGTGGTGACCGCACCACCAAGATGCGCGTCATCAACGACCTGACCAAGGTCGCGCAGGAGCAGGGCATGCTGGACGTCGGCTTCGTCGCGACCAAAGAAAAGGGGCAATAAGCCATGGCATTCAGTAGTGGTGGTGGCAAGGGCCCCATGGCCGACATCAACGTCACGCCCCTCGTGGACGTGATGCTGGTGCTGCTGATCATCTTCATCGTGACCGCGCCGATCATGACCTACCCGATCGCCGTGGACCTGCCGCAGCGCGTGCTCAACCCACCGCCGCAGCTGGTCGAACCGCCGCCGCCGATCGAACTGAAGATCGACGCCAGCAACCAGGTCTCGTGGAACAACAGCCCGATCAGCACCAGCGAGCTGCAGCAGCGGATGGAACAGGAGGTCCAGCGTGACCCGACCAACCAGCCGGAACTGCGGATCGATGCAAGCCCGGATTCCGAGTACGACGTGATGGCCAAGGTTCTGGCTGCCGCGAAGAATGCTCAGATGAAGAAGATCGGCTTCGTACAGCAGTAAACGCAATACCGCAACACAACAGTCATGACGCGACTGCAGACGCCCCTGGAGACAGGGGCGTCTTTTTTTGTGCCTGCGAAGCCCGACGGGGTCAGATCCCTTTCCCTGCGGAAAAGGGATCTGACCCCCTCTGACTTCACGCGCCCGCTATGATCGGCGCATGCTCGCCCTCTTCGACTCCCTCCGCCACTGGCTTGATGGCATTGCCCACCTGGGTTCGATCCTGGCCGTGGCCTACCTGCTGTACCTGCTCGCGCTGGCGGGCTGGATCATGCTGCAGAAGCGCGAACCGGTAGCCACGCTGAGCTGGATCCTGTCGCTGGCCCTGCTGCCCTACCTCGGCCTTTTCATCTATTACCTGCTCGGTCCGCAGAAGGTGAAGCGGCAGCGCCTGCGTCGTGGCCGCGCGCGATCGGGGATGGAGCATTACAGCGACGTCTGCCCGCCCGATGCCGATTGCACCGAGCTGGCCAAGATCGCCCAGGCCACCACCGGACTGGCGCCGAGCAGTGCCACCGAAGTGACCTGGCTGGTCGATGGCGCGGCGACCTATGCCGCGCTGCTGGAAGCGGTGGCGCAGGCGCGTGACCACGTGCATCTGGAGTACTACATCTTCAATCCCGACCATGCCGGAACCGCACTGCGTGATGCCCTGGTCGAACGTGCCCGCGCCGGCGTGCAGGTGCGGCTGCTGCTCGATGCAGTGGGCTCGTCCGCGGTGCCGCGACGCTTCCTGCAGCCGCTGCTCGACGCCGGCGGTGAAGCGGTCTGGTTCCATCCCCGCCAGCTGCTGAAGCCCTTCAAGCGACCGTGGCTGAACCTGCGCACCCACCGCAAGCTGGTGATCGTCGATGGCCGCCTCGCGTTCACCGGCGGCATCAACATCACCGATGACGAGGATGAGAGCCGCAACGCCAACGCCTATCGCGACCTGCACATGCGCATCCGCGGTCACGTGGTCCGCAGCCTGCAACTGGTGTTTGCCGAGGACTGGCTCTACGCCAGCGGTCAGGACCACTCGCATTTCGACATCGCGCGGATGTGGCCGGCGGACATGCCGCTCCGCGGCGAAGGCTCGATCAACGCACAGGTGCTGGTGTCCGGTCCGGACTCGGGCTGGGAGACCATCCACCGGCTCCACGTGGCGGCCATCCAGGAAGCGCAGGAGCGCGTGTGGCTGGTCACGCCCTACTTCGTGCCGGGCGAAGCCGCGCGGATGGCGCTGACCTCGGCCGCGCTGGGGGGACTGGACGTGCGCCTGCTGGTGCCGAAGATGAGCGATTCCTGGTTCGTGACCCAGGCCGCACGGTCCTACTTCGACGAGCTGCTGCACGCCGGGGTGAAGATCTACGAGTACGGCCCCCGCATGCTGCATACCAAGGCCTTCATCGCCGACGACGATGTCTGCATCGTCGGCAGCGCCAACTTCGACCATCGCAGTTTCCGCCTGAACTTCGAACTGTCGATGATGATCAGCGACCGCGAGCGGGTCGCCGCCCTGGCGGGCCTGCTGGAGGCCGAGTTCGAGCGCGCTACCCGCGTGCACGACCAGGCCGCGGCCCGCTCGCTGTGGCTGCAACGCCTGCCTGAGGCCTTCGCGCGCCTGGCCTCGCCGCTGCTGTAAGGCGGCGCTACACTGCGGCGATCATCCGGGGAGCCTGACTATGTACTGGTTGTACCTGCTGCCGGCGCTGGGCTGTTTCGCCTTCGCGCTGAAAACCCCAAGCCCGGGGCTGATGGCGCTGGCGCTGCTGGCGGCCCTCGCCTTCCTGCTGGCCTGGGTGCGTGGCCGCTACGTGGCCCGGTTCGGTGATCTGCAGAGTGATCCCTCAACCCTGATCGATGCCGACGAGCTGCGCCGCCTGCGTGAGCAGGCCGAGGCCCGTGGCGCGGATCAACGCGACGAACACGATCCGTCCCCTCTTTCCAAGTAGTACCGTTCGATGACCCAGCTCAGTGTCAACGTCAACAAGATCGCCGTCCTGCGCAATTCGCGCGGTGGTGCCGAACCCGATGTGGTGCGTGCCGCCCAGGCCTGCCTGGATGCCGGCGCCCATGGCATCACCGTGCATCCGCGACCCGATCGACGCCACATCACCGCCGAGGACGTGCTTGCGCTGTCCACGCTGACCCGCGTCCGTGGCGTCGAATTCAACATCGAAGGCAATCCCTTCGCACCGCCACGCGACGGCTACCCGGGGCTGCTGCCGCTGTGCGCGCAGACGCGTCCGGCGCAGGCCACCCTGGTGCCGGACGGCGATGGCCAGATCACCTCCGACCACGGTTTCGACTTCGAGCGCGACGGCGAGCGCCTGCGTCCGCTGGTGGCGGAGTTGAAGGCGATGGGCTGCCGGGTCAGCCTGTTCGTCGATGCCGGCAACCCGCTGCTGGAACAGGCGGCCGAGGTCGGCGCCGATCGCATCGAGCTGTACACCGGACCCTATGCCGAAGCGCACGCCGCAGGCGACGCCGCAGCGATGCTGGCGCTGTTCGCCACGGCCGCGCGCCGCGCGCAGGCCGTGGGGCTTGGTGTGAACGCCGGCCATGATCTGTCGCAGGACAACCTGCGTGACTTCCTGGCGAACGTGCCGGAGGTGCTGGAGGTCTCGATCGGGCATGCGCTGATCGGCGAGGCCCTGTATGACGGGCTGGATGCGACCGTTCGGGGCTATCTGGCGCTGCTCTGAGGTAGCGCCGGACCCTGCCCGGCGGGGCCAATACTGTTGTCGCAGCCGCTGAGACGGCAGCGGCGTAGGCTACCCACATGGGTATCGCGATCAAAGGCCGAGGTTCCAGCTCCCACCTTGCCGGGCGCTTCGAGAGCACCGTCAGCGAGGCGGTGGACGACGGCTGGGACGTGGATGAAAGCGACGAGTTCGCGGCCCCCCGCCTGCGCACCGAGGTACGCGCTGAAACCGCGCGCAGCATCATCAGCCGCAATACGTCCCCGGACGTAGGCTTCAGCCAGTCGGTCAATCCGTATCGTGGCTGCGAGCACGGTTGTTCCTACTGCTTCGCGCGCCCGTCGCATGCCTATCTGAACCTGTCGCCAGGCCTGGATTTCGAGACCAAGCTGTTTGCCAAGACCAATGCGCCGCAGCTGCTGCGCAAGGAGCTGTCCCGGCCAGGCTACGTCCCGCAACCGATCGCGCTCGGCATCAACACCGATGCGTACCAGCCGATCGAGCGCAAGTTCAAGCTGACCCGTCAGTTGATCGAGGTGATGCTGGAGACGAAGCATCCGTTCTCGCTGATCACCAAGAACGCGCTGGTCGAGCGCGATATCGACCTGCTCGCGCCACTGGCGGCGGAGAACCTGGTCAGCGTGCATTTCTCGGTGACCTCGCTGGATCCACGCCTGTCGGCGAAGCTCGAGCCACGCGCCTCTGCACCGCACGCGCGCCTGCGCGCGATGAAGCGTCTGCACGAGGCGGGCATTCCGGTTGGCGTGATGGTCGCGCCGGTGATTCCGTGGATCAATGACAGTGAACTGGAAAGCGTGCTCGAAGCGGCGCACGAGGCGGGTGCGCGCACTGCTGGCTATGTGCTGCTGCGCCTGCCTCTGGAGGTTGCACCGCTGTTCCGCGACTGGCTGGACGCCCATCATCCGGATCGCGCCGCGCACGTGATGAGCACCATCCAGCAGCTGCGCGGTGGCAAGGACTATGACAGCCGCTTCGGCACGCGCATGCGTGGCCAGGGGGTCTATGCGGATCTGTTGAACAACCGCTTCAAGCTGGCGCGCAAGCGCCTGGGCTTCGACGCCCAGAACAGCCACTGGCCGAAACTGGATTGCAGCCGCTTCCAGAAGCCACTGCCGCCGAAGGTGGATTCGCCTCAGGGGTCGTTGTTCTGAAGTAGTGGCACTGGCTACTGCGGAACGCGTATGGAAAACCGTGATCACGATCTGCGCCTCGGCGACGGATACGACATCGCGACTGCGCACATCGCTCTGTTCAACTGTGTGAACTCCAGATTACTATCCACTTCCTCCTGAACTCACGGTTCAGGCGAAAGCGACTTCAGATCTGGCAACACAAGGAATAAAAGCGAGCATGAAGCTCCGTACGAAAGGCGTGTCTACCACCGCCGCACTTCTGCTGCCCGTGCTGATGTCGGGCTTTCTCCTGGCACCTCCTGCGTCCGCGAAAAAGGCAACCAGGATCTTCTATCAGAACAACAACGGGGACTCCGGAATCAAGGATCTGGACAAGATCACCGTTACCCATCTGCGTGGTCCATCAGTTGGCACTTCAGGTGTCATCTCGATTGGCATAGGGGTGTCCTACCACTCGGACGCGTCGATGCCCGCCAGGACAGCGGTGGAACAGGAAACCGACGATCGTCGTGATGACTGCGGCGAGCGCAAGGGCAACCCCGTCGTGCTCTACACCGGCAACAAGGTCGAAATCGAACGGGACTTCACCGTCGGTGGGGAGATGGGCCTGTACCTGGAGCGCACCTACAACCATCACTGGAGTGCTGCGGGCCTGTTTGGCAACCACTGGATCAGCAACTTCGACTACAGCATCGCATTCTCGAACGCGCAGAAGACGGCCTGGGCACAGCGGCCGGACGGACGCAGGCTCAAGTTCGTCTGGAGCGAAGCGAACGGGCGCTGGAACGAGGATCGCGCCAAGCCGATCGCCTACCTGACAAAGAACAGCGATGGCAGCTTCACCCTGTACAACGAGGAGCTGGGCAGCGAGCGGTACGACGCTGCTGGATACATTACCGAGCTTCGCAATGAGCAGGGCGTCTTCTGGACATTCACGTACAGTGACAAGTATCTGCAGAAGGTTACGCATTCCTCCGGCCGCAGCATCCAGTTCGTCTGGTCCAACGGATCGCTGACACAGGTCAAGGATCCTGCGGGCAACGTCTACCAGTACACCTATACCCCGAATGCGTTCGGCACGGGACGTGCGCGTCTTGCCAGCGCAACCCTACCGGGCTCGCCGCAGACCACGATCAGCTACCACTACGAGGACGCGCGATATCCAGGTGGCTTCACCGGCAAGTCCTACAACGGCGTGCGCTACTCTACTTTCGCCTACGATGCCAACAGGCGAGCAACGCTCTCGGAACATGCCGGCGGTATCGAGCGGCACACCTTCAGTTACGCCATCGAGAGCAGCGCGCCGGTGGCGGTACCTCCAGCGCCGGTGCATCCAGGCGGCATCCGGGGCAACGAAGAGACGGGCTGGTGTGAGTACAGACCGGGCCAGGGCAACATCTGCATCCAGCCACGGTCCTTGCCCGGCGGCCCTGTTCAAATCGCCGCCGACCCGAGCGCCCAAGGCGTGCTGTTGGCCGCCACCGGGGAGCGGACCCGTCCGGTCAAACTGAAGGTCAGCGAGACCAATCCACTTGGCCGCACGACAACGTATGCCTATGAGGACGGACGACAGGTGTCGGTGACCGGCAACCGATCAACGACCTGTCCCGCCAGCTACAAGGAACGCACCTACGATGCCAATGGCAATCCTGACCTCGTTCACGACTTTGTCGACAACGTCACTGATTTTGATTACAGCCCCGATGGCAATCTGCTGAGGAAGGCCGAGGCCGTTGGCAGCGCTGCGGAACGTGTCACGCTCTATCAGTGGGATGCGGCGGGACGGCATCTGCTGAAGGAAACGCGGGTTGGTGATCGCGAGACCAGCTTCAGCTATGACAGCCGCGGTAACGTCAGCTCGGTCACGACACGAAATCTCAGTGCTGCCGGCGTCAATGGTCAGGCCAGAACCACTCAGTACACCTATACCTACCACGCCAATGGACTGACGGCTTCCGTCAAGGAAGATGGCCCCTTGGCGCAGGACGACATCACGTCCACCTTCAATGCGAAGGGAGATCTGTCCAGTGTCACCAACGCGTTGGGGCACAGGGTGACGTACGCCGCCTACAACGAACTGGGGCAGCCGGGCCGTATCACCGGACCCAATGGCGATGTCCGTGAAATCACCTATGACGCTCGCGGTCGCGTTCTGGTAGACCGGATCAACACAGGGTCCGGTTGGGCAACGACCACAACGACGTACAACGCGACGGGCGACATTGCCAGCATCACCACACCTGTGGGAATCAAGACGCTATACAGCTACGACGCTGGCCGGCGCCTGATGAGCGAAGTTCAGCCGATTGGGAACGGCAACTGGCTGTGGACGCGTCACACGTATGACACCGCATCCAATCGCACACGCACTGAAATCGCGCAGACAGACTATTCCAGCGAGAGCGTTGTCAGGGGTGTAATCGACGAGGTCACCCACGACGCGCAATGGAACTGGTTCGTGCGAGGCTGGGCCTGCTCCTCGGGTTCGGCTTCGTCCATCCAGGTTGATGGCTATGCGGAGGGCGGAACCTATCTCGGCAGCGCACAGGCGAACCTTGCCAGCGAGAGCCAGGTAGCATCCGTGTGCCAGGCATCAGGAAATGCATATCGATTCCAGCTCCCCCTCACGCTGGAACAGCGCCAGCAGCTGGGTGGGAAAAAGATCACGCTCTACGGCCATTCTCCGCTGGGCGCGCAGTACAACCGAGCTCTGGACAACTCCAGCACCTTCTCTATTCCCACCGCGCACATCATCGGTGATGTTGCAGGGATCATGAATGATGGGAACTGGAACTATTCCGTGCAGGGATGGGCCTGCTCGGTAGGAGTCAACGCCGCAACCACGGTTCATGTCTACGCGGGTGGGCCTGCAGGGAGCGGCACCTACCTCGGCAGTGTGACTGGTATGTTGATCCCGAATGACGATGTGAAAGAGGCTTGCCAATCACAGGGCTCTTACTGGTTCGGACTTGCATTGGATGCAAATACACGAAGCGTTCATGGCGGCAAGCCGCTCTATGTTCATGGCATCTCTCCCTGGGGCGGCCCCAATCTGGCCATCAATCGGTCCGGCACGTTCACCGTTCCAACCATCTCGCGTACTGCTGAGCTGGTGCAGGCGTCAGCCGGCCCAGAGCACATCTTCAATGGTGAAACGTCCACGTTGACGTTCCAGTTCCGGAACACCGGCAACGTCGTCTGGAACCCCGGTGACACCTACTTGGCGCTGACGACGTTGCGGACAAGTCAATCGGTGGGGCTCAACAGTGCGGTGGCTCCCGGTGCCGTCGCGACCTTCACCATCAACGTCTCGCCGGTCAACAGTGGCAGCGGAGTTGCCCAGTTCCAGTACTTCGGGCAGCTCGCATCCGGTGCAACCGTCTGGGGACCGAAGGGACAGGTAACGATCAGAGCCGAGAACCATACAGGAAGCTGCAACCTGATCTTCTGTGAACAACCCCGCTAAGGAAAGCCAAGACCATGTCCACAATTGCTTTGGCCATGATGGGGCTCAACACCATCGTCTCGGCCGTGAACTACGATTACGACGAGCTGGGAAGGCTTGTCGCCGAGCGTAATGATCAGGGGCGCAATGTGCGCTATGCCTATGATCTGGAGGATCGGCTGGTGCAGACCACCGATTCCCAGAACCGGGTGAGCCGATACTCCTATGATCCACTGGGCCGATTGCTCGTACAGACGGATGCGAATGGCGGAACGACACGCTTTGCCTACGACAAGGGTGACCGGCTGGCATCTGTGACCGATCCCCGCGGCCTGGTAACGACCTACCAGACCGATGGATTTGGACAGCTATGGACGCAGAACAGTCCGGACACGGGTCGGACAGACCACGAGTACAACGCGGCGGGCCAGCGCATTGCGACGGTGTTGAACGACGGCAGCACTGTCGGTTACGGGTACGACGGGCTGGGCCGCTTGACCAGCCAGAATGCTGAGGGGCAGCAGCAGACCTATACGTACGACAACTGCGTGAACGGCAAGGGGCGTCTGTGTGCCCATTCGGCGCCAGGTGCAAGCGCGCGCTTCACCTACAACGCCGCAGGACAGCTGGTAAGCCGGACTGACCAGCTTTCGCAGGCGAACACCCTGAGTGAGGGAACTGTCAGCTACACCTATGACAGTATCGGGAGGAACAGCACCGTCACCTATCCCGATGGCACGCTCGCGAAGTACGTCTACAACAGTAGGGGCTTTCCGCAGTCCATGACCCTCACCAAGGGCTCGGTGACGCAACAGATTGTTGGATCCAGCGTCTACTCCGCTCTGGGAGCGCGGCAACGCATGCCCTTTGGCAACGGCCTGGCGCGCAGCTACGCGTTCGATCAGGGCGGCCGCCTGGAGGCCCAGGCGGTGCGGAATCAGCAGACGACCGCTCTCAGCCGCACGTCATACCGCTACAACGGCGACAACGAGATCATCAAGATCAACGACGATGTGACGAGCAACCTCAGCCAGGTCCTGGGCTATGACGCACTGGGACGCCTGAGCACGCTGACACGAGCTGGCATCGCCTATACGCTTTCCCATGACGCGGGTGGGAACTACACCGCGCTCAACGCAAAAACAGAGGCGACCCGCTACGTCATCGACGCAAGCAGCAACCGGATGCTGCAGTTCATCAACCAGGATGGCACCCGTACGTATCAGTACGATGCGCTCGGCAACAGGATCAGCGAAACATCGGGCAGCCGCATCTCGACGTTCACCTACGGCCCGTTCAACCGGATGATTCAAAGCAACGTAGGCGGGCAACGAACGGACTATCTGCTCAATGCCCAAGGGCAGCGCGTGGGCAAGAGCAGCGCGAGCTCGACCAGTCGCTACTTCTATGCAGGTCAGAACCAGCTTCTGGCCGAACAGACCGGGAACACCTGGACGAACTACCTGTGGTTCGGTGGTGAGCTGGTTGGCATCGACAGGAAGGGGTCGGTGAACTTCGTTCACAACGACCATCTGGGGCGGCCGGAGTATGCGACCAACACGTCGCAGCAGGTCGTATGGAAGGCGTACAACTATGCGTACGGTCGCAGCGTCCTGAAGGACGATATCGGTGGGCTCAACATTGGTTTCCCGGGGCAGTACTACGACAGTGAGAGTGGGCTCTGGTACAACGGATTCCGTGACTATGACGCGAGCGCTGGGCGTTATGTGCAGAGTGATCCGATTGGGTTGGCGGGTGGGATGAACACCTATGCCTATGCGGAGGGAAACCCAATCAGCGGCTTTGATCCGCTCGGACTCTGCAAAACGGACTACCTTGGAGCGGTGCTGGGGGTAGCCGATATGGTCGCAGGAGCCGGCGCCTTGGCTGCAGGTGGGGCAGACGCCATCATTGCGTCTATCGCCGGAAGCGAAGATGGCGGACTTATAGGCTTATCTGTAGCTGCCCTTGGCCTTGCAACGTTTCACGACGGCGCCAACAACTTGGCGACAGCCTTCGACGGCAAACAGAGGACGCCAGCGTTGGAAAAAGTCGGTGGTGCGGTACTTGGCGCACACGGAGCTCAGATCGGACGATATGCGAGTGACTTCAACTCAGTCACAGGCCTGACTAAAGGAATCCGGAACATGCTACGAGGAAATGCTAAGTTGTCGGACGCGAACGAAGTCGCAAAAGGGATAAAAGATAACGTAACGGACCCTGCATCGCCCTGCGATTGTGGAAAGTAAAAATTATGAAAACACTTTTCTGGCTTGGCATGGCATTTCTATTGATGCTTCCGGTGAACTTCCTCGTGGTGACTATTGGCAGAATTCTGTCAGGCGAGGCCTGGGGAGAGAAGGACATGGTAGGTCTTGGCATGGCGATATTCGGAGTAGCGGCGGCCGTCATTCTGTATAGACGGCGCTCGCTCGGAAGCTCTCGACGACAAGGCAATCGTTGACGCTGATGTCAGTCGTCCGCTGTGTCGCCTTTTCCTTACGCCGCGTACCGGATGTATTGCTCGACGGCTCTCCAGCAGGCGCTGGCAGGACCACCGACCTGCCAGAACCTATCCGGCGATGCCCGTGATGCCTCACCCACCCCCAAACAACTTCTGCGCACTCTGGAACAGGATCCAGCTCGTCGCGATGAACTTGTCGCCGCCCTGCGGCCGATTGCCGCGATGGGTGTGGGTGAAGGCGGTCGGGGCGATCAGCAGGCTGCCGGTACGCGGTGCGATCTTGCGGCCCTGGAACAGGAACTCGGTTTCGCCTTCGTCGAATCCATCATTGAGGTACAGCGTCCACAGTACATGCCGGTGCAGCGTTTCGGCCTGCGCATCCTTCGGGTACAGCTCGCAGTGCCAGTACGGGTAACCGCCCTCGCCTGCGGCATACCACTGCAGGTTGATCGCGCCCGGGCGCAGGCAGGTGCGCGCCAGGTCGGCCAACTGCTGCTCCGGCATGTCGGGGAAGTCCTCGGCCGACAGGCGTCGCGGCTGACCGTCGCTGTCCTGGATCTGCAACATCAACGGTGCGATCAGCGCCTGTGGATAACGGCGTAGATAAGTCAGCAGGCCCTTGAACACGGCCTGCTGCAGCTGTACGTCGACGTCCTGCCAGCCCTCCAGGCCGCTGATGCGCAGGTCCTTGCTGTGCTTGAGTTCCGGGAACACGCCGCTGCCGACGGCACCTGGCATCAGGCCGCGGGTGGCACGCAGGCGCTCGACGATGGCAGCACAGACCTCCGTGGGCACCGCGTTGTGGATGACTTCGATGAAATCGACCGGGCCCTGCTCGTGCATGCGTGCATTCCTTCGGCGGCAAGGGCTTGATGGTGCCGTTTGCCGCCGTCGGTGTCACCCCACGGTCATGTCATCGAACTGCCATGAGCGTGGCCGCAGTGCGCCGCTCAGGCCTGTGCGGCGTCGTGCTGGTGGTGGTAGCGCACCGCCTCGGCCACTTCCTCGCGCGAGCCGAGAAACACCGGCACGCGCTGGTGCAGCTGGTCGGGCTGGATGTCGAGGATACGCTCGCGGCCGGTCCAGGCGGCACCGCCGGCCTGCTCGACCAGCAGGCCCATCGGGTTGGCTTCGTACATCAGGCGCAGCTTGCCGGCCTTGGACGGATCCTTCCGGTCCCACGGATAGATGAAGACGCCACCGCGGGTCAGGATGCGATGCACATCGGCCACCATGCTGGCGATCCAGCGCATGTTGAAGTTCTTGCCACGCGCGCCTTCCTTGCCAGCCAGCAGATCGCCGACGTAGGCCTGCATCGGTGCTTCCCAGTGGCGCTGGTTGGACATGTTGATGGCGAATTCCTGGGTGGCCGCCGGAATCTGCATGTTCTCGGTGGTCAGCACGAACTCGCCCTTCTCGCGATCCAGGGTGAAGGCATGCGTTCCGTGGCCCACGGTAAGCACCAGCTGGGTGCTCGGCCCGTAGATGCAGTAGCCGGCCGCGATCTGCTTGCTGCCCGGCTGCAGGAACGCGTCATCGCCCGGCAGTTCGACGTTGGTCGGGCAGCGCAGCACCGAGAAGATGGTGCCGACGGAGACGTTGACGTCGATGTTGGAGCTGCCGTCGAGGGGATCGAACAGCAGCAGGAAATCGCCGCGCGGATAGATGTCCGGCACCGGCTGGCTGTGGTCCATTTCCTCCGAGGCGCAGGCGGCGAGGTGGCCACCCCAGGCGTTGGCTTCGAGCAGGATCTCGTTGCTGATGACATCCAGCTTCTTCTGCGCCTCGCCCTGCACGTTGCCGGTACCGGCGTCGCCGAGCACGCCGCCGAGGGCGCCCTTGCTGACGGCGATGGAGATGCTGGTGCAGGCGCGGGCGACGACCGCGATCAGCTGACGCAGGTCGGCATTGATGCGGCCGGCGTGCTGTTCCTGGATCAGGAAGCGGGTCAACGAGGTACGGGACATGGGCGGACAGGTCTCGGCAGCGGGAAAACGCCTATTGTCGCCCGTCTGGCCGCTGCGTGCGTGAGCGCGGGAAGGCGTAATCGTTTCCAGATGCGCTCGTAGCGCCTTCCTTTTGTCGAGGCTCGTGGGAAGGGGAAGGCGATGCAGGACACGCTGCAAAAACAAAGGCGCCTTCCGGCGCCTTTGTCTTCAAGCCACTGGAGCGTGGGTTCAGCCCTTGGCCACGGTGGCCACGGCCTTGGCGACATACTCCAGGTTGCTCTGGTTCAGCGCAGCCACGCAGATGCGGCCAGTGCCGACAGCATAGATGCCGAACTCGTCGCGCAGGCGCTCGACCTGCTCGCGGCTCAGGCCGGAGTAGGAGAACATGCCCGCCTGCTCGTTGATGAAACCGAACTGCGGGGCGCCGGCGGCCGCCAGCTTCTCGACCAGGCCCTGACGCAGCGCGTGGATGCGTTCGCGCATCTCGGTCAGCTCCTGCTCCCACATCGCACGCAGTTCCGGGTTGGTCAGTACACCGGCCACCAGCGCTGCACCGTGGGTGGAGGGGCTGGAGTAGATGGTGCGGATCACGCGCTTGACCTGCGACTGCACGGCCTTGGCGTCGGCGGCGGTCGGCGCCACCATCGACAGTGCACCCACGCGCTCGCCGTACAGCGAGAACGACTTGGAGTACGAGTTGGCGACGATGAAGCTGTCGATGCCGGCTTCGGCGATGATGCGCACGGCGGCGCCATCCTGCTCGATGCCCTTGTCGAAGCCCTGGTAGGCCATGTCGATGAAGGGGAACAGCTGGCGGTCCTTGAGCAGCTGCGCGACCTGCGTCCACTGCGTGACCGTGAGGTCGGCACCGGTCGGGTTGTGGCAGCAGGCGTGCAGCAGCACCACGCTGCCCGGCTGCAGCTTCTGCAGGTCGGCCAGCATGCCGTCGAAGTCGACACCGTGGGTCGCGGGATCGAAATAGGTGTAATCCACTACCTCGAAGCCGGCGGCACTGAACACCGCGCGGTGGTTTTCCCAGCTCGGGTTGCTCAGCGCGACGGTGGCGTGCGGCAGCAGCTTCTTGAGCACGTCGGCGCCGACGCGCAGCGCACCGCTGCCACCGACGGTCTGTGCGGTGGTGACGCAACCTGCGGCCAGCAGCGGCGAATCCTTGCCGAACACCAGCTCACGCGTCGCCTGCGTGTAGGCCGGAAGGCCGTCGATCGGCAGGTAGCCGCGCGGTTTGGCTTCGGCGGCGAGCTGCTGCTCGATCTGCTTGACGGCGCGCAGCAGCGGAATGCGGCCGCTCTCGTCGTAGTAGATGCCCACACCCAGGTTGACCTTGGTCGGGCGGCTGTCGGCGTTGTATGCCTCGGTCAGGCCCAGGATCGGGTCGCCTGGGACCAGTTCCACGTTTGCAAAGAAGGACACGGCGGTACTCGTTCGGTAGACGGAAAGGGGGAGGAATTGCGCCACGCGGCTTGCGGCATTTCGGCCGAAAACGGCCCATCGTAACAAAGCCTGCCGGGGCTGGCCGCCACCATCGTCATCCGCGGCCCCGTACCATGGCGTGCGTTGCCGACCGATCCATCAACCTGAATCATGAATCCTGCCGCACGCCGCAATCGCCTACCCCTGTCCGCCCTGCTGCTGTCGCCGCTGGTCGCGATGGCGGAGCCGTCCACGACCGCCCTGCCCCCGGTGCAGGTGCAGGCAGCCCGTGTGCAGGGGATCGATCCGTTCGCCCTGCCCGCCAGCCAGGATACGGTCTGGATCGATGCTGACCGCGCCGGCACCGGGGCGCAGCTGTCCGAAGCATTGGGCGGGGTGCCGGGCCTGCTGGCCCGCGACCGGCAGAACTTCGCGCAGGACACCCAGCTGTCGATCCGGGGCTTTGGCGCCCGCTCGACGTTCGGCGTACGCGGCGTACGCGTGCTGATCGACGGTGTGCCGGCGACCATGCCCGATGGACAGGGCCAGCTGTCGCACGCCAGCCTGCTGGGTGCCGAACGCGTGGAGGTGCTGCGTGGACCGTTCTCGGCGCTGTACGGCAATTCCTCCGGTGGCGTGCTGCAGGTGTGGAGCGCGCAGGGCCGGGCGGGCGACCCGTGGCGGCTGCGGCTCAGTGCGGGCGCGGACACGACCCTGAGCGTGGGTGCGCAGCTGCGCGGCGCGGGTCAGGTGCTGGACTACAACATCGCGGCCAACCACTTCCGTACCGATGGCTGGCGCGACCACAGCCGTGCCCGGCGCGAATCGCTCAACGCCCGCGTCGGCGGCGAACTGGCAGGCGGGCGGCTGGAGCTGCTGCTCAACGCGCTGGACGCACCCGATGCGCAGGATCCGCTGGGTCTGACCCGCGCGCAGGTGGCGGCCGACCCGCGCCAGGCCACCGCCGTCGCTCATCAGTACAACACCCGCAAATCAGTGCGCCAGCAGCAGGCCGGCCTGCGCTGGAGCCGCGAGGCCGGCGCGCAGCGGTGGCAGCTGATGGGCTATGCCGGCCAGCGCTCGGTCACCCAGTATCTGGCGATCCCGCCGACGGCCCAGGCCAACCCGTTGCATGCCGGCGGTGTGATTGACCTGGACAGTGGCTATGGCGGCCTGGACGCGCGCTGGAGCTGGCAGGGCGAGGTGGCCGGCCGACCGCTGGACCTGGTCGCCGGGCTCAGTGCGGACCGCCAGCGCCAGCAGCGCACCGGCTACGAGAACTTCGTCGGCAGCACACTGGGCGTGCGCGGGCGCCTGCGACGCGACCAGATCGACATCGTGCAGAACGTAGACCAGTTCGCCCAGGCCTGGTGGCAGTGGAGTCCGCGCTGGTCGCTGCTGGCCGGCGTGCGGCACAGTGCCGTGCGCTTCGAATCGGACGACCGCTACATCACCGACCGCAACCCGGACGACAGCGGCCACCGCCGCTACCGGGCCACCACACCCGTGGCCGGCATCAGCTTTGAAGCCCACCCGCAGTGGCGCCTGCATGCCGCCGTGGGCCGTGGCTTCGAGACACCGACCTTCAATGAACTGGGCTATCGCGCCGACGGCCAGGCCGGGCTGGCGCTGGATCTGGCGGCGGCGCGCAGCCGCACGCTGGAGATCGGCAGCAAATGGCATGCACAGGATGGAATGCAGCTGGATGCAAGCCTATTCCGTGCAGATACCGACGACGAGCTGGCCGTTGCCAGCAATATCGGTGGCCGCAGCACCTACCGCAACATCGGCCGTACACGGCGCCAGGGCATCGAACTGCAGTACCGGCAGCCGCTGGCCGAGCAGCTGGAACTGCAGCTGGCTTGGACCTGGCTGCAGGCACAGGTGCGGTCGCCCTATCTGACCTGTGCCGGCAGCGGCTGCCGTGTGCCCGATACCCGCGTGGATGCCGGTAGCCGCCTGCCGGGTGTTCCACGCCAGCAGGCCTTCGCCCGCCTGCAGTGGACGCCTGCGGACTGGCAGTGGGCGGTGGAGGCCACCGCGAGCAGCGATACCGTGGTGAACGACCTCGCCGACGAACGCGCGCCGGGTTACGCCCTGCTGCATCTGGAAGGGGGCCGCCAGTGGCGGCTGCCCGGAGGCGAGCTGCGTGCCTTCGCCCGGCTGGAGAACGTGCTTGACCAGGCCTACATCGGCTCGGTCATCGTCGACGATGGCAATGGCCGCTACTACGAGCCCGGCCCGGGCCGCCGTGCCAGTGTCGGCCTGCAGTGGTCATGGCGCTGACCTGACCGGCGGCGCCTGCGGGCCGTCAGTCGGGCGCCTTGGCCGGCACGAACGGTGAGGTCGGGTCGCTGGCCGGGAACGTTTCCTCCAGCGCCTCGTCCTGGTTGTCGCTGGCGTGCTGCTTGCGTTCGCGTCGCTTGAGCGGGCTCTCCTGCCCTCCCCGATGGCGGTCGCCGCCGTCCTTGCGGTCCAGCGCGGCCTGTTCAGCCTCGCGCTTCACGGGCAGATGCTCGCCGGACTGTGCGGCGTCGAAGAAGGGCGCGCCCGTGCCACGGAAGTCGGCATCATCGTTGTCGTGCTTGCCGCGCTGCTCGCCGGGAATTGGCGCACGGTTCTCGCGGAGCGGGTCTCGGGAGGTCTCTCGGCTCATGATCAGGTACCTGCGCATGGGGAGGACCACTACACCGCCACTGAGGTAAAGGCACCGCGAACCCTGCGTCATGAACATCTCTGTCACGGCTGGATAACGCTGCCGCCGGTATTCCTGCCCACCCGACCCGCTGCAGGAGCCGGTCATGCCCCGCCTGGAACGCCCCGCCCCGTCCGTGTTCAACGCCCTGCTCGATCCGCTCGGCCAGCGCACCGCGCAGCGCCGGACGCGTCGCCACGAAGATCCGCAGGCCGTGGCCCAGGATTACCTCCAGTACATGCTCAGCGATTACGAGGAACGCCGTGGTCACGGTCATCGCAACTGGCGTGACCTGTGCCCGGTGTATGCCTTCGCACTGACCACACATGCGGCGGACTGGCCGCGTGGGGATGCGGCCGATACCTGCGAGGAGCTGGCCGAGCATTGGGAACAGATGCGAGGGCAGTCGCGACTGGGCTGGTCGCAGGCGCGGCCGGTGGTGGAAGACGCATGGCGCGCGCTGGATCATATTCCGGCAGCGGCGGTAAGACCCCTGCTGCAGTGACCTGGCCGGGATGCTGCGCGCCGACCCGGCGTGCACGGCATCGACACGGGTGGTTTACACCCGGCACCGGAAGCTGACGGTCCTGCTCAAGCACAGGTGCGCGCATGGCCCGCCCGATCTGGACCGGAACACTCTCCTTCGGCCTGCTCAACGTGCCGGTGTCGCTGATGTCCGGCGAACGCAAGGTCGATCTGCAGTTCCGCATGCTCGATTCGCGCGACCGCAAACCGATCCGCTTCGAACGGGTCAACGCCGATACCGGTGAGGAAGTTCCGTGGAAGGACATCGTCAAGGCCTACGAGTACGACAAGGGTAGTTATGTCGTGCTGGAGGAAGGCGACATCCGTTCGGCGGCGCCCGAAAGCCATGAGACCGTGGAGGTGGAGACCTTCGTGGACGCGGCGCAGATCGATCCGCGCTACTACGAAAAGCCCTATCTGCTGGTGCCGGGCAAGAAGGCCGAGAAGGGCTATGTACTGCTGCGCGAGACGCTGCGCAGCACCGGCAAGGTCGGCATTGCACGGGTGGTCGTGCGTACCCGCGAGTATCTTTGCGCGGTGATGCCGCACGAGCACGCCCTGGTGCTGATGATCCTCCGCTATCCGCAGGAGCTTGTCGATCCGGAGGACCTCAAGCTGCCCACCGGCACCCTGTCCGAGTACCGCATCACCGGCAAGGAAACGGCGATGGCCGAGCAGCTGATCGAGTCGATGGCTGGCGACTGGGATCCGTCGCAGTATCACGACGAGTTCCGCGAGCGCCTGCAGCAGGTGCTCAACAAACGGATCAAGGCCAAGGGGGGCACCACCCGGGTGGACGAAGAGCCTGCACCGCGCGAGGACGCCACCACCAACGTGGTCGATTTCATGGCCCTGTTGCAGAAGAGCCTGGATGCGAACAAGCGAACCCCCGCGAGCAAGACGACCGCGCGCAAGGCGCCGGCGAAGAAGGCGGCCGGCAAGACAGGCAGGAAGACCGCGAAGAAGGCAGCGAAGAAGGCCGCGCCACGGCGCAAGGCAGGGTGATCCATGTCGCTGCATCAGTACCGGCGCAAGCGTCGGCTCGGCGGCGGCAACGGGCAGACGCCGGAACCGGACGACCAGCCGGCGCCGGGTGATCCGAAGCGGCGGCCGATCTTCGTCATCCAGCTGCACCACGCCAGTTCGCGCCATTTCGATTTCCGCCTCGAAATGGACGGCGTGCTCAAGAGCTGGGCGGTGCCCAAAGGGCCATCGCTGCGCGTTGGCGAGAAGCGGCTGGCGGTGGAAGTGGAAGATCATCCCCTGTCCTATGCCGGCTTCCAGGGCGATATTCCCGAGGGCCACTACGGTGCCGGTCACGTGGAGGTCTTCGACCACGGCACCTGGGCATGCGCGGGTGATCCACTGCAGGCGCTGGCAGCGGGCAAGATCGATTTCGTCCTGCATGGCCAGCGGCTGGCCGGGGGATGGAAACTGGTGCGGACCGCGATGAAGGGACGCCAGGTGCAGTGGCTGTTGATCAAGCGCGAGGACAGCGAGGCCCGCGACGCAGAGGCCGACGACCTGCTGCACGCGCCATTGCGTGAACACCCCGGGAGCGCGAAGAAGATGACGGGCAGGAAGACACGCAAGGCGGAGTCGCGCTGGCACGCGCGCGCGCTGAAACTGCAGGGCGCCCGCGACCGCCCGTATCCGCGTGCATTCAAACCACAACTGACCGACCACCGCGATGCCGCGCCCGATGGCGATCGCTGGCTGCACGAGATCAAGTGGGATGGCTATCGCCTGCTGGCCGATCTGCACGGCGGTGAAGTGAAGCTCCGCTCGCGCAACGGGCTGGACTGGACCGGGGACTTCCCTGAAGTCGTGCAGGCCGTGCAGGCGCTGCCGGTTGATGACGCGCGCCTGGACGGTGAACTGGTAGTGCTCGACGAGAAGGGTCGCAGCGATTTCGCCGCCCTGCAGCGGGTCATCGATGGCAGCTCGAAGGCGCCGCTACGCTACCTTCTCTTCGACCTGCCCGGCGTGGCGGGAGTGGACATCAGCGCGGCACCGCTGCTTGAGCGCAAGACGCTGCTCAAGGCGTTGATCGGCGACACGCCCGGAACGCTGGCGTTCAGCGATCACGTCCTCGGCCATGGGCCGCAGGTCTTCGCCGCCAGTGGTAAGGCCGGGTATGAGGGCATCGTCAGCAAGCAGGTGGACGCGCCCTACGTCAACGTGCGTGCGCGCAGCTGGGTGAAGGTCAAGCATGAGGATACCGATGAGTTCCTGATCGTCGGCCATACCGCGCCGAAGGGCTCGCGCGTGGGGTTCGGATCGTTGCTGCTGGCAACTCCCGACAAGGACGGCCTGCGCTACGTGGGTCGCGTCGGCACCGGCTTCGACGATGACAGCCTGCGCGCGCTGGCGCGGACGCTGAAGCCGTTGGCGGTGGAGGACGCTGCGGTGGCGCTGCCCGCGCACGTCCCGTTCCGCGCCGCCAGCGTGCACTGGGTGAAGCCAGTGAGGGTGGCCGAAGTGGCCTTCCGTGGCTGGGGCAAGGAGGGGCTGCTGCGACAGGCCAGCTTCAAGCGGCTGCGCAGCGACAAGAGCGGCGAGGATCTGGCGATGCCTGCAAAGACCACGAGCAGCGACGACGCGGTTGCCATCAGCCACCCTGAGCGTGTGGTCTTCGCGAAGAAGAAGATCCGCAAGGGCGACGTGGCCGACTACTACCGGCAGATGGCGCGCTGGATCCTGCCCGGGATCGTGGGCAGGCCCCTTTCGCTGCTGCGCTGCCCTGATGGCGCGGGCAAGGCCTGCTTCTTCCAGAAGCACCACGGCCCGGGCCTGGGCGACGCCGTGCATGCGGTCCCCCTGCAGCAGAAGAGCGGTCGCGAGGACTACGTCTACATCGACGATGTACGCGGCCTGCTGCAGCTGGTGCAGATGAACACGCTCGAGCTGCATCCCTGGGGCGCCACGGTTGCCGATCCCGAACATCCAGACCGGCTGGTATTCGATCTGGACCCCGGTGAGGGCGTCGGCTGGAACGAGGTCAAGGCCGGCGCGCGCGACGTGCGCGACCGGTTGCAGGAGATCGGCCTGCGCAGTTTCGTGCGGCTGTCCGGCGGCAAGGGCGTGCATGTGGTGGTCCCCCTGCAGCCCGCCGCCGACTGGGAACAGGCCAAGGCATTCTGCGAGGCCTTCGCGCAGGCGATGGCACAGCAGGCGCCCGAACGCTATGTGGCAACGATGAGCAAGGCCAAGCGCGGCGGTGTGATCTTCATCGATTGGTTGCGCAATACGCGTGGCGCGACCAGCGTCTGCTCCTGGTCGCTGCGCGCCCGCGAAAGTGCGGGCGTGGCGGTGCCGCTGCGCTGGGAAGAGCTTGCGCGGATCAAGGCGGCCGACGCCTTCCCGCTCGACAAGGCGCTGGCACGGGCCAAGCGCCTGAAGGCCGATCCGTGGCGGGGCATCGATGCGGTGAAGCAGACCCTGCCGTCGCTCGATCTGTAGGGCCGGGGCATTGGCCACGGCCCTGCAGCGGCGGGCTCAGAAGTCCGCGCGGATGCCGAAGGTGATACGACGGCCGGAGAACTCGTACTGGGTCGGGAAGGCCTTGTCGATGGTGTAGCCGGTGGTCTTCTCGTCGAGCAGATTGATCGCCTCCAGGTTCAGCTTCCAGGTGTCGGTGAGGCGGAACCCGATAGAGGCATCGAGCTGGCCATAGGCATCGCGGTAAACCGGATACATGTTCAGATGGATGTACTCGACGTACTTGTCCTTGTAGTTGTACGAGGCGCGCGCGCTGAAGCGATCGTTCTCGTAGTACAGGGTGACGTTGTACGCCTTCTCGGCCAAGCCTTCCGGCGGCGTCGGGATATCCAGGTCGGATGCACCGGTCAGCGAATTGTCGAGCTGGGTGTAGTTGGCATTGATGCCCCAGCCTTCCAGCGCCGGGTGCAGCATCGACAGCGGCAGCTGCGCGACCAGCTCCACGCCGGTGACCTTGTACGAGCCATCGGCGTTGACCGGCTGGTAGACCTCGAAGTCGTAGTAGCCGTCCAGCGAACCGTTGGCGTTGAGTTTCTCCACGTTCGGCACGATGCCGGTCAACGACTGCCGCACTACGCCGTCGATCTTCTTGGAGAAGTACGACGCGGCCAGCAGGCCACCGTTCTGCAGGTACTTTTCCAGGCCCACTTCCCACTGCCTGGCGGTGGTCGGCTTCAGTGCCGGGTTGCCGTCCATGAAGCGGAAGCTGCTCCAGCTGACGGTGCGGCGGTAGGCAATGTCGGTCAGCGACGGACGCATCAGTGTTTCCGAGGCAGCACCGCGCAGCACCAGGCCCTCGGCGATCTCGGCGGTCATGTTGAAGCTGGGCAGGATCCTGCTGTAGTCGCCGCTGCTCGAAATCGGCGTCGGCGTGTAGCCGTTGCTGCCATCGGCGTTCTGCACCGGATGGAAGCCGGACGAATCGACGTCGGTGTCGATCGAACGCACGCCGAGGTTGGCGTACACCGGTACCTGACCGATGTCGAAGTAGAGATCGGCCATGGCATACAGGGCCAGGGTCTTCTCCTTCACCTCGTAGTACTGGCCCGGATCGATCGGGGTTTCATAGCCCGGGTAGCGGAACGTAGCGCGCGCATAGGCGTTGGAAACCTGCTGCCAGTCCAGGTCGCTCGGGCGATACGCACCACCCGGTGCCAGCTGGCTGATCCACACCGGGTTGCTGTCGGCCAGCGTGCGCGTATTGACCCACGCGGCGCTGCCGGCGGTCGGGCCCTGGATCTTGCCGCTGCCGAACGCGCGTTCCTTGGTCTTGTCGGTGTAGCGCGCGCCGAACTGCACGCCGCTCAGTGCCGGGAAGAAGGCCAGGTTCATCTGCCGCCTCAGGTCGAGCTGCGCGGCGTACTTGTCATCCTTCACCTTCTCCAGCTCGGTTTCGTACGCTTCGAACAGGTACTTGTCTGCGGCGTTGTACATGTCGAAGCCGCCGGTTGTGCTCGGCACGGTCTCGCCGCCGTTGCGGGTCCAGCGCGTGCGCGACGGCGCGTAGGCCACGTGCTTGAGGTTGGCGTAGTCCGAGTCCTTGCGCGCGCCGGAGTAGCCGACCAGCGCGTCGATGTTCCAGTTACCCACCTTCCAGTCCAGCGTGCTGCTGAACTGACGGTAGTCGGTATTGGCGTTGCGTTCCTTGCTCAGGATTTCGTGCTGGGTGGCGGTGTAGGACACGTCCTTCAGCACGGTGATGCCGTAGGCCGACAGCGTGTCACGGTCGTAGTCGTGGATGGTGTCCAGCGTGCTGCGGCTGGAGGCCGAGTACGCTGCGGCATCGTACTCGTCCTCGTGTGTGTCGTAGCCGCCGAGCATGGCGTCGAAGCTGAGCGAGAACGTGTCGCTGGGCTTGAACTGCAGCGAGGCGGTGGCGCCCCACTGGTCCTGCTCGTTGAGGTAGACGCGGTCGCCGACCTTGTCCTGGAAGACAATCCGGCTGGTTTCATCCTTGTCCATCCGGTTGCTGACGACGATGCCGGCATCGCGCGCCAGCACCGCGGCGGCCTGCGAACCGCGCGTACCCGACGCCTCCAGGAAGCGGCCCATGGGACGGAAGTTGATGCCTGAGTTGGAGTCGGTGCGGTTGCTGCGCTTGGCCTTGGAGAACGACACCAGGCCGCCCCAGTTGCCCCAGGTGTCACTGGCGAGGAAGGAGATCTTCGGATCGATCTTGCCGTTGATCGAGTTGTGCGAAGCTTCGGCCGACGCACTGAACTTCGGCTCGGGGAAGTCGAATGGCTTGGCCGTTTCGATGTAGACCGAGCCGGCGATGCCGCCTTCCTCATCGGCGGCGGTCGGCGACTTCTGCACGGTCACCGTCTGCACCACGTCCGAGGCGAAGATGTCGAACTGCACGTCGCGTCCGCCACTGCCGGAGGCCGTCGCCAGGTTGTTGATCGAGACCAGGGTGAACTCGCTGGGCAGGCCGCGCACGCTGACCCTGCTGCCCAGGCCCTTGTTGCGTTCGATGGTGACGCCCGGCATGCGCTGCAGCGCTTCGGCGAGATTCTGCTCGGGAAAATCGGCCACGTCGGTGGCGACGATCGAGTCGGAGAAGCCGATGTTGGCGCGCTTCAGGTCGACGGCGCGCTCCAGGCTCCGTGCATAGCTGCCGGTCACGGTGACCGTGTCCAGCTGCTGCAGCTGTTGGCGGGTATCGCCTTCGATCGCCTCCTCGGCCATTGCTTCGACGGGCAGCACGGCCAGGCCGCCGATCAGCACCGCATGCACGGCGCGGGACAACAGCTTCGCTTGGGGGGCCGCGGCGGCGGCCTCCCGTGTCTGGTAACGCATCGGATGATTCCCCGGTTCCCTGTGGTGTCTTACGCCGCGCCTGTTCCCGGGTTCCGTGGGTACAGGCCCCTGCGCCGCGTTGCCGACGTTCGGCGGGCACCGAGCCTAGGGGGAGATTGTTAAGCCTGTGTTGCGCTGCGTGAGGGCCGACGTCCGAACCCCCATCCCAGCAGCAGCTGCACCGGCAGTGATACCAGCAGGCCGATGACGAACCAGCGTGGGAAATCCGCGCCGAGCGTCCACAGGCCGTAGCCTGCGCCCAGCACCAGCAGTGACCAGATCGAGGTGCCGTGCGCACGCGGCCAGCAGGGCGCGTAGTAGGTGGCGAAGGCGATCGCGGCGATGCCGCCGAGCACGGTGAACGCCAGGTCCCAGCCCAGCTGCGCTTCGCTGCCGGGATGCAGGCCGAGCAGCGCAGGCAGCCAGCCACCGGCACTGGTGACCAGGGCAAGCGCGAGCAACGCGCCAGCCAGGGCGACGATGGAAAGAAAGACAGTCTTGAGCATGCCGGGCATGGCCGCATTGTACGGCCGGACCGGCAGGGTGATGGCTTACAGCAGCTGCCTCAGCATCGCCTTCAGGCGTCGCCCTTCCTGCTGGAAGTAGTCGCGCTGCTCACGCCAGGCCGGGAACCGTTGCTCGACCTCCTGCCAGAACGCCGGCGAGTGGTTGGGCTGGATGAGGTGGCAGAGCTCATGCACCAGCACATACTCGAATGCCTGCGGACGCCCCAGGACCAGCGCAAGATCCAGGGCCATGCTGCCATCGGGAGCCAACGAACCCCACTGCGAGGACATCACCTTCAAGCGCAGGCGGCTGGGTGCCCGTGGCAGGCCGGGTAGATAGCGCGGCAGCCAGCGCCCCACGTCGGCGCGGGTCTGCGCCTCGAAGAACTCGCGCAGCAGACGGCGCAGGGTCGCGTCACCGGCGCGGGCCGGCCACTGCAGGCAGGCGCCGTGCTCGTCGATGTCCAGGCGTGCGTAGCGGCCTTCCTGCCAGCGCAGCGGCAGCAGCTCCCCGCGCAGGGGCAGCACTCCGTCCACGCCGGGCTGCAGCGGTGCGGGCAGGCCCTGGCCCTGGTACTGGCGCAGCTGCAGTGCCAACCAGTCGCGATGCTGCTCCAGGAAACGTTCGCCCATCACCAGGCTGGCGCGCGGCGGCAGGGTCAGGCGCGCGCCGCGTTCGTCGACGCTGAGCTTGATGCGGCGCGCGCGCGGATCGCGTACGCGCAGCACGTCGATCTCGGCATCCTCCAGGCGGAGGCGAACGGTATCGCGCTGCACGGTGGCGGGCAGTGTGGGCGAGATCAGGCGGCGCAGCAGGCGGCTCATGCAGCCAGCATAGCGCTGCTTCGGGCCGCTGGATGACCGGCGGCCCACGCGGTGCCTGTTCAGTCAGCCTTGCTGAGCTTGAACGCCTCTTCCAGCAGCAGGAACAGGCGGCGGATCTCGGCGCTCTGCAGGGCGAACCGTGCGTCGAACTCGGCGCGACGGCCCTCCTCGTCGGCATGCTCGAGCTGGTCCAGGGCGCCGTCGAGGAACTTCAGCTTGCGCACGATCAGGTCGTCGCCGATGACGAAGGACAGGTTGTCTTCGAAGATCAGCGCCAGCTTGGTCACCTGCTTGCCGGCGTCCAGGTGCTTGTCGATCTCGTCGCAGCGCAGTTCCTGGTGCTGGCACTTGACCACCGCACCGCCCTCCACCGGATCCTTCATCTCGCACTCTTCGCCCAGGCTGAGCCCGGTCGGCAGCGGTTCGCCGGCGATCCAGCCGGTCAGGATCGAACGCGGCGCGACTTCGGCGTTCAGCGGCATTGCCGGAAAGCTGCCGAGCAGGCCACGGATGTCGGACATGAAGTACTCGCCGGTCTTGCGGCTGGACGTATCCACCGCGACGTAGCCGTGCTGCAGGTCGATGAAGGCGTCGTTGCGCGAGGACTTCACGAAGGCGCGCGGCAGCAGTTCATGCAGCAGGTCGTCCTTCATGCGCTTGCGCTCGCGGCCGCCGGGGCGCCGGCCTTCCTTCTCCTCGATCTCCTCCAGCTTGCGCTCTAGCAGGTCGTTGACCACGGCTGCCGGCAGGATCTTGTCCTCGCCGCCAACCGTCAGCCACAGGTGCTCGGCGATGCGGTGCGAGAGCAGTTCCTTCTCCTCGCGGCCGAACGGTGAAATGAAGCCGCGCGAATTCATCTCCAGCGCGCCGACCGGCTTGAGCACGGCGTGCGGCAGCAGCGTATCGATTTCAGAAAAATCAGTGGCGGTCGGGAAACGGAAGAACGTCAGGTTGCGAAAGAACATGGATTTCCGGATGGCAAAGAGAAAGGGCGACCGACCTTATGCGGTGGGCGTCTCGGGATCTGCTTCGGCGTCGACCGGGGTACCGGCCAGCCAAGCATGGGCATCGGGCAGCGGTGCGTCATCGCGACGGCCCAGCGCCATGAAGTCGAACAGGGACGTGTCGGCCAGCTGCGAGGGCCGGACCTGGCCCATGGCGCGCGCGATCTGCTCGATGCGGCCGGGGTGGTCCCTGTCCCATTGCTTGAGCATCAGGCCGACCTGGCGGCGCTGCAGGTTTTCCTGGCTGCCGCACAGGTTGCAGGGGATGATCGGGAACCGGCGTGCCTGCGCGTACGCGACGATGTCGCTTTCGCGCACGTAGGCCAGCGGCCGGATCACCACGTGCCGGCCGTCATCGCTGCGCAGCTTCGGCGGCATGCCCGACAGCTTGGCGTGGTGGAACAGGTTCATGAAGAACGTGGCCACCATGTCGTCGCGGTGGTGGCCGAGCGCGATCTTGGTGAAGCCGTGGGTCTCGGCATGGTGATACAGCGCGCCGCGGCGCAGGCGCGAGCACAGCGAACACATCGTCTTGCCTTCCGGAATCACCCGGCTGACCACCGAATAGGTGTCCTGCTCGATGATGTGGTACGGCACCCCGAGCCCGGCCAGGTACTCCGGCAGCACATGCTCGGGGAAGCCCGGCTGCTTCTGGTCCAGGTTCACCGCCACCAGTTCGAACGGCACCGGTGCCTTCTTCTGCAGCTGCACCAGCATGTCCAGCAGGGTATAGCTGTCCTTGCCGCCGGACAGGCAGACCATGATCCTGTCGCCGGCCTCGATCATGCCGAAGTCGGCGATCGCCTCGCCCACCTGGCGGCGCAGGCGCTTGGCCAGCTTGTGCTGCTCGCGCTCGGCCACGCGCGGATCGCGGGGCGCGCGCGGCAGGGGATCGGGAAGGGAGATCACGGCACTCATGCCTTCCATTCTACCGGCTTGGAGCGGCCCCGGCCGGGGAACGGTCCGGCCCTCTCCCGGTGGTCATCATCGCTGTGTATGCTCGGAGGCCGTGGACACCTACAGCCCCGCCGAGATCGCCGAACGCCTCGCCGCCCTGCGCGCCGAGCACCGCCTGCTGGATGAACAGATCACCCGCATGGCGGCCAATGGCGAGGACGAGCTCGAGTCCAAACGCCTGAAGCGGCGCAAGCTGCAGCTGAAGGACTGCATCACCCGGCTGGAAAGCCTGCAGATTCCCGACGAGCCGGCGTGAGCCGGGTTCAGGTGGGTGCCAATCTTGGTTGGCCTCTGCCCTGGTAGGTGCCAACCTGGGTTGGCACGACTGGAAGGTGTGTGGACCAAGGTCTACACCTACCGTAGGACCCGGCGCGACCTTCAATCCTGCGGCGCAGGCTCGTCCGGGCGTGCGGCTTCCGGGCTGACCCGCTCGATGGTGTGGCGCAGTTCGCGACCGAGGATGAACTTGGCGTCCTTGGCCCAGGCATCCAGGCGCTGGTCGAACAGCAGCTTGCTGTTCTCGTCGGGCCATACCAGGCGCAGTTCGCGCAGCTTCTGGATGAAGCTGCGGAACAGGGCCTTGTCGAAGAACTCCGGTGCCGCCGGCGCGTAGAGCAGGCTCAGGCGCTGTGCGGCCTGCTGGCACAGGCTTTCCAGTTCGGCGGCGCCGAGCGTGCCCGGCCCGTTCTTCACCAGCACCGAAATGGCGATGTAGTAGCGCTCGAAGGCCTGCTGCAGGGAGTGGCCGATCGCACGCAGGCGGAACACTTCGTCGGTCTGCCCGGTGTTGCGGGCAAGAATGCCGCCATCGTCCTCGTTGACGTTCTGCAGCAGTCCCTCACGCACGAACACGTCGATGGTCTGGTCGATGCGCTGGGCGAACTCGTCCTCGGTCCACGGCAGGAACAGCTCGGCCTGCAGGAACGGGTAGACGGTGCGGCCCAGCTGGACCAGGCCGGTGCGGCTCATGCGGCGGTTGTTCTGGAAACAGCACGCCACCCACGAGGAGGCGGTGAACAGGTGCAGCACGTTGTTGCGGAAGTAGCTCAGCAGCACCGCGGTGTCGCCACTCACACTGAGCACGTCGCCCAGCGGGTGCTTGATGCGGGTGAGGACGTTGATCTCCTCGGCGTGGGCGATGATCCGCTCCGGCGAATGCGGAGTCACCGTCACCCGGTCCGAATACGGCATCTCGACCAGCAGGGTCTTGCACAGTTCGATCTGCGCGATCAGGTCCGCCTCGCCCATTGCATGCTTGGGCGTGGACAGCAGGGCCAATGCCAGCAGATTGATCGGATTGACGTCCGCCGCGCCATTGATGCGTTCCTGGATGCGCTCGGCCAGTGTATCGACAGTGGTCGACAGCCATGCCGGCTTCTCGTCTTCCGGCACCGCCTCACCCTTCCACTCCGGCGCCTTCTCGGCCAGCACGTCGTTCAGCGCGATCGGCTCGCCGAAGTTGACCACCACCTGCCCGTAGTTCTGCTTGAGCACCTTGGGGATGCCCCACAGCAGCTGCCAGATCGATTCCTTTTCCTTCGGTCGGCCGGAGAGTTCGTCCAGGTAGCTGCCGCCTTCCATCAGCTTCTCGTAGCCGATGTAGACAGGCTGGAACAGCACCGGCTTGCGCGGCTGGCGCAGGAAGGCACGCAGGGTCATCGAGATCATGCCGCCCTTGGGCTGCAGCAGGCGGCCGGTACGCGAACGGCCGCCCTCGACGAAGTACTCGATGGAATAGCCACCGGCCACCAGCTGCGCGACGTACTCGCTGAGCACCGCCGAGTACAGCGCGTTGCCGCGGATCGAGCGGCGGATGAAGAACGCGCCGCCCTTGCGCAGCAGCGTGCCGACCACCGGCAGGTTGAGGTTGATGCCGGCCACGATGTGCGGCGGCACGATGCCGCGGTCGTACAGCAGGTAGGACAGCAGCAGATAGTCCATGTGGCTGCGGTGGCTGGGCACGTACACCACTTCATGGCCCGGCGCGGCCGCCTTGAACTTGTCCAGATGGTGAACCAGCACACCGGCATAGATCCGGTTCCAGACATGGCTGAGCATGAAGCTGGCCGAGCGCACCACCGGGCTGGAATAGTCCGCAGCGATTTCCCAGGCGTAGGCATGCGCCTTCTTCCAGGCATCGGCCGGCTTGGAATTGTCGCGCTTGGCCTGCGCGGCGATCGCTTCGCGTACCGGCTCGGCGGCCAGCACCTGGTCCACCAGCAGGCGGCGGGTGGAAAGGTCCGGGCCGATCACCGATTCGCGGATACGGCGGAAATGGGTGCGCAGCACGCGTTGCAGCTTGCGCACCGTACGCTCAGGCTCCAGGCCCTCGTTGACGGTGGAGCGCAGCGAAATCGGCGGAGCGAAGCGGACGATGGTGCTGCGGCCGTTGAGCAGGACCGCCAGCAGGCGGCGGAAACGGCCGACCAGCGCCCAGTTCTCCGAGAACAGTACGGCAAACCACCCGCTCTGCTTGTCCGGCGCGCGGCCGACGAAGATCGACACGGGCACCAGGTGCACGTCCAGATCCTCATGCACGCGATGCGCCTGCAGGACCTTGGCCAGCGAATCGGAATGGGTCTTGGCGCCACGCTGCTCCGGAATCAGCGAGTTGCTGGAACTGCGCCGCGACAGTGCCAGGTAGGCGCGTTTGCGACCGGTCGGGTCGCCGGCCAGCGGCACCAGCGGTGACGGCAGGCCCGCCTGGCGGCACGCCTTGTCCAGGATCAGCGCATTGGACAGCCCGTAGTCTTCCAGCACGTACATCACCGGACGGCCATCGTTGTACTGGCCCGGATCCTCAGGTTCGATCTTCAGCGACAGCCACGGTTCGACCAGGCGGCCGAGCAGCCTTGCCCACAGCGGGCGGCGGCCAGGAGGACGGGCGTGCACGGGCGGCGGCACCGGATTCGGGCCGGTACTGGTCGAGGGGGACGCCGGCGCCGTTTCGGCGGGCGTCGACTGGGATTCTTCGCCGGGGAACGGCAGCGGGTTCTGTTTCGACATCGGCGCCATTATGGCTTAGGCGGCGGCATTGCCGCTTCTTCGCCTGCATCGGCGGGTTCGGCCGGGGCGGGCGCGGCTGCCGCACGGGCCGCGTCGGCCTGGCGCAGTATCGCGTCGGTATCGGCCAGAGTGCGGGTCAGGTACCAGTGACCTTCGCGCCGGCTCAGCGGCAGCTGCAGGGTCAGCTCGCGCCCGGCCAGGTCGTACTGCAGGCGGACCAGCGCGTTGTCGCCCTCCAGTGACAGCACTTCGCCGCGGATGCTGAGCAGGGCTTCGTCCACCCCCAGCCCGTAGCTGGCCAGCACGGCCTTGAGCGTGTGGATGAACGGCGCCAGCTGCTGCAGGCTGCCCTCCATCCCCGCGGCCTGCAGGCCGGCATCATCCTCGAAGCCGACCTGGGTGGCGGCGCCGACGAGCGCGGCGATGCTGCTGCGCGCCCGTGCGCGATCGCTGATCGGTGCGCCCTGCGCCCAGCCGGACAGGGCCTCCACCAGGGCGATGTAGTGGGCCTGCTGGCTGGGCGTGTATCCCTTCTGATGGCGCAGATACTGCACCCCGAAGTTGCCCATCGACTGCGCGGCCTGGCGCACCGCGCCGGACTGCCCGGCCAGCTGGCGGTCGAAACTGCGCTGCAGTTCGGCGCTGGCGCCGGGCCTGCGCAGGGCGGCCAGCATCGGCAGCAGCTGGTCACCCAGCGGCAGTTCGGTCAGCGGCCATTGGCTGTGTCCGTCCGCCCAGGCCTGCTGCAGCCGCTGGTACTGGCTGGGGGGCACCGACAGCTTCGCGTAGCCGAGCAGATCGTCCTCGGCCAGACGCTGCGCCATCGCCTGCACGGCGGCCACCGGTTCGGCTGCCGGTCGGGCCGGATCACTGCCTGGCTCGCGGCACGCGGCCACGGCCAGCAGCATCATGGCCGCCAGCCCCCACCCTCGTGCAGACTTCGTTCGCACTACCGTGCTCATGCCTTCGGACTCCCCGGACCGGTCCGCATCTTGCGGCCTGCAAGGTGACAGCGGCAAGCCGGGACGTCACGGTTTCCAGCCAAGGGGGTCAGATCCCCTCTGCTGCGGCAGAAGGGATCTGACCCCAGCGCCGCCACCGGGATAAAAAAAGAGCCCGGATCACGGGGATCACAGGCTCCTCAAGCCGGCTCGAGGCCGGAGGACAGTGTTGTGGCGCAGGTCCGGTCCGAAGACCGGATGGCGCGATCCTACGCCGCCGCACAACTTAAGGCAACACATGATGTAATGTTATTTAACTTATTGATTTTATTGAATCAATCGCGTTGCCACACGGATTCGATGAAATCCACGGCATGTTTTTCGGCGATTCGGGCATAAACCCCCGGGTAGCCGGCCAGGGCACAGCCTTCGCCCCAGCTGACGATGCCGAACTGGGTCCAGCCCTCCCGCAGGCGCAACAGCAGGGGCCCGCCCGAATCGCCCTGGCAGCTGTCGATGCCCTCGCGACCGGCACAGATCACCTTGCCGCGGGCCAGCTCACCGGCGTACGCCTGCTGGCATTGCGTGAAGGGCACGAAGGGCGTCCGCACCGCCTGCAGCTCGGTCGGGTAGATCACGTCGTCATCGATGCCGGTGTCACCCCAGCCGATCACGGTGAAATCACGACCCGGCTTGAGATAGCTGGCGTCCGGACGCAGGCGCAGGGCAACCGGCTGCACGTCGGCCAGCGGCGCGCTGAGGTGGATCAGGGCCACGTCGTGCTCCAGGGTGTTGCCGCTGTTGAAGGCCGGGTGCACGTGGATCGCCCTGATGTTGGACGCTCGAGGCGATGGCGCGGTGGCCAGCGTGGTGCTGCCGGCCAGCACCGCCAGCCGCGCGGGCGAGTTGCCCTGTACGCAGTGCGCGGCGGTCAGGATCCAGGACGGCGAGATCACCGTGCCGCCGCAGACGTGGCGGTCGAAGTCACTGTCTCCCAGCTCCAGGCCCTGCAGGCTGACCATGAACGGATACTCGCCGGGCACGGCCGGGGCGCCGCCGATGATGTGGGGCGACCCGGTCGCTGGCGCTGCTGCGGTGGCAGGAAAGATGGCAGCGGCCAGCAGGCCACCGAACAGCAAAGAGGTGCTGCGATACATATCCTTGTACTCCCTCTATCGATGATTGGAACCGGCGAAGCCGCGGTCCACGCCGGTGCATCGATTGGAAGGGCGACCACCCCCGCGCACTGCGAGCGGGCTCACAGTTCATCGGTGTGGGGACGGTCGCGTCATTACGGGAGCCACAATTGCGAACGCCATCCCGCATGCAGCGCGATGGCGTTCATGATGTCACCGTGATCGCTGTTGGTGCGGGACTCAGCGTGCAGCCAAAGCCGACGCGATTTCCTGCTGGATCGACCGCGCCGCTGCCTGCGGATCGGCCGCCAGGCGGATCGGTCGACCGACCACGATGGCGTCGGCGCCATCGGCAAACGCCTGGGCGACGCCGACGGTACGCTTCTGGTCGTCGCCGACCGGACCCCCGGGGCGGATGCCCGGGCAGACGATCGAGAAGCCGGCACCGGTCGCGGCACGGATCGGCGCGGCTTCCTGGCCTGATGCGATCACTCCGTCGATACCGGCGGCCTGCGCGGCCAGCGCGCGCTCGACCACCACGTCCACCGGCTCGCGGTCGATTCCCATCTGCGCCAGGTCCGGACGCCCCATCGAGGTCAGCACGGTGACCGCCAGCAGGCGCATGTCGCCGGTGCTGGCCGCGGCGCAGGCTTCCATCATTGCCGGATGCCAGCCGTGGATGGTGGCGTAACTGACCGGCCACTGCGACAGCCGCCGGATCACCGCCGCCGCGGTAGCGGGGATGTCGAAGAACTTCAGATCGACGAACACGCGCTTGTCGCGGCGCGCCAGCTCATCCAGCACCTGGAAGTAGTCACCGGACGCCAGCAGTTCCATGCCGATCTTGTAGAAGGCCACGCTCTCGCCGAGGCGGTCGACCCACTCCAGTGCCTGTACGCGGTCAGGGACATCCAGCGCGAAGATCAGGCGCTCATCGTCGCGCAGCGGCAGCGGTGCGCGGCTCACGGCGCGTAGTCCAGGGCAGCGCGCTTGGCATCATGGCGTGCCTGGCGCGACTGGCTGTAGTCATTGTTGAACTGCGCCGGCTCGAAGCCGCCGTAGGTCGGGTTCGGCAGCATCCACCAGCGCTCGCCGAACCAGTCGTGGTACTGCTGCAGCAGTGCGTCACGCCCTTCATTGGTGTTGGCGGTCACTTCCACGAAGTCGCCCAGCTGGTCGCCGAACTGCATCAGCACGCGGTACTTCTGCCCGGCCAGGCGCCGGCGGCAGTTCTTCTCGCTGCCGGCCTGCTCGCAGCCTTCGACCACGGTGCCCAGGCCCAGGAACACGCTGTCATCGGCGACCGGCAGGCCCTGCTCGCGCAGGTTGGCCAGGGTCGCTTCCTTCAGGTGCACGGCGCGGTTGGAGATGTACAGAAGGGTCACGCCGCGGGCATTGGCCGCCTTGGCGAAATCGACTACGCCGGGAATCGCCTTGGCCTTCTTCTCCGCGACCCACTGGTCCCAGCTCAGCTCGTCGTATTCCTTGCCATCGCGCACCAGGCGCGCCTGGTAGGGCGAGTTGTCCAGCACGGTTTCGTCCACGTCCAGCACCACCGCGGGCTTCAGGCCCTTGGCCTCGTTGCCGCGCTCTTCCGGCACCAGCGCGTCCCAGTGGGCTTCCTTCAGCGCGCCGTCCAGGCGGTCGGCGGCGGCACGGTAGGTTTGCTCGGTGATCGCGCGGTACTCCTGCGCGCGCTGCATCCACAGCACCGCGTTGAGGTTGTCGTTGGCGGTCGCTTCGCCGGCCGCCCCGGTCTTGGCAGCCGGGGCCACCGGAGCGGCCGCGTCGGTGGCCGGGGTCTCGACGCGCTTGCAGGCGGACAGACCCAGCAGCGCCGTGGCGAGCAGGGTGAGGGACAGGGAAACAGGACGACGCATGGCATTCACCGGCAACAGATATCGGCTCATTTTACCGGCAAAGGCGCCATCGGGACGGCTATGCTTGGCGGTTGACCCGATGCCTTCCCGGAGGCCGCCATGACCGATGCCATCCAGACCCCCGACCGTCCCCTGCTCGATCCCGTGCAGGCCCGCCTGCTGGGCTGCCTGGTGGAGAAGGAGGCGACCACGCCGGACACCTACCCGCTGACGGTCAACGCCGCCCAGTCGGCCGCCAACCAGAAGACCGCGCGCGAGCCGGTGATGAACGTCGACGCCGGCAGTGTCCAGCACGCGCTGCGCCAGCTGGAGTCGATGGGCCTGGCGCGCCAGCACTTCTCCTCGCGTGCAGACCGCTACGAGCATCGCCTGCAGGCCGCGCTGGACCTGACCCGGCAGCAGACCGTGCTGCTGGCGATGCTGCTGCTGCGCGGGCCGCAGACACTGGGCGAGCTGGTCACGCGCAGCGAGCGCCTGTACCGCTTCGCCGACACCGACGAAGCCCGCCACGCCATCGAGCGCCTGCAGCAGCGTGAGCTGCTCATCGTGCTGCCGCGCGCCAGCGGCCAGCGCGAGGACCGCTATATGCACCTGCTGTGCGGCGAGGTGGACGCGGCGGCACTGGCGGCACGGTACGCAGGCGGTGCCGGTGGCAGCGAGCCGGCCGACCCGGGCCTGGCTGAACGGGTGGCCCAGCTGGAAGCGGCAGTGGCCGAACTGCAGGCGCAGCTGGCGGACCTGCGCGGCTGAGGCGGCCCGCCGGGCCTGGCGCAACGCTGTCGATGCGGTACAGGCGGACTAGCCGACCGGCGCCGCTCCCGGCGTGGCATACAGACGGCTGGGCGTGGCGATGCCCGGCAGCTGGATGACCCCCTGTTCGCACATGCCCAGGCCCAGCAGGATTTTCCCGGACACGACGTTGTCCAGGTCGGTGATGCCATAGAGGTCCTGCAGGCCAAGGGCGCCGCGCGCGTGGGTGAAGACCGCCCGCGCTGCTTCCCCTGCGTAGCCGTGCCCCGTGTACTCCGACAACAGTGCATAGCCGATGTCCGGTCCCGGCAGGCCGTCGCGCCGGACCAGCCCGGCATTGCCCAGCCAGGCGCCATCGGACAGACGCTCGATGGCATACATGCCGAACCCGTTCAACGCATAGCTGTGCAGCACGCGCAGGGCGATGTACTCGCGGGCCTGCGCTTCGCTGTGCACGTTGCGGTCACCAATGAAGCGCACGAAACCAGGATCGTTGAGCAGCGCCAGCATCGGCGCCGCATCACGATCAGGCTCGATGCGGCGGAGCCGCAGGCGTTCGCTTTCGATGGGATGCATGCGCAGACCTGTGGGTGGAGAGGCCCGATTGTAGGGCGATGTGCTGGGGTCAGAGCCCTTCCCTGCGGGAAGGGATCCGACGCCGGTCAGTCGAACAGGGCCTCGATCGCCGCCAGCCCCGCCGTTGCCCGCTCCTTCTTGCGCGCGGCATCGGCCACCGGATCGGCGCCGTCGCGCTGGATCTCCTCGGCCGGGATCTCGTCGAAGAAGCGGCTGGGCTTGAGCCGCACATGCTCGCCGAACTTGCGGGTGAGCTTGCTGTAGCTCATCCACAGCTGGATCTTGGCGCGGGTGATACCCACGTACAGCAGCCGCCGCTCCTCCTGCAGGTTGCCTTCGTCGAGGCTGACCTGGTGCGGCAGCACGCCGTCCTCGCAGCCGACGATGAAGACATACGGGAACTCCAGGCCCTTGGAGGCATGCAGGGTCATCATCCGCACCTGGTTGCCGCCCTCATCCTTGTCGCTGCGCGACAACAGTGCCAGCTGGCCGGCCAGATCGGCGGCGGTGGCACCGCGCGGACCGCCTTCAAACCACTGCGCAAGTTCCTCGATGTTGTTGGCGCGGCGCTGGTAGCTGGCCTCTTCCTTGGCCTGCTGGCGCAGCTCGCTGAGCAGGCCCGATTCCTTGGCGACCTTGCGGATCATGTCACCGGAGCTGACCTGCCGCATCTGTGCGCGCAGGTCGCGCAGGATGTCGGTGAAACGCGCCAGGCTGTTGGCAGCGCGCGGCGGCAGCTGCGACAGCGCGCCGATCGCCTCGGCCGCCTGGGCCATCGGCATGTCTTTTTCCGATGCCAGTTCGGCCAGCTTGGCCAGCGTTCCGGCACCCACGTCACGCTTGGGCGCCTGCACGGCACGCATGAATGCGGTGTCGTCGTCCGGGTTCACCAGCAGCCGCAGCCAGGCCAGCGTGTCCTTCACTTCCTGGCGCTCCAGGAACATGGTGCCGCCGGTCAGGTGATAGGGAATACGCAGCAGCTGCATCGCCTTCTCCAGCGGCCGCGACTGGAAGTTGCCGCGGAACAGGATGCAGAAGTCACTCCACGGCACGTTGCGCGACTGCGCCACGAAGGCGATCTCGGCGGCCACCTTCTCTGCCTCGTGCTCGCTGTTGCGGCATTCCCATACGCGGATGCGCTCACCGTCGGCCTGATCGCTCCACAGCTTCTTCAGGTGCTCGTGCGGGTTGTTGGCGATCAACGCATTGGCCGCGCGCAGCACGCGGTTGGAGCAGCGGTAGTTCTGCTCCAGCTTGATGATCTCCAGCGTGGGGTAGTCGCGCCCCATCTGCTGCAGGTTCTCGGGGTTGGCGCCACGCCAGGCGTAGATGGACTGGTCATCGTCACCCACGCAGGTGAAGTTGCCCTTGTCCCCGGCCAGCTGCTTGAGCAGGCGGTACTGCGCGTCGTTGGTGTCCTGGCATTCGTCCACCAGCAGGTAGCCGATGCGTTCGCGCCAGGCCAGGGCGATCTCCGGGTTCTCCTCCAGGATCTGCACCGGCAGGCGGATCAGGTCGTCGAAGTCGACCGCGTTGAACGCGGTCAGGCGCAGCTGGTAGCGCTCGTAGACGCTGGCTGCTTCCTTCTCGCGGTTGCTGCGCGCGGCAGCCATCGCCTGCTCGGGCGAGAGACCGGCATTCTTCGCCCGCGACACAAGGTTCTTCATGTCCTCGATATCGTCGGGCTTGGCGCCATGCATCAGGTCCTTGATCTGCGCGGCGGCGTCGTCGGCATCGAAGATCGAGAAGCCGCGCTTCAGGCCCACCGCCGCATGCTCGATCTGCAGGAACTTCAGGCCCAGGGCGTGGAAGGTGCAGATGGTCACCTCGTCGGCGTCCTGCTCGCGCAGACGCTTGGCCACACGTTCGCGCATCTCCTTGGCCGACTTGTTGGTGAAGGTGATCGCGGCGATGCGGCGGGCCGGGTAGCGGCCGCAGCCGATCAGGTGGGCGATCTTCTCCACGATCACGCGCGTCTTGCCGCTGCCGGCACCGGCCAGCACCAGCAACGGGCCTTCGATGTGCAGGACGGCGGCGGCTTGGGGAGGATTGAGACCGTGCATGGGAGGGGGATTGTAGCGGGGCCGGGTGAGGACCACAGCCGGACAGCCGGTGGGGTTGCTGAACAGCTTCGGCCAAGCGGGGCTGCGGCGTACAATCCGTCGATGGCCAAGCTCTACTTCTACTACTCGGCGATGAACGCCGGCAAGACCACCACCCTGCTGCAGAGCGCGCACAATTACCGCGAGCGCGGCATGCGGGTGGCGATCCTGACCCCGCGCCTGGATGATCGCGCGGGCGCAGGCGTGGTGGCCTCGCGCATCGGGCTGCGCGCCGAAGGCATGGCGTTCGACCGCGACACCGACCTGCAGCGCTGGGCCGAACAGGACCTGGCATCGAACGGGCCGATGGGCTGCCTGCTGGTGGACGAAGCACAGTTCCTGACCCGCGCGCAGGTCTGGCAGCTCAGCGAAGTGGTCGACCAGCTGCGCATCCCGGTTCTGTGCTACGGGTTGCGCACCGATTTCCGCGGTGAACTGTTCGAAGGCAGCCAGTACCTGCTGGCATGGGCCGACGAGATGCAGGAGATCAAGACCATCTGCCACAGCGGCAAGAAGGCGATCATGACCGTCCGCGTGGATGAGCACGGGCATGCCGTGCAGGACGGCCCGCAGGTGGAGATCGGCGGCAACGACCGCTATGTGTCGGTGAGCCGGGCCGAGTTCAAGAAGATCACCCGCGGTGAAGGCCGCATCGAGCCGATGCAGGCGCCCCTGCCGCTGTGATCCGCCGGCTCATGCCGCTGCACGCGTGACCTCCGGCAGTTTACAGCTGCAGGCCAGTGGTCCTAGGCTGCGGCCACGTCTGCTGCCGAACAGGAAGTCCGCCATGCGTTCCACGCTTCTGCTGTTGCCGCTGCTTCTGCTGCCGCTGGGGCCGCCGGCCTTCGCCGCCGATCGTCCTCCGGTGGAGCAGGATCCCACGTTGCTGGGCGCAGGCTTCATGGACAACCACCCGGACATGATGTACCGGCAGTGGGGCGTAAACGCCCTGCACCGCAATGATGTCAAAGGCGCGATGGATAATTTCCGGCTGGCCGCACGCTACGCGGACAAGCCTGCGCAGGGCTACCTGGGCGAACTGTACTGGTATGGAGTGAACCAGCCGCGCGATCCGCTCATGGCATTTGCCTGGATGGATGTGGCGGCCGAGCGCGGCTACCCCCTGTTCGTGGACCTGCGCAACGAGTACTGGGCCGCGCTGCCACTGGAGCAGCATGAGGCCGCGCGTGCGCAGGCCAACGCGCTGCGGGCCGAGTATGGCGACGAGGTTGCCCGCCCGCGCATGGCGGAAGTGCTGAGGAAGGGACGGCGCGAGATGACCGGCAGCCGTGTCGGCTCGATGTCCAACAATGTGGACATCGTATACATGGACGGCGGCATCTCCCGCACGATCAAGGCTGATCGCATGTACGATCCGAAGTACTGGGATCCCAAGCAGTACGAACGCTGGCAGGACGAAACCTGGATGAAGATCCGCCGTGGCACGGTGGAAGTGGGCGTGCCGACGCAGTCGCACGCCACCGACGCCAAGCCGTGAGTTATCGGTGCCGGCACTTGGCCGGCATCGATCTGCCTCAGTACAGCGTCCGCTCCGGTGCACCGGCCGGCGGCGGCGTGTACTGGTACAGCCAGGTTTCGGTCAGCGGCTTGCCACCGCTGCGCAGGTACAGGCGGATGTCGATCTGTTCGGTGCTGCCTTCCGGCGGCACCAGGTCGAACATCGCGCGGTAACCGTCGATCTCGCGCAGCGGACGCGCCGATACGATCTCGACACGGCCCCGGCTGGTTTCCACCACTGCCTCGACCTCGGCCTTGTCGATCAGCTTGGCCAGTTCGCCGCCTTCGAAGTCCACGGCGAAGCGCCACGAGAAGTACTCGCGCTTCTTGCCGACCACACCGCCCAGCCCCGTGCGGCTGGCCACGCAATGCGCCAGCGGTGGCCGTGCCGGCGGCTCGGCGCCCCAGTACAGGCGGTAGCCGACCAGCAGCTCCTGTCCCGGCTGCGGCTTCTCCTTCGGATTCCAGAAGGCGACGATGTTGTCGAAGGTCTCATCGACCGTGGGGATCTCCACCAGCTGCACCGAGCCCTCGCCCCATTCGCCCTTCGGCTCGATCCACAGGCAGGGGCGCTTCTCATAGAAGACGCCGTCGTCCTGGTAGTGATCGAAGTTGCGGTCGCGCTGCAGAAGGCCGAAGCCACGCGGATTGCGGTCGACGAACATGTTGAAGCGCAGGTTGCGCGGGTTGCACAGCGGCCGCCAGATCCACTCACCGGCCCCGGTCCACATCGACAGGCCATCGGTATCGTGGATCTCCGGGCGCCAGTCCCAGTCCATGCGGCGGTCGTTCTCACCCACCTGGTACATGCTGGTGCACGGCGCGATGCCCAGGCGCTCGATCGCCTTGCGCGGATAGAGCGCACTGTCGATGTCCATCAGCAGCACATCGCCGTTGGTGATGGCGAAGCGGTAGGCGCCGGCTACGCTGGGCGAGTCCAGCAACGCATAGACGATGATGGTGTCCGAATCGGCGGCAGGCTGCTCGAGGTAATAGGCGATGAAGTCGGGAAACTCCTCCGGCCTGCCCATGCCGGTATCGATCGCCAGGCCGCGTGCGGACTGCCCGTACTGGCCTTCCTTGCCGACCGCGCGGAAGTAGCTGGCGCCAAGGAACGCGGCGAAATCGCGGTCGGTATCCTTGCGGGTGTTCAGGCGGAACCCGGCGAAGCCCAGGTCCGCCGGCAGTTCGCCGTTGCGGATCCCGCTCTTGCCGTAGTTGAACGCTGCACCGTCATACGCCAGTTCCTGCGCCTGGCCGTCGACCACGTCGAACATGCGCACCGGCGAATGGAAGTACAGGCCCAGGTGGAAGAACTTGGCCTGGAACTTGCCCGGCTGATCGGCCCACAGCGCGTGGTCCTGGCGATAGCTGATGGACTGGTACTGGTCCCAGTCCAGCGCTTCAAGCCGGCCCGGCAGCACCCGCTTGTGGCTCTGGTAGGGGGCCTGTGCCAGTGCGCGTGCCTGCCCCTTCAGGGTGGCGAAGCTGAACGGCTGCGGCTGGCCGAGGCGGCGCAGGCCGACCTGGCCGTTCCTGCTGGCGGCGCAGGCGGGCAGGGACGGCAGGCCGAAGGCTGCCAAGGCCAGGGAGGCGTTGCGGATGAAGTCGCGTCGTTGCATGCAGGCGCGTCAGGCACAGGGAAGGGTCGGCCATCATAGGCAGACAAACGTTAACGGGCAGCGGAGAGCGCAACCTCCCATTCAGCTGCCGCTGGCTGGACCGCCTCAGCGCTGGCAGTGGCTGCACCACACGCTGGCACGCTGGCCGATCATGGCGTGCTTGAGCAGGCGTCCGCAGGTCGGACAGGGCAGCCCGTCGCGGCCATAGACCAGCAGTTCCTGCTCAAAGTAGCCCGGTGCGCCATCGGGGCTGATGAAATCACGCAGTGTGGTGCCACCGCGGGTGATCGCGTAGCCCAGCGTTTCCTTCACCGCGGTGGCCAGCCGCTGGTAGCGCTCGCGTGAGACCTTGCCGGCCTCGCGCAGCGGGCTGATGCCGGCCTTGAACAGGCTCTCGGCGGCATAGATGTTACCGACGCCCACGACCACCGCCTGGTCCATGAGGAAGGTCTTGACCGGGGCGCTGCGGCCGCGGCTGCGGGCGAACAGGTAATCGCCATGGAAGGCCTCGTCCAGCGGTTCAGGCCCCAGCCCCTGCAGCAGCGGATGGACCTGCCCGGCCGGTTGCCAGAGCAGGCTGCCGAAGCGGCGCGGATCGTTGAAGCGCAGCAGGCGCCCGTTGTCCAGGCTGATATCCACGTGGTCATGTGGCCGCAGTGGGGTATCTCCGGGCAGTACACGCAGGCTGCCGGACATGCCCAGATGCAGTACGGCGCTGCCGATGGCCGTGTCCAGCAGCAGGTACTTCGCGCGCCGGCGGATGCCTTCGATGCGCTGTCCCGGCAGCAGCTGCGCAATCTCCGGCGGAATCGGCCAGCGCAGGTCGGCGCGGCGCAGGATCACGCCGTGGACGCGGCGGTCCTGCAGATGCGGGGCCAGGCCGCGGCGGGTGGTTTCGACTTCGGGCAGTTCAGGCATGCCCCGATTCTACGCCCGCTCAACGCGGGGGCGCGGACAGCTCACGGGCGTCGAGAAACCCGTCACCGTTGGCATCCTGCTTGTGGAAGCGCTGCACGATGACCTGCCGCTGCTGCTCGCGGGTGATCGCTCTGCCCTTGCCACCGGGCAGTTCATCGGTAGTCAGCACGCCATCGCCATTGCGGTCCATGCGGTCGAAGGCATACAGCATCCACTGCACGTACTCGGTCTCGCTGACCCGGCCGTCGCCGTCGCTGTCCATCTTCTGCAGGTAGCTGCGGGTGTCACTGACCTGGGCCGGGGCGGCGGCCGGCAGCAGCGCGGCCAGCAGCAGCGCCCCTGCCCTCATGCGCCCACCAGCGTGTAGCCCTTCAGCCGTTCGGCATAGGCCTGCAGCGCGGCGATTCCGCTCCCCTCGGCCTCGCGGCACCACGCCTGCAGGTGTCGCAGGCGCTCGGCGGCATCGTGCCCGCGCGCCTCCAGCAGCGCAGCCAGCCGCGCGCGGTATTCGACCAGCACACGGATGCGCGGGCGTTGCGCCACCCACTCGCTGAGCTGGGCACGGTTGTCCGGCTTCAGCCAGCGCCCATCGTTGACCAGGCCGCGGCGCAGCCGCCGCGGCAGCAGCCGGCGCAGCTTGGCGCCCGCCTGGGCGGCTTCCTCGCGCAAGGCCGGCATGAAGACGTTGCGCTGGTAATCGGTCATCGCCTGGAAGCGATGCGACAGCAGTGCCTTCAGGGTCTCGGCGTCGGGCACGGCGATGTTCGGGCGCACATCCATCGCCGGTGCGACGCGCAGCACCCTGGCCAGGCGCAGGGCCTGCAGCAGGCGGATCGCGCACCAGCCGATGTCGACTTCCCAGCGCCGCATGGCAAAGCGTGCCGAACTGGGGAAGGCATGGTGGTTGTTGTGCAGTTCCTCGCCACCGATCCAGACGCCCCACGGTGTCAGGTTGGTGGAGGTGTCGGCCGATTCGTAGTTGCGGTAACCCCACCAGTGCCCCAGGCCATTGACCACGCCGGCCGCCCAGAACGGAATCCACGCCATCTGGATCGCCCACAGTGCTACGCCCGGCAGGCCGAACAGTACGCTGTTGATGGCCAGCAGCAGCACCGGGCCGAGGGTCGCATGCGGGGTATACAGGTGGCGCTCGATGGCATCGTCGGGCGTGCCGCGTCCGTACTGCTCGATATCCGCGCGCATGCCGCGTGCTTCCCGATACAGCTCCACTCCCCGCCAGAACACCGTGCCGATGCCGCGCGTGACCGGGCTGTGCGGGTCGTCCTCGGTCTCCACCTTGGCGTGGTGCTTGCGATGGATGGCCACCCACTCGCGGGTGATCATCGAGGTGGTCAGCCACAGCCAGAAGCGGAACACGTGGGCCAGTGCCGGATGGAAATCGACGCCGCGATGGGCCTGGCTGCGATGCAGGTAGAGCGTCACCGAGAAGATGGTGATCTGGGTGAAGACCAGCAGCACCGCCAGCATGGCCCACCCTCCCAGGCCGAGCACGCCACCGGTCAACAGGGATATCAGGGCATCGGACATGGAGGCTCTCCGGATCTCACGGGGATGGCAGACATCATGGCCGCTTGCGTTGCAAACTGCACCTCTGACCGCGGTGCGCCAGCACCGCTTCCGTGGCACCGTTCACAGTTGGGGACCTGAGTTGTCGAGCCTGGATCCGCGCGCCCGCGCCGTTGTCGCCGTCCCGTCCGCCGGGGAGCGGCCGCCGTTGATCGAACTGGACCGCGCCAGCGTGATGCGCGGCCAGGTGAAGGTCCTGCATGGGCTGAGCCTGCGCATCGCGCAGGGCCAGCACACCGCCCTGCTCGGCCCGAATGGCTGCGGCAAATCGACCTTCATCAAGCTGATCACCCGCGAGCTCTACCCGCTGGCGCAGGGCGACGGCGCGGTCGCGGTGAAGGTGCTGGGCCAGAACCGCTGGCAGGTGGACCGGCTGCGCTCGCAGCTGGGCATCGTCACCGGTGACCTCAGCAGCACGCTGTCCGAGATGCCGGGGCTCACCGTCGAGCAGGCCGTGCTGTCCGGTTTCTTCGCCAGCTGCGTGGTGCCGGCTTTCCGTGAGGTGACCGCCGAGATGCGTGCCCGCGCCGGCGAGACACTGGCGATGACCGGTGCGCTGGCCCTGCGCGAGCGCGCCTATGCAGAGCTCTCTGCCGGCGAGACGCGCCGGGTGCTGATCGCGCGCGCGCTGGTGAACCGGCCGCAGGCGCTGCTGCTGGACGAACCCTCCACCGGCCTGGATCTGGTCGCCCGCCAGCAGCTGATCGCGACCATGCGGGCACTGGCGCAGCAGGGCATCACCCTGGTGCTGGTGACCCATCACATCGAAGAGGTCATTCCCGAGATCGAGCGGGTGGTGCTGCTGCGCGACGGCCGCGTGCTGGCTGACGGCAGTCGGGCCACGCTGCTGTGTGACGAGCCTCTGTCGGAGGTGTTCGGCGGGCCGATCCGGGTGGTTGAACAGGATGGCCGGCTGACGGCGTACGCGGGGTGAGAAATACGCCTGCGCAGTGCCGGCGTCGGCGTGGCGCTGCAGGCGGTGCAGGGTAGCGGGCCGGCATTCCGGCCCGCCACGTCATGCCTCAGAACCGCAACGCGACTGCGCGTGACTCGATCGGTGCCATCCGGCTCTGGTCATGCAACTGCAGCTCGCGCAGTTCGAAGGGGGCACCGAAGCCGGTCGGCAGCGCTGCCTGGTCGAACGGCAGCACCAGCTGGCCGCGACCGGGACCGTCGAACCATGCGGCGGCGTGCGCCTGCGCGACCGGACGCAGTTGGCCATCCGGGCCCGTGGCGTGCAGGGTGCCGCGCGCTTCGTAGCGCCCGGCGGCGGCGACCTGCAACGGCAGCGCCACGCGCCGGCTGGCCTGGTCCGGTGTGGCCCGCCCGACGAAGCGGGCGGTCGGCCGGGCTACGGCGAAGGCGACCTTGCCGTCGCGCAGTACGCCATCGGCCTGGGCGAACACCTGCAGTTCCCACAGGCCCTGCGTGTTGCTGGCCTCGGCGGGAATCCGTACCTGCGCGTGCAGGCTGCCGTCAGTCGTACGCAGCAACCGCTGCGGCCAGCTGCGGCCATCGGGTGCGACCAGCAAGGCTTCGCCGCCCAGTCCCCCGCGACGCGCCTGCAGCTGGGCGGGACTGGCTCCGTCTTCAAGCAGGCGTGCCCGCAGCTGTATGCTGCCGCCGGCCAGAACCTGCGCCTGGCTGGCCTGCACCTCCAGCCGCAACGGGCTGTTGGGTTCAAGCACCTGTACGACGTAGCGGCCCTGCGCCTGCGCGCTCTGCAGGCGGTAATTTCCCGCAGCACTGCCCGTGCCGGTGCGCAGCATGCTGCTGCCTTCGCCCACGGGCATGCCGGCGTCCTGCAGCTGGCGCGCGTCGACGGCGCGGGCGACGCTGCTGCGGCCGGCCGGATCCCGGACCTGCAGTGACTGCGCCGGAACCGCGCGCGCACCGGCTGCCGGGCTCAGCTGGATCACCGCATCGGGGGCGGTCAGCGGCAGCTCCAGGCCACGTTGCAGCTGCGCGCCATCGACCTGCTGCCAGTAGCTGCGGCTGACCGAGGCGTAGGGCGTGGAGGCCTGCAGGGCCTGCGCCGGGTCCAGTGCCCAGGCAAACGCCAGGGGCGCGTGTTCGCTGTCGTCAGGCGGCAGCGGTGCGGCCACCAGCGTGGCCACCACCTGGTCGCCGGGGAGGGAGCGCAGCGGCTGCGCAGCGTGCACCGTGACGGAGGCTGTGGCCAGGGCTGCCAGCACGGCGGTGGTCAGCGGAAGGGAAATCATCGTCATCGTCGTCGTCCTCACTGGGCCAGGTCGTTGCGCAGGATGGCGCCCAGGCCGAAGCACTCGCGGCGGCTCTGGTTGTGGCTCAACGGCTCGGCGCCCTGGGTACGCGCCGTGTCGGTGAACCAGGTGCTGCCCGCTGCCTTCTGGCTGCTGCACTCCAGGAATCCGTCCGAGCACGAGGACAGCCAGTTCTGGGTGAACTCCAGGCCGACGTTGGCCGCGTAGCCGCCGCAGTAGCTGTTGCTGTCCCACACGGCCGATTCGACATCGCTGCCGACCACCGCGCGGAACGGCTTGGGCAGTGCCGGCCGACCGGCCGTGCCGTACAGGTTCTGCGCGTTGTAGGTGGCCATGCTGGCGACCTGCTGCATACGCACGGCATCGTTCTTGTAACCGAGCAGCCAGCCCAGCGAGGTTTCGAAGGTGTTGCCGTTGAGCACGGCATCGGCCAGCGGCGTACCCGCCGATGAGGGTGCCAGCGCGTTGACCTTGCGCACCGTGCGGATGATGTTCGGGTAGCGGCTGTCGTAGGTCGGGTTGGAGAGGATCCAGCGCATCACGTTGCCGCCGTTGGAATGGGTGATGACCACCAGCTGGGTGATGCCGCGGCTGTTGATGAAGCCGGTGAGCTGGTCGGCCAGGCAGCCGGCGGCTTCCGGCTTCCACATGTACTGGGTGAAATCGCAGTTGATGACCACATAGTTGCTGCTGTTCGGCAGCCCCTGGCGGACGGTGTCGATGATCGCCGGTTGCCAGTAGTCCTGGGTGGCGTTGGTCTGCGCGCCGGTGCCGTGCACGAAGGCCACGCCGACCACATCGGCGGCGGTGGCCGGCGTGACGGCCATGGTGGCGAGCAGGACCAGGACGGTACTTCCTGTTGCGGTGCTGCGCATCGCTTCTCTCCCTCTGTCAGCGGATCCCCCCGACCCGGCTGGAATGGAATGGCATGCATGCCATCGTTGCGCCGATGCTCGATGCCCCGGCGCGTGAAAGTCCGTGCGCTGCGCCCGGATTCGGGAGAATGGCGGAGCGCGATGACGCTTTTGCCCCGTTTTGATGACCATGCCGGGTCTGGCCGTATGACCGACGGCCACTGCGACGCCGGCTGCGGGCTGCGATCATGGCGTGGTGTTTCCTCTGCTGAGCCTGACCATGTCTGTGATCTTCCGCCCTGCCCGTCCCCTGCTTGGCCTGGCCATCGTGCTGGCGCTGGCCGGCTGTGCCGCGTCTGCTGCCCGGCCGACCGCCGTCGAAGCCAACGTCACCACCAAGGCCGTGGGCTATCTGGACGCGCGCGCCGTACCGGCCAGCCTGGCCCTGGTTCCGGCGCCACCCACCGCGGGCTCGGCGGGCTTCGCCCTGGATGAACAGGTCAGCCGCGAAGCGCGTGCACTGCGCGGCAGCCCACGCTTCGCCCAGGCCACGCTGGATGCCGAACTGGCCTTTCCGGAAGGTGCCAACCAGTTCTCCTGCGCGGTCGACATCGATGTGGACGCGGTGAAGACGCCCGCGCTGTACCGCCTGCTGGAGCGCAGCCGGATCGACGCCAGCGCTGCCACCAAGGTCGCCAAGAACCACTACCAGCGCCCGCGCCCGTTCATGGTCAATGGCGAGCCGACCTGCACGCCGGATGATGAAGCGGGCCTGCGCAGCAACGGGTCCTATCCGTCCGGCCACACCTCGATCGGCTGGGCATGGGCCCTGATCCTGTCGGAGATCGCGCCGGATCGTGCCGATGCCATCCAGGCCCGTGGCCGCAACTATGGCGAGAGCCGCCTGGTGTGCAACGTGCACTGGCAGAGCGACATCCTCGAAGGCCGTTTCATGGGGGCTGCCGCCGTTGCCCGGCTGCATGACAATGCCGCGTTCCAGCGCGACCTGCTGGCGGCACGCAGCGAGATCGCCGCCGCGCGCAAGGCCGGCCTGCACTCCAGCCGCAACTGCACCGCCGAAGAGGCAGTGCTGAAGGTACGCCCGCAGAGCGCGCTGTAAGCGCTCGCGGCGCACAGGTGGCACCGGGCCACGCCCGGCGGACACCGAACGCAGAAGGGCCGGCATTGCGCCGGCCCTTCTACAGTGCCTCGGTACAGCGACCGCATCAGAACTTCGCGGTGAACTCCACGCCCCAGGTCCGCGGCTCGTTGAGGAAGCCGGTCAGGTTGTTGAAGTCGATCGCACCGACCACGCGTGTCTGGTTGGTGAGGTTGCGGCCGAACACCGCCACGTCGTACTGGCCGTACTCCCAGTTGTAGCCCAGGCGCAGGCCGCCTTCCAGCGAACTGCGGCTGCGGAACTCCGGCGACTCGTAGATGAAGAAGTTCACCGGGCTGCGGTAGGCCCAGTCGGTGTAGGCGTACAGCTCGCTGCCATCGGTGAGCGGGAAGCCCACGCGCAGGGTCATGTTGTGGATCCACTTCGGCGCCTGCGGCAGCGGATTGCCGTTGACCAGGGCGTAGGTGCCGCCGTTGATCACCGTGGTGGGATCGGTGATGGTGCAGCCACCGCCGCAGATCGCCACGGCCAGGTTTCCGTCCTTGATCTCGGTGTCGTTGTAGCTGCTGCCCAGGGTCAGCAGGACGTTGTCGGCCAGGTAGGCTTCCAGGTCCAGCTCCACACCCTGGCCGATGGTCTTGTCGGCGTTGAGCAGGGTGGCGGTATTGTTGCTGCCGCCGACCGCGATCAGCTGCTGGCCGTCGACGTCGTAGCGGAACACGCTGAAGCCCAGGCGGGCGCGGCGATCGAACAGGTCGGCCTTGATGCCGGCTTCGTACGAGATCACCTTCTCGGAATCGGCCTGCGACACGCCACCGAAGGCCAGACGGCCCTGGATCGACGGCGCGCGGAAGCCCTTGGCCACGCGCGCATACGCATTGACGTTGTCGGTCAGCTTGTACACACCGCTGACATCCCAGCTGACGTCATCGACGTCGGTGTTGGCCAGGTACGGCCCGCTCACCGGGGTGCCACCCTGCACGGCCTGCAGCACGCGCGCGGTGAAGTCCTTCTTGTCCTGCGTGTAGCGCACGCCGGCGCGCAGCTTGAAGCGGTCGGTGACATCGAAGTCGCCCGATGCGAACACCGCCCACGCCTTGTTGCGCTGGCTCTGCACGGCATGGCCGGTCTGCGGATTGCCCGGCGTCAGCGAGTCGTAGTTGAAGCTGTCGATGGTGACGTCTTCATCGAAGTAGAAGACACCGGCCTGCCAGTCGAAGCGGCCCCACTCATTGGATTCCACGCGGAATTCCTGGGTCCACTGGCGGTGGTGCGGCAGGCCATCGGCCGATTCGGACGGGAACGGAATGAAGCCCGGGCCATAATTGCCGGCGCCGAGGAACGAAGCACCGTAGCCACCGTCGATATCGCCGCGGTTGAGCGATTCGGCAGTCTCGTAGCCGGTGATGGAGTGCAGGGTCACCGAGCCGAGGTTCCACTGCAGGCGCGCGCTGCCGCCCCAGGTTTCCAGGTCGGAGAAGTTCACGCCGTCGTTGGCCACCTTGTCGCGGTCGAAGTTCTCGACCAGCGCGTTGCTGCCCTTCTGGATGATGTTGGCGCGGAACAGGCGGGCGGTGCCGTTGAGCTTGCGCTTGTGCAGGTTGAACAGGGCCTCGAAATCGTCGCCCTCATACAGGAACTGCACGCGGCCGGCGGCCTCGTCATAGCCTTCAAAACCACTGTTGGGCGCGCCGACGCGGGTGTTGTCGACCCAGTCGTCGCGGCGCTGGTAGATCGCCGAAACGCGTGCCGACCAGCGGTCGGTCAGCGGGCCGCCGTAGGCGCCCTGCACGTTCCAGCTGTTGTAGCTGCCGTAGCCGACGCGGACGTAGCCATCGGCATCCTGCGACGGACGCGCCGAATCGAACTTGACCACGCCGGCCGGCGTGTTGCGGCCGAACAGGGTGCCCTGCGGCCCACGCAGCACTTCCACGTTGGCCAGGTCGAACAACGGGAAGCCCTTCAGCAGCGGGCTTTCCTGCACCACGTCGTCGTACACCAGCGAGACCGGCTGCGAGGCATTGAGGTCGAAGTCGGTGTTGCCGAGGCCGCGCATGTAGAAGCGCGGGAAGGCACGGCCATAGGACGATTCGATGTTGAGGCTGGGTACGCGCGCGGCCAGGAAGCGGATGTCGTCGCCGGCCGAGCCGAGCACATCGAGCTTCTCGCCCTGGATCGCGGTGATCGCGACCGGCACGTCCTTGGCATTCTCGACGCGGCGCTGGGCCGTCACCTGCAGGGTATCGAGCGCGACCGGATCCTTGGCGGCGGGGGTTTCCTGGGCGGCTGCAACCAGCGGCAGCAGGGCGGAGAGAGCGGCAACGAGGGGGCGCGCGACCGGAATACGGCCGCGGGAAGTGCGGGTCGGGGACATGGCGGTAGGCTGTGTTTGGAGGGGTGGTAAAACGGCGCTACCAGATAATTGTTGCAATACAGCACCTGCGCCGCAAATGGCCGCTGTTCATGGCGCGGTCGCGGGCCACCGGGGAGGGTCGCTAGACTCGGGCTTTCCCACCCCGACCCGGCGCACCGCCATGACCCAGTGGTACTTCCATTCCTCCGCCCAGGCCGACCGCATCGGGCCGCTCGATGACGAAGCCGCGCGCCGCTACGCGCAGGCCAACCCCCGCGCGCTGGCCTGGTGCCAGGGCATGAGCGGCTGGACCGCCATCGCCGAGGTGCCCGAGCTGCAGGCGCCCGCCCCGGGCATGCCCAACACGCCGCCACCCGTGCCGGGCGGGCCTGCGCGGGGCCGGGCCGACGACATCGACTTCCGCATCGTCGGCCATGAGATGCAGTTCGTGGAGATCGAGCTGGATCCCGGCGAGAGCGCCATCGCCGAAGCCGGCGCGCTGATGTTCAAGGACGCCTCGGTGCAGATGGATACGGTGTTCGGCGACGGCACGCACAGCGGCCAGGGCGGCGGCATCATGGACAAGCTGATGTCGGCCGGCAAACGCGTGCTGACCGGCGAGAGCCTGTTCGCCACGCTCTATACGCATACCGGGCAGGGCAAGGCCAAGGTCGCTTTCGCCGCGCCCTACCCCGGCACCGTGCTGGCCATGAAGCTGGACCAGCACGGCGGCCGCCTGGTCTGCCAGAAGGACAGCTTCCTGGCCGGGGCGCGCGGTGTGCAGATCGGCGTGCAGTTCCAGCGCAAGATCATGACCGGCCTGTTCGGCGGCGAAGGCTTCATCATGCAGAAGCTGGAAGGCGATGGCTGGGTGTTCATCCACGCCGGAGGCTGTGTGGTCGAGCGCGAACTGGCCGCCGGCGAGCGGCTGGACGTGGATACCGGCTGCGTGGTCGCCTACCACCCGACGGTGGACATGGACGTGCGCCGGGTCAGTGGCATCAAGAGCATGGTGTTTGGTGGCGAGGGTGTGTTCCTGGCAACCCTGACCGGACCGGGCAAGGTCTGGCTGCAATCGCTGCCGTTCTCGCGCCTGGCCGGCCGGATGTGGATGGCCGCGCCGCAGGGCGGCGGGCAGAACCGCGGCGAAGGCTCGGTGCTGGGCGGCATCGGCCGCATCCTCGACGGCGACAACCGGTTCTGATCGCCTGCGGGTAGCGCCGGGCCAAGCCCGGCGAGCGCAGCGGCCCTGAACTGCCCGCCAGGCCATGCCCGGCGCTACCCATGGCGGTCCATGAATAGGGCGTCGTCCTGCCCTGCCCGGCCCGCCGTGGCTTCGGTATGCTGGCGCCCTTCCCTGAATCCGGCGCCGCGAGCGCATTGCCGATGAGCCTGTTCCGTCCCCGCGTGCTGCTGTCCGTTGCCCTGCTTGGCCTGCTGGCCGGTTGCGGTGGCGATCCGGTGCGTCCGGCGCCGCCGCCGGCGCCGACCGTGGTGCCGCAGGCCAAGCCGGTGAAGATCGGCATCGCGCTGGGCGGCGGCGCGGCCAAGGGCTTTGCCCACATCGGCGTGATCAAGATGCTCGAGGCCAACGGCTTCGAGCCGGTGGTGGTGTCCGGCACCAGCGCCGGCAGTGTGGTCGGCGCGTTGTACGCCAGCGGCATGGATGCGTTCCAGATGCAGAGCCGGGCCGTCGCGCTGGATGAAGCCAGCATCCGCGACGTGCGCCTGTTCTCCGGCGGGCTGGTGCAGGGCCAGAAGCTGCAGGACTACGTCAACGAGCAGGTCGCCAACCGTCCGGCAGAGCGCCTGAAGAAGCCGTTCGCCGCCGTCGCCACCCAGCTCGAAACCGGCGAACGCGCGATCTTCGTGCGCGGCAACGTGGGCCAGGCCGTCCGTGCGTCCAGCAGCATCCCTGGCGTGTTCGAGCCGGTGAAGATCGGCGGCCGCAACTACGTCGATGGCGGCGTGGTCAGCCCGGTGCCGGTCGATGCCGCGCGCCAGCTCGGTGCCGACTTCGTGATCGCCGTGGACATCTCCAGCAAGGCCAGTGGCAAGGCACCGACTGACATGCTCGGCATCGTCAACCAGTCGATCGCGATCATGGGCCAGCGCCTGGGCGAGCAGGAACTGGCCCGCGCCGACATCGTGATCCGCCCGCGCGTGCTGGATATCGGTGCGGCTGATTTCAGCCAGCGCGGGACCGCGATCCTGGAGGGCGAAAAGGCGGCGATGGCCGCGATGCCGCAGATCCGCGCGAAGATCCAGCAGCTGCAGAAGGCGCGCGCCGCCGCGCTGGCACCGCCGCCGGTCGCCGCGCCGAAGTGCGAGGAGACCTCGCGGCTGGGCAGGCTGATGGGGCGCAAGGACAAGTGCTGAGCCCTCGCCCGCGCTGAGCGGTGCTCAGGGTTACAGCTGCGACAGTGGCAACGCCTGGAAGCCCTTCACCGTGCGCAGCACGAAGCTGGAATTGGCATCGGCCACGCCACCGGCATTGAGCAGGCGGTCCAGCAGGAAGCGCGAGAAGTGCTCGAGGTCGCGCACGTAGACGTGCAACAGGTAATCCATGTCGCCGGTGAGCGCATGGCAGGCCACCACTTCATCCCAGCCCTGCACGCTGTCCACGAAATGCGCGATGGCCGCCTGGTCGTGCTTTTCCAGTTGCACCCGCACGAACGCCTGCAGGCCCAGCCGCAGCTGCCGGGGTTCCAGGCGCGCGCCATAGCCGACGATCACACCCTCGCTCTCCAGCCGCTGCAGGCGGCGCAGGCAGGCGGAGGGGGAGAGGTTCACCCGGGCCGCGAGCTCGGCATTGGTGGCGCGACCATCCCGCTGGATTTCGGCCAGCAGGCGTATATCCGTGCGATCGAACTGGACTTCTCCGGCCATTGTTGCCCCGCAACATGGTGAGTACGCAAGGATATTGCGCCAGCAAGGTTATTCCGCGCAACTTTTGCAACCCTGTTGCGCCCGCACTGCCCTAGCATCGTGGACATCCCTTCAAGGAGCGTCCCATGGATCCCGCCCAGCCCCGCCGCGTCGAACACCAGCAGACCGACAAGGGCTACGTGCCGGTGTACACCACCGCGCTCGTCGAGCAGCCGTGGGATACCTACAGCGCCGATGACCATGCGACGTGGAGCACGCTGTACCAGCGCCAGCGCGAACTGCTGGTCGGCCGTGCGTGCCGGGAGTTCCTGGACGCGCAGGACGAGATGGGCATGAGCGCGCACATGATTCCGCGCTTCGACCAGCTGAATGAAGTACTCGGCGCAGCCACCGGCTGGACGCTGGTGGGCGTGGAGGGGCTGCTGCCGGAGCTGGACTTCTTCGACCACCTGGCCAACCGCCGCTTCCCGGTCACGTGGTGGATCCGTCGCCCCGACCAGATCGACTACATCGCCGAGCCGGACCTGTTCCACGATCTGTTCGGCCATGTGCCGCTGCTGATGAATCCGGTGTTTGCCGATTACATGGAGGCCTACGGCCGTGGCGGTGTCAAAGCCCACGCCATCGGTCCGGAGGCGCTGCAGAACCTCACGCGCCTGTACTGGTACACGGTGGAGTTCGGCCTGATCGATACCCCGGATGGCCTGCGCATCTACGGCGCCGGTATCGTCTCGTCAAAGGGCGAATCGCTGTACTCGCTGGAATCGGCCGCGCCCAACCGCATCGGCTTCGACCTGCAGCGCATCATGCGCACGCGCTACCGCATCGATACCTTCCAGAAGACCTACTTCGTCATCGACAGCTTCGAGCAGCTGATGCAGGCGACGTCGCCGGACTTCACCCCGATCTATGCCTCGCTGGCCGAGCAGCAGCACCTGCCGGCCGGTGACGTGCAGGCCGACGACCGTGTGTTCCAGAAGGGAACCGGCGAAGGCTGGGCCGACGGCGGCGACGTGTGATGCGGCAGGGGCATCCCTAGGGCCGGCTCCACGCCCGGCTCCGCGGGTCAGCGCGGGTATGCCAGCAGCAGCACCAGATCCTCGTCACCCACCTGCTGCAGTGCATGCGAACTGCCTTTGCGCGTCAGCAGGGCATCGCCTGCGCTGACGTCGTACTGCCTTCCGTCCAGCACGTAGCTGCCTTTCCCGCTGACGATGTAGTAGATCTCGTCCTTGTGCTGCGGATGCAGGCCGATGCCTGCACCCTTGTGCAGCACGCGCTTGCGCAGCACGAACGGCAGGTTCTTCTCTCCGGCGAAGAACGGATAGGCCGTGGTCGGCCCGGCGCCACCATGCGGGCCGGGCTGGCGGATGGCGATGTCATGCTCATGGACCACGCGCGAGGGCTGCGCCGGTTGCCCGCCCTGCCCCGCCGCCGCGCCCACGTCACAGTCGATGTCGCGCACGAGTGCATCTTCCAGCCCCGGCTGCAGCACCCTCCACTCGCGCAGCACCAGGCAGGCAACGGCGTTGGCGCCGGCCACACTGAAGTGGGTGCCGTCGGCCTTGCCCTGCTCGGGCACGAACAGGAAGTAGGGGCGTGCACCCTGCTCGCCCAGCGCGCGTATCCAGCGCGTGCTGCGGTCGTTGAGTTCGATCAGGGCAACGCGCTCGCGCGCGGCCAGCTGCTGCATCGCCCGCGTGTAACGCGCATGTGTGTCCAGCAGCGAACCGAAGTCATACAGCAGCCGCGCCACCGGCGTGACCAGCACCGGCGTGGCGCCCTTGTCGCGCGCCACCTGCACGTAACGCATCAGCAGGCGCGGATAGTCGCTGTCCGGATCGGTATAGCGCGTGGGATCTTCGAACTTGGCGTCGTTATGGCCGAACTGGATCAGCAGCACGTCGCCACGGCGCAGCTCGGTGGCGATCGCATCCAAGCGGCCTTCATCGATGAAGCTGCGCGTGCTGCGGCCTCCCCGGGCGTGGTTGCGCACTTCGAACCGCGCCGGATCGAGGTAGCTCTGCAGGGCCTGGCCCCAGCCCGCCTGCGGCGCGCGCTCGGGACCGTACTCGGCCGCGGTGGAGTCACCTGCGATGAACACCCGCACCGGCGCCGCCTGCGCGGTGGTGCACGACAGCAGCAACAACAGCAACAGCCTTCGCATCGCGGCACTCCTGTAGAGCCGAGCCATGCTCGGCTGTTTTTCGATCAGAGCGCGACAGCCGAGCATGGGCTCGGCTCTACAGACCGGTGTGCCTCAGCGCGCCAACCAGCCACCATCGACCGGCAGCACGGCGCCGTTGATGTAATCCGATGCGCTGGATGCCAGGAACACCGCCGCGCCGGCCAGATCCTCCGGTGTGCCCCAACGGCCGGCCGGAATGCGATCCAGGATCGCCTTGTTGCGGTCGGCATCGGCACGTAGGGCCGCCGTGTTGTCCGTGGCCATGTAGCCCGGCGCGATCGCGTTGATGTTGACGCCCTTGCCGGCCCATTCGTTGGCCAGCAGGCGGGTGATGCCGGCGATGCCACTCTTGCTGGCGGTGTACGACGGCACCCGGATGCCGCCCTGGAACGACAGCATCGAGGCGATGTTGATGATCTTGCCGCTGCCCTGGGCGATGAAATGACGGCCCGCCGCCTGCGAGATGAAGAACGCCGACTTGATGTTGACGTTCATCACGTCATCCCAGTCCTGTTCGCTGAACTCCACCGCGTCGGCGCGGCGGATCAGGCCGGCATTGTTGACCAGGATATCCAGGCCACCCAGTCCCTCGATGGTTTCGCGCACCACGCGCTCGACCGGCTCGATGCTGATCAGGTTGGCTTCCACCGCCAGGCAGCGTCGGCCGAGCGCGGTGATCTTCTCGATGGTTTCGGTGGGCGGCGCGATGCCGGCCACGGCGACATCGGCGCCGGCGGTGGCCAGCGCAACCGCGATACCTTGGCCCAGACCGGTATTACCACCGGTTACCAGAGCGACTTTGCCTTCCAGGCTGAAGGGATTGGCCATTGCGTGTGCGTTCCTTGGTAGAGGTGTGCGTGATGCAGGCGAACGGCCACCGGCACGCGTGCGCGGCGGCCAGGCAGGACTTACTTGAGCTGGCAGATGTCCAGCACGTGCATGTCGGTGTAATCCAGGTTCTCGCCGCCCATCGCCCAGATGAAGGCGTAATTGCTGGTACCGGCACCCATGTGGATCGACCACGGCGGCGATACCACGGCTTCGTTGTTCTGGATGACGATGTGGCGCTGCGCGTCCGGTTCGCCCATGAAGTGGTACACGCGGTCGTTGTCGCCCAGGTCGAAGTAGAAATAGACCTCGCTGCGGCGGTCATGCAGGTGCGGCGGCATGGTGTTCCACACGCTGCCGGGCTTGAGCACGGTCAGGCCCAGCAGCAGCTGCGAGGACTGGCAGGTGGCCGGCACGATGTACTGGTAGATGGTGCGCTCGTTGCTGGTCTCCAGCGCGCCGCGGTCCAGCGCTACCGCGTCCTTGATCGACAGCTGCTTGGTTTCAAAGCGCGCATGGGCCGGGGTCGAGGCCAGGTAGAACTGAGCCGGGTTGGCGGCGTCCTGCGAGGCGAACACGACGTCCTTGCTGCCCATCGCCACGTACAGGCCATCCTTCGGGCCCAGCGTGTAGACGGTGCCGTCGACGGTGACCGTACCGGTACCGCTGCCGACGTTGATCACGCCCAGCTCGCGACGCTCCAGGAACGGATGGCCGGCGGCCGACGCCGGGTCGGTCTGCACCGGCAGCGCCAGCGGCGCATCCAGGGGCGCCGCGCCACCGAGTACGAAGCGCTCGTAGTGGGTGTACTTCAGCGTCACCTGGCCGGGGTTGAACAGGCCGTCGAGCAGGTACAGCTCGCGCAGCTGGTCGTTGCTGGCGCCCTTGATGGCGTCGGGATGGGTGGCGTAGTGGGTCTTGCAGTACATGGCATCTCCAGAGCAGGGGGCGGGCCGATCATTCGGCCCCGGCACGGTTCAGGGGGATTCTAGCGACGTTGGTAACCGGTGTCATTTTGCGCCGCACGATAGCGCTCAACGATCGCGGCAAGGTGAGGCGGCTTCAACGGAGTCGCAGGCAGGCCTGCGGGCTACCGGACTGATCCCCGCCGGATCAGTCCTCCGGCGGCTGGCAGGAGTCGCGCACGATCAGGTGCGGGCGCACGCTGGCGATCTGCAGCGCCGGTTGGCCGTCGGGCTGGATCAGCATCGCCGCAGCGGTGCGGCCGGTATCGCGGGTATGGCGCCGTACCGAGGTCAGCGACGGCCACAGGCGCGAGGCCAGCGGGCTGTCGTCGTAGCCGATGATGGACAGCTGGCGCGGGATGTTGATGCCTGCACGCAGCGCCACCTTGTAGATGCCCGCCGCCATTTCATCGTTCCCGGTGAAGATCGCGGTCGGCCGGCGCTTGCCCAGCAGCAGCTTCTCGGCGGCGGCCACACCCGATTCAAAGGTGTAGCCCGCCTCGATGATGCGGTCCTTGGGCAGCTCGATGCCACGCTGCGACAGCGCATCGATGAAGCCGGCGGTACGCTCGTGCGCCGAACGATAGGCGCTGGGCCCGGTCACCAGGGCGATGTCGCGGTGGCCCAGCGAGAGCAGGTAGTCGGCGGCTTCGGCGGCGCCGTCACGATCGTGGGTGACCACCATCTGCGAACTCTCGTCCAGCGGCAGCGCAGCCACGCGGGTGAAGCGGCAGCCGATCTCATCCAGCATGTCCGCCAGCGCCTGGTCCTCGGAGGCACGCGGCACCAGGATCACCCCATGCAGCTTCTGCTGCTGCACGAAGCGGCGCACGCCGTCGATGTAGCCCGGGCTGCGGCTGTCGCAGGGGTGCACGACCAGCTCGAAGCTGGAACCGCGCAGCGCGTCGAGTGCACCGTACTGCATGTCCACGATGTACTGGGCGGTGGGGTTGTCGTAGACCATGCCGATCAGGAAGGATCGACGGAAGGCCAGGCCGCGCGCCAGCGGATCGGGCGTATAGCCCACCTCGCGCATCAGGGCTTCTACCTTGTCGCGCGTGTCCTTGCGCACCAGCGGTGAGTTGTTGATGATCCTTGAAACCGTTTTCTTGGACACTCCGGACAGTCGCGCGATGTCGTTGATCGTGGCTGCCTTGCCTTTGGCCAATGCCGGCGTGGCGGCATCATTCTTGTTGCGCACTGACATGTAATGGACCAGGTAAGTCGGGGGATTTCCGGCCGCGCACTCAGTCCAGCGCGCGGTAGCGGAAGCTGCGGAAGGTCACCGCACCGTCACCGGCAGCGTACAGCGCCGGCTTCAGGGCGAGAAACTTACCAGCCACATTGTGATGGTAACCCGAGGTTTCCATCTGAACCGGGTACTTCTGCCAGGTCCGGCCGTCGCTGCTGGTATGGAAGGTGACGATATGGCGGTTGTTGGTGACGCGCAGCCAGAGCCGCCCGCCGCGCTCGCTGGGCGCAAGCCGGGCAGGGCGTTCCTCGCCGTAACGGTGCATGATGAACTGCTCGCCGTTGCTGCCCACGCCCACATAAAGACGGTCGCTGTAGAACAGCAGCGCGCCCCCGACTGCGCCCGGCGCTACCTCCAGCTCCACCTCGAACTGGTAGGCCGGATCGCCGGCGATGGTGGTCAGCGGAGACGCATCGCGCGGCGCACTGCCCTTGCCCTGCATCACCAGCCCATCGCCGCTGAAGCGCAGGCGCTCGTATTCGTCACTGCCCGGGTTGAAGAACGCCCACTGTGGCCCGAGCCTGCCGCCGCGGAAATCATCCGAAAGCGCCATGCCGTGCGGTGCCAGGCCGCTTCCGGAAGGCTTGCGCAGCGGTTGGCCGAGGTCACCGCCCCTGGCCACGAACCAGCCATCGTCCGTCCACTCGATCGGGTCCAGCAGGGTCTGCCGGCCCAGGGTCCAGAAGCCGTTCTCATACCCGTGGTACATCATCCACCAGCGACCGTCGGTGCCTTCGATCACTGTCGCGTGGCCTCGTGACCACCACGGCTCGGACGCCGACTGCGTGCGCGTGATCGGATTGTTCGGTGCGTTCTGCCAGGGCCCATGGATGGAGCGCGAGCGCGCAGTGATCACCATGTGCCCGGTGGGTGGGCCGGCGGTGCCTCCCACGGCGGTGGTCATGTAGTACCAGCCCTCGCGGAAGTGGATCTTCGGTCCTTCCTGCGCATAGGCTTCCACATCCCAGCTCTGCGGATAGCGCCAGCCGTCGTAGACATGCTTCGGTGTGCCGACCACGCTCAGCCCGTCATCGGCCAGCTGCACATAGTCGCCTCCGCTGAGAAACAGGTAGCGCTTGCCGTCCTCGCCCACCGCATGGCCGGGGTCGATGTAGCCGCCCAGGCCGATGTCGATCGGATCGCTCCACGGCCCGCGGATGTCATCGGCCCACACCACGAAGTTGCTGCGGTGTTCGCCGGTCCGGGCCGGGAAGTAGATGAAGTAGCGACCCTGGTGCTTGACGATGTCCGGTGCCCAGATCGCACCCACGTTGCGGGTGATGGCATGACCCAGCGGCTGCCAGTTGACCAGGTCCCGCGAATGCCAGATCGGCAGGCCGGGATAGGCGTCGAAGGAGGACAGGGTCAGGTAGTAGTCCTGTCCGTCCTTCAGTACCGACGGATCGGGGCGGTCGCCGGCCAGCACCGGGTTCAGGTAGGTGCCGTCGCCGAGATCGGCCTGGCGCTGGTTCTCCAGCCCACGTGCCCAGGTTGGTGAGGCCGGGCCGGAGGCCAGCGCCGGAAGCGCGGCCAGAAGCAGGCTGGCCAGGGCCACGGCAGGGATGCGGCGAAGCGGACGGTGCATGGCAGCGGTCTCCGGCTCAGCTGCGCAGCGTGGCCGGCAGCCACAGCGACAGGGCAGGGAAGAAGGTGACCACCAGCAGCACGCCCAGCGCAGCGAACCAGAACGGCCAGATGGTACGCATGCTCTGGCCCACGCTGATCTTGCCGATGGCGGTACCGATGAACAGCACCGAGCCCACCGGCGGTGTCACCAGGCCCAGGCCGCCGGTCAGCACCAGCACCAGCCCGAAGTGGATCGGATCGATGCCGTACGCGCGCGCCACCGGCAGGAAGATCGGCGTGCAGATCAGGATCATCGGTGCCAGGTCCATGAAGGTTCCCAGCAGCAACAGCATCACCACGATCATCAGCAGCACCATGAACTGGCTGTGCGCGAAGGACTGCAGGAAATCCACCGCCGCCGCCGGCACCTGCAGGTAGGCCAGCAGCCAGCCGAATACCGCAGCGGTGGCGATCACGAACAGGATCACGCCGGTGCTGCGTGCGGCGTGGACGACCGTGGCGAAGAACTCGCGCCAGCGCAGTTGCCGATACAGCACAGTGGTCACCAGCAGTGCGTACACCACGGCGATCGCCGCGCTTTCCACCGCAGTGAAGATGCCAGCGCGGATGCCGACGAAGATCAGCGCGACCAGACCGAGGCCGGGCAGGGCGGAGATCATCCGCAGCATCACCGCGCGCCAGCCCGGGAACACCTCCACGCCATAGCCGCGGCGGCGCGCGACGACGTAGCCGGTGATCATCAATGCCAGCGTCATCAGCAATGCCGGAACGATACCCGCCGCGAACAGATCGGCGATCGAGAGGCCGCCACCGGCTGCGGCCGAGAACAGGATCAGGTTGTGCGAGGGCGGAACCAGCAGCGCGACCAGGGCGGCGGTGATGCTGACATTGACGGCGAAATCGCGGTCATAGCCGCGCTTGACCATCTGCGGAATCATCGTGCCACCCACCGCCGAGACATCCGCGATGGCCGAGCCGGAGACGCCGCCGAAGAACAGCGAAGACAGGATCGAAACCTGGCCCAGGCCACCACGCAAGCGCCCCACCAGCGAGGACGCCAGCGCGATCAGGCGCTCGGAGATGCCGCCGCGCATCATGATCTCGCCAGCGAAGATGAACAGTGGAATGGCGATCAGCGATGCAGACCCGGTACCTGCCGAAATCTGCTGGACCAGAACGATGGACGGGATGTCCAGGTAGAGCAGGGTGGCAAGGGCGGCCGCAGCCAGCGCGTAGGCCACCGGCACGCCCAGCAGCAGGAACACTGCGAACACCGAGAACAGAATGGCGATACCCATGGATCAACGATCTCCTTCAGCGTCATCGGCGGCAGCGTCTGCCGGCGTGGACTGCGTGGCCTTCCACGCACGGTTCAGCGCGAACACCACCATCAGCACGCCGCCCAGCGCCAGCGGCAGGTAGTTGATGCTCTGCGGAAGCTCGGCACCGGCGGTCTTGATGTCCAGGCCGTCGAGAAGAAGCTCGGCCGACCACACTGCGATGAACGCGCCCAGCACGGCCACCACCAGTTGCACCAGCACGTCCACAGCGCGGCGCAGCGCCGGCGCCATATAGGCATGCAGCAGGAAGAAGCCGAAGTGGCGGTTGGTGTGCACGCCACAGGCCGCGCCCAGGCTCATCGCGGTGCTGAGCAGCAGCAGGGTCACCGGTTCGGTCCAGCTCGGGGAATCGTTGATCACATAGCGCGCGAAGACCTGCCAGCCCTGCACCACCACCAGCCCCAGCAGGGCCGCCACGGCGGTGTAGATGGCAATGTCGGCGATGCGGTCCAGCAGGCGCTGCCCGGGGCCGGGTGGGGAAAATGTCGTCGTTTCGGTCATGGCTGTGTCCTCAGGCTGCACCGCGGATGCGATCGACCAGCGCGGCGATTTCCGCGTGCTGCAGGTACTGCTGCAGCAGGGGCTGCGCGGCGGCGCGGAACGCCGGCATGTCGACCTCGTTGGCCTTCACGCCGTACGCCAGCACCGCGCGTCGTGCCGCATCCTCGGAGGCATCCCACTGGTCGCGCATCACCTTCACCGACGCACGTGCGGTCTCCAGCAGCAGCTGGCGGTCATCCGGCTGCAGCCGCTCGAAACTGGCGCGTGACATCAGCAGCACGTCCGGTGCATAGGAGTGATCGCTCTGCGACCAGTAGTGCGCAGCCTCGAAGTGACGGCTGGAATGGAAGCTGCGCATGTTGTTCTCGGCACCGTCGATCATGTGCGTCTCCATGCCGGAGAACGTATCGCCCAGCGACATCGGCGTCGGGTTGGCGCCGAGCAGCCGCATCAGCTGGATGAAGATGTCCGATGATGCGACGCGCAGCTTCAGCCCGTGCAGGTCACCGGGCTGCGTGATCGGATGCCGGGTGTTGTAGAAGCAGCGCGCACCGGAATCGTAGATGGCCAGGCCGACCAGGTCGCGGCGTTCGAAGCCGCGCAGCACGGCATCGGCCACGCCGCCATCAAGCGCTGCCCGCTGATGCGCCACCGATTCGAACACGTAGGGCAGGCACAGCGCCTGGGTCAGCGGAAACGCGTTGTTCAGCGCGCCCGCATAGACACGGGTGATGTCGATGGCGCCGAAGCGGGCCATGTCGATCGCTTCGGACTCGCGGCCGAGCTGGCCCGAGTGGTACTGGCGCAGACGCAGGCGTCCCTGGGTCTCACGCTGCAGGGTCTCGCCGATCCACTTCACCGCTGTCACGGTGGGGTAATCGGCCACGTGCACATCGGTCGCCGTCAGCAGTTGGCTGCCGGCTGCGTCAGGGCCCGGCCCGCGGCCACAGGCGGCGAGCAGGGGAGTGGCAAGTGCAGTGGCGCCACCGGCCAGGAAATGTCGTCGTGTGATCATCTGCGCCCTCCCGCGCGTGTTCACTGGATCGTGCCGCGGCTTACCCGGCCGGCACGGCCCTGCAGGCAATCTCGCCGAAGCCGGCGAAGCGCACCAGCGCCGTTTGTCCTGCCTGGATGTCGTGGATGCCGGTCGCATTGCCGGTGGCGATCAGGTCGCCACGCCGCAGGGGCCGGCCGCGAAGCGCGGAACGGGACAACGCGAACGCGTACGCTGCGCGCAGGCCACCGGGCAGGCGGCTCGCGCCGCCGACCCCGACCACTTCACCCTCGATCAGGGTCTCGGCGCGCAACGCCGACTCATCGAGGGACGTCCAGTTGCCGATCTCCGGCCCCAGCACGAGGCCGTTGTTGTTGCCGAAGTCGGATACCACCACGCGCGGGCCCAGCTCGTTGATCGTTGCCAGCGGGCTGCTGGCAACCTCGACACCGAGGTACAGGCGGGCCGGCAACGCTTCAGCCTGTTCCGGCGACCAGTGCAGCTGGTCGGCGGGGGCATCCTCCAGCAGTTCCAGCACGTACTCGGCCTCGATCGCGGCGAAACCGCCGACGAACACCGGAACATCCGTTGTTCCACCGGTAGCATTTTTGAGCTGAGGCTTGAAGATCGGGCCCAGCAGCCGTTCGTCCCCGGACGCATCGCGGCGTTCGGCAGCGATGTAGCCGACCTTCCAGCCGACCACCGGCTGGTTCCAGCGGGCGATGGCCAGGTCCTGGACCTGGTAGGCCGCGACCAGGTCCGCCGGGATGTCGCCCGGGAACGCCTCCAGTGCCTGGCCCGCAAGGCGTGCGGTGGTGAAGGCCTGGGCAATCGCGGCCGCATCGGCCGGCGGCGTGTGCCCATGTGTGCCGTGTTCGTTGCTCAAGAACGTCTCCCTCTGGCGTTGTTGCGCTGCCTATCGACAGCGTCTGCAGGACGTGTATATGGTAAACCGGTGTCATCACGCAAGCGGCAGCGCATCACGCCGTCTTTGCCGACGCCGCCAGCGCCCTGTCCTGTCCTGTTGGAGCCCCGTCAGTCATGCGTCTGCCCATCGTGTTGCTGTGCCTGTCCCTGCTGCTGCCGGCGGCGCCCGCCTGCGCGGTCGACACGCCGCTGCGCGAAGGCGAGCGTGTGGTCCAGGCGTTGCCCGGCGAGCAGCTGCCGTTGTGGCCGGCAGGCGCAGTGCCGGGCGAAACCGGCACTGCACGTCCGACGCGGGTGGTCGAGCGCAGTGCGGACCCTGCACGCCCGGACCGCTACGCCGACCAGATCGACGCGCCCTCTCTGCAGGTGTACACACCCGCCCGGCCGAACGGCCGGGCCCTGCTGGTGATCCCCGGCGGCGGCTACCAGCGGGTGGTGATCGACAAGGAGGGCAGCGCGCTGGTTCCGTTCTGGGTGGACGGCGCCGGCTACACCCTGTTCGTCCTGCGCTACCGCCTGCCGCAGCCGGGGCGCGACCGCCAGGCCGCGCTCGCGGACGCGCAGCGCGCGCTGCGGGTGGTGCGCGACCAGGCGCGACGGCGCGGGCTGGACGCGAACGACGTGGCGGTGATGGGCTTCTCGGCGGGCGGCCACGTCGCGGCGCGGCTGGCCACCGGCTTCGACATCGCCGTCCATCCCGCACGGGATGACCTCGACCGGCTGAGCGCCCGCCCGAGCCGTGCCGTGCTGGTCTACCCGGTGATCGACATGGGCGCGCATGCGCACAGCGGCTCGCGTGCCCGCCTGCTGGGCGAGCATCCGGGGACCTCGCTGCAGGCAGACTATTCAATGCAGCAGCGGGTACGCGGCGACATGCCGCCGACGCTGCTGGTCCACGCCGCCGACGACGCCGTGGTGTCGGTGCACAACAGTGAACTCATGGCGCAGGCACTGGCGGGTGCGGGTGTCGAGCACGAACTGCACGTCTTCGCCCATGGCGGCCACGGCTTTGGCATGGACATTCCCGCGCGGTCGACGCTGGCACTCTGGCCGCTGCTCGCGCAACGCTGGCTGGGCCCTGCGGAGGACGCGCGATGAACGATGCGCCGGCCGACCTGCAGCGTCGGCGGTTCCTGCGCGACAGCGCCCGCTGGGCGCTGGCCACCGCGTCCGCTACGGCTGCCTTCACCGCATTGCCAACGCTGGCCAGCGTGCCGGGTGTCCGCGACGACCGCCTGCCATTGGCCCGGGTCCGTGGCGGACGTGTGCGTGGCCAGCGCGAGCACGGGGTACTGGTGTTCCGTGGGCTTCGCTATGGTGCCGATACCGCTCGCCACCGCTTCCAGCCGCCGCGGCATGAAGCTGCCTGGCGCGGCATCGCCGATGCACTGGAGTACGGTCCGGCCGCACCGCAGGGCGGCAGTGAAGGGCCCGGCAGCGAGGACTGCCTGTTCCTCAATGTGTGGACGCCCGCGCTCGGCGACGGTGGACGCAGGCCGGTGCTGGTGTACGTTCACGGCGGTGGATTCAACAACGGGTCCGGCAGTGATCCGCTGTACGACGGCGCTGCGCTGTGCCGCCGCGGCGATGTGGTGGTGGTCACCCTCAATCATCGCCTGAACACGTTCGGCTATCTCTACCTGGGGGCGTTGGGCGATCCGCGCTACGCCGCCTCGGGCAACGTCGGCCAGCTCGACCTGGTACAGGCGCTGCAGTGGGTGCGGCAGCACGCGGCGGTCTTCGGTGGCGACGCGGCGAACATCACGGTGTTCGGGCAGTCCGGCGGGGGCGCCAAGATCGCCACGCTGATGGCGATGCCTGCGGCCCGAGGGCTGTTCCACCGCGCGTGGACGATGAGTGGCCAGCAGGTCACCGCTGCCGGACCGCGCGCGGCCGCGCAGCGGGCTGCGATCGCGATGCAGGCCGTCGCTGCACGAGACGTGCAGGCACTGCTGGACCTGCCGGTCGACGTATTGCTGGAAGCCACCCGTGCGCGTGATCCCTCGCGCGTGGAAAGCACGTCGCTGTACTTCGGCCCGGTGCTGGACGATGTGGTGCTGCCGGTGCATCCGTTCTGGCCACAGGCGCCGCAGCAGTCGGCGGCGATTCCGATGGTGATCGGCAACACCCGCGACGAGACCCGCGCGTTCCTCGGCAACGATCCCGCCAACTTCGCCCTGACCTGGGAAACATTGCCGGCACAGCTCGAACGACAGCAGTTCGTCGATCTGCGGCCGGAGACCGTGATCGCCGAGTATCGCCGCCTGTATCCGCACTACACGCCCTCTGAAGTGTTTTTTGCTGCAACCACGGCTGGCCGCAGCTGGCGTGGAGCGGTGGAGGAACTGGAAGCGCGGGCGCGCCAGCCCGCGGGCGCAGCACCGACCTGGGCGTACCAGCTGGATTGGGGGTCGCCGGTGGAGGAGGGGCGCCTGCGTGCTTTCCATACGCTGGACATCCCGCTGGTCTTCGACAACGCAGGGCTGCCGGGCGCGCGCACCGGGGGGGGCGATGATGCGCGTGCGCTCGCGGCGACCATGAGCGAGGCCTTGATCGCCTTCGCCCGCAGCGGCGACCCCAATCACGCCGGATTGTCGCAATGGGCCCCTTATACGCTGCCGCAACGGCGGACAATGCTGTTCGATCGCACCAGTCGCGCGGTTGACGATCCGCGCGCAGGCGAGCGCGCGCTCTACGGAAAAGTGCCTTTCGTGCAGCGCGGCACGCAGTGATGACACCGCAGCACAAACATTCTGTTAACTCCGCTCGGCTAGAGTCGAGTCATGGGAGACACGTTCACGCCACTGCCGTTCGCCGGCCGGGAGCGCCTGCTTGCCGCCATTGATGGTGCGGTAGCACTGGCGGATCCGCACGCGATCACCGAGGGCCTGCAGCGCGTGCTGCGTGATGCCATCACCGATCCTTCGATACAGCTGCCGCCGTGTGTACGGCGACCGGTGCGTGGTCACTACGCACGTCGTGAACTGCACCGCAGCCGGACCCTGGGGTACAGCGTCATCGCCATGTGCTGGGGACCGGGGCAGGGTACGCCGCTGCACGATCACGATGCGATGTGGTGCGTGGAAGGCGTCTGGCAGGGCGAACTGCTGGTCACGCCGTATGCGCTGCTGGAGCGGAAGGGCACTCGCCACCGCTTTGCTGCGCAGCCTACGCTGTATGGCCAGCGCGGCAGCGCCGGCAGCCTGATTCCCCCGCACGAATACCACACGCTGCGCAATGCCAGCGATGCCGATGTGGCCGTGTCGCTGCACGTCTACCAGGGCGTGATGGAGCGCAGCGCGGTGTTCGAGCCGCTGGGCGATGACTGGTACCAGCGACGGGTGAAGCGGATGGAGACCGACGCGGCATAGGCCGCGCCGGCCGCGCCGTTCAACGCTGCACGTCCACGACGTTGTTGAGCAGGGTCACTTCCTCGCCACCGTCAGCGAGGGCGACGCGCACGCGCAGGCCACCCCGATGACCGGCGGGGATCATCAGCGTCACGTGGGCGGTCTTCGGTTCCAGGTCATCGGGTGCCGCCATCGCGGGCACATCGGTACGCGCGATCTCACGGCCCGTGGTGTCTTCCAGGATCGCCACGCCCGCGCCGGTGGCCACGTGGCCCAGGCTGTGCACGGTCACCCGCACACGCTGGCCGTCCACCTGCACATCACCGCGGCCGACGCCCAGGTCGGCGCGTGTTTCCACCGGGCTGCCGGCGACGACGCGCTCGAACTCGAACAGTTCCGTGCGCCCGGGACGGAACTGCATCGGCACCGCGCGGCTGGTTTCCAGCCGCACCGTGCGCTCCGTCGGCGTGCCATCGATGCGTCCATCTCCATCGGCATCCACGCCGGCACGGATGCGCCACGTGCCGCTGGCAACGTTCCAGCCGGTCATGTCGGCACTGATGGTGCGGTTACCCAGATTGTGGCTGGTGATGGTGAAGCGCTCGCGCGAGGGCGCATGCACCAGCAGTGCAACCTGTTCGGCGGCACCGTCGCGATCGAAGCGCCAGCTGACCGTATGCCCGGGCCAGCTCTGGTTGCGCTTGAGCGCGATGCCCCCCAGCCGGGCGCGCTGCAGGAACTCGCTGGGTGCTTCCACGCGATCGGACCACCAGTGGCCCTCGGTGTTCATGTAGGCCCGCAGCACCTTCGCCTGCAGTCCTTCGGCATGCAGTGCATCGATGTACTTCAGGTCACCACTGGCCTGCCAGGCCATCAGGCTGGCGAAACCGGTCTTTCCGGCGTCGGCTTCGGCAGTCAGTTGCGGATACCAGTCCTGCTGGCGTCCCAGCACCTCGACGATGTTCTCGCCGAGATTGGCCAGCGCGCCCGGTCCCCCGCGTGCCACGCGATAGTCCAGCGCCTGCAGGTACTTCGCATCGCCGGTCCAGCGCCAGGCGGCCCAGAAGGTGTGCAGCGTGTCGCCGCCGCCGGAACCGTCGTTGAGTTCACCGCCGCGGGTGGCGCCGGTGGCCCAGTGGATCTCGTTGGGCAGGGTGAAGCGTCCTTTCGCGTCCGTGCCGGCATGGGCGAGGTAGCTGTCGGCCAGGCCGGTCACCAGCCGGCGCCCGGTGGGATCGGCGTTGTACTGGCCCAGCAGGAACGCGGGGTGCAGCACCGGGAACGAATACGGCTTCTGCCATTGCCAGTTCGGTTCGCGGTAGATCCTGTTGCCGCCGAACCAGTTGCTGGAGAACAGCAGGTGTCCCTGCGGATTGGGCAGGATGATCCGCTCGTCGAATGCCTTGACCGTCTCCATCAGCCGCTCCAGCGTCAGCGGATCACCCCAGTTGAGGTACAGCATCGCGCTGTTGGTGTTGATGCCCTCTTCGTAGGCATGCAGCTCATCGGTTTCGATGGTGCTCAGGCCGTTGCTGAACATGCCATTGCGATACACCGCATCGGACAGGGCGGTGAGCGAGGCATTGAGGCGGTCCGGCTGCACGCCCATCAGCGCCAGGCCCGGCCACTGCTGGGTGAGATCGGAATCATCGGAGATGCCGCCGCCGAAGTCGCCGTAGGGCACCTGGCGATGGTCGATCCACCAGTCGACGAAGCGACGCACCTGTGCAAGGTCCTGCACCTGGTGGAAGGCCCAGGCCGGCACACCGGCGGGCACCGCCGGTGCGGAGTAGGGCGGCCGGCCCTGGCTGTTGTAGCTGATGTAGTTCCAGTACTGCCGCCCCAGTGCGTGGTCCGGATCGACCCGCAGCAGGTCGCTCAGGTCGGCGTAGACGCGCGCATACAGGCGCTGTCGTTTGGAGGTGGTGTGCTCCTCCACCAGGAATCCCCAGTTGTCGCGCACCTGGTTGAAGCGGTCGGCCACGTGCTCCTTCAGCGCTTCGGCGCGCGGCTTGAACACCAGCCGGATCTGCGCGCCATCGAGCGCCCGGGCATCGAAGCCGGGCGCGGCCGAGGCGATGCTCAACCACAGGCTGTCAGGGGTGAGGATGCGGTCGCGCAGGTCCAGCCACAGGGTGCGCTTCTGTCCCGGCTGCACCGAGACCGACACGTCGATCATGTCGCGCGCCGGCCAGATCGGGTCCTTGATGCGGATGTTGAGCGGAATCAGGCCTTCATGCGTGGCCGCCAGATCCAGCGCGGGAAGATCGATGGCAACGCCGTCCAGGCCGTCGTGCATGTTCTCCCAGCTGTAGGCCCAGCTGCGGATCAGCGGCTGGTCGGGCGGCGCATCGCCTACCCCGGAAGGAATGAGCACGTGCACGATCGGGCGCGGCTGCGCGGGCAGGGTAACGGCATCGCGGCGGCGTGAGCCGGCCCCCTTGGGCAGCGCCATCACCGTGCTGCGTTCGGCCTCGGGATAGCGACCGTCGATGTAGCGGCGCAGGGCATCCAGATTGGTGTAGTCCGGCAGCGCCTGGCTGTCGATCGTGTAGGTCTGCTTGACCGTGCCGTCCGGCTCGCTGCCCTCGCTCACGGCGTAGGCCCAGATTTCCTGGATCGGCGTTTCCTGCTCGACGTTGCTGAAGCGCAGCACGCCGCCGCTGAGGGACGGGATCGGATCGACGCTGCGCACCACGCCGCGCGGGCGGGTGAACAGGGTGCGGGTGGCGTGCGCGGCGTCGCTGCCATGTGCCAGCGTGCCGAAGGCCGCGCCGCGGATCTCGATGCGGTTGACCGTCTCGCCGTCCGGCAGCGTCAGGTCCAGGTGCTTTCCACCCTCCACGTAGGTGTTCCAGTCCGGCAGCTGGAAGTAGTCGTTGCGTCCGGGCAGCCGCGAGCGGTTGTAGACGCCGGGCCATGTGGTCTCGGCGATGCCGTCGGTGGCCTTCCACATCCACGCCTTCAGATCGCGGGTGTCGGCGAATTCGACCTTGCGGATGCGGGTGGTCGGCGCGGTCAGCGCCGGTGGTGCGGTGCCGTCCCAGCCGAAGCGATGGCGCCAGGCACGCAGGCCTGCCTCGGGAACCTCGGCGGTGGTGGGCGTAACGCCACGGGCCAGCGCCGCCACGGCCGGCGCATCGAGCATGCGGTCGTAGATGCGGATGTGCTGGAAATCGCTGCCGCGCAGGAAGTTGTAACGGCTCTGTACCTGGTACGGTGCCATCACCCGGCCGGCCAGGCCAAGCTGGTCCAGCGCGGCATCGTAGTCGCCGGTGGTCTGCGCGCGGGCCACTTCGCGTCCATCGATGAACAGGCGTACACCCTGGTCCTCGTCCCAGGCGAAGGCCAGATGCAGCCACTGGTCCGCGCGTGGCGGCGTGTCCATGCGGAACGAGACGCGGGTGCGGGCAAGATTGGCATCGGTGACGAACGCATCGAAACCGTGGCCGTTCCAGTCGATGCGCAGCCACGCCATGTCCCAGCTGCTGTGATCGGCATAGCCGACGCGGAAGATCACGAACGGGGCTTCGCCCACCGCGTACCGCGCCCGCCAATCGAAGGCCAGGGTGCCGCGCTGGGCCAGGATGTTGCCCGGCGCATCCCACGCCAGGACGCCATCGTCCTGCCATTGGATGGCCTTGCCGCGTACACCGTCATCGACCACCGCCACCCTGTCGCGGAAGTTCGGTATCGCCTCGCCGTGCGCCACGGTGGCCTGCAGGCCCTGGTTGGCGTCGACGTGGAACAGCAGGGTTGGGCCATCGGCAGCTGTCGCAGGGCCAGCAGCCAGGGCCACTGCCAGCAGCAGGCAGCGGGACAGGGTCGAGCGATGCGGCATCAGATGTTTCCTTTCAACGGGCGACAGCCGGCGTAGGGCCGCCGGACCGTAGCAAGGCCACGCCGCCACGGCACCTTGCGGCGCAGCAGCGGTCGTGGCGAACGGCGATGCACCGGTCGGCGCATCGCCGGCGCTGCTCAGAACTTGTAGCGCACGCCGAGCAGGAACTGACGGCCGGTCTCGGTGTACTGCAACGGCAGGCGGCCGGTCGCGGGCGAATACACCCACTCATCGGACGCTTCGTTGGTCAGGTTCACGCCTTCCAGGCTCAGTTCCAGCTGGTCACTGATCCGGTAACGGATCGACGCATCGATGACCGTGGTACCGGTCATGCCGTGGTAGCCGTCCAGATTGAAGCCGGTTTCCTGGCCCGGCACCTGGGTCAGGTAGTCATCGCGGTTGGTGGCCGAGATGCGCCCGGAGAAGGTGGTGCCTTCGTAGAACAGGGTCGCGTTCCACGAGGTGTTGGACAGGCCCAGCAGATCGTTCTTCATCACCGGCTGACCGGCCGAGTTGATGTACTGGATCTTCGAATCCACCCAGGTGTAGTTCAGCTGCAGACCGAGGTTGGCCCACTTGCCCGGCAGGAAGGTGAAGGGCTGGGTGTAGTTCGCTTCTGCGCCGAACAGCTCGCCACCCGGGGTGTTGACCGGACGGGTGAAGGTGAACTCATCGGTCGGCGATGCGCCGGTGCCGATCAGCAGTTCGGCAGGCAGGCCGCTGTCGGTGTACGGCCGATTCTCGCGCAGCGTCTGTACGGAGGTTTCGATGTCCTTGTAGAACAGGCCAAGGCCGGCCATGGCGCCTTCGGCGAAGTACCACTCGAAACTCAGATCGACATTGGTCGCGCGGGTCGGATCCAGGTTGGGGTTGCCGCTGGAGATGGTGCGTGCGCCACCGGCCACGGCCACAGTGGCACCCGGCGTCAGGCTGCCCAGGCCGGGTCGGGTCATCACCTTGGCCGCACCCAGGCGGATCAGGAAATCGGGGGTGACTTCGGCAACCAGGTTGAACGAGGGCAGGGTGTCGTCGTAGGTGCGGGTGGCGGTGGTGGACGTGGTGCCACTGGCCAGCGTCGACAGCCCGGTGGAGGACTGCTTGGTGCGCACATAGCGTACGCCGACGTTGCCGGACAGCGGCAGCGAGCCGATCTCGGTGGAGAACTCACCCATCAGGTAGGCACCGCGATCCTTCTCTTCCACGCTGCGCACGTTGTTGGCGCGCGGTGCGACGGCGTAGATGCCGCTGTTGCTGTAGATGTCGAACTGATCGGCGACGGCGTCCAGATCCGGCACCACCCAGTTCGAGGGATTGCCGCTGATGCCCTTCAGCCCGGCCTGTGTGGTCATGTCCACCGGAACGATCCTGCTGCCATCGGCGAAGGTGGGCACGGCCAGCTCGCTGCCACGGCGCAGTTCGGTGGTCTTGAACGTGTAATCCTTGGCCAGCACGCCACCCTTGAGGCGGAAGCCGGGGCTGATGTTCCAGTTGAAGTCGATCTGGCCGGTATCGAAATCATTGTCCACGTACTGCGGTCGCAGGCGGATCTCCGCCAGTTCCCAGCCGTTGGGATCGGTGGGATCGATGCCGTAGTTGAGGATCGGCGAGCGGTTGTTGCCCCGGTAGTCGTAGCTGTAGCCGTCGACGTCGTACTTGTCCATGATGATGGTGGTCTGCACCGGGTTCTCATGCCGGGACCGCGAGACCCCCAGCTTGCCGGACAGGGTGAAGTCGTCGCTGAAGCGGTGCTGGCCGTTGAGGCTGATCTGCTTGAACTCGGTGCTCCACTCGTCGTGGCGGTTCTCGCTGCGGATGTCGACGTTGTCGAACTCGCCGTAGACCAGCGCGTTGTTCTCGATGACGCCGTTCCTGACGATCATCGACGGCTTGCCGGCCAGGCGTGGCTGGCTGGTGTTGGCACCGCGGCTGAAGGAAATCGCCTCGATGTAGTGCTCGTCGCGGGTGGCATCGATTTTCGAGTACAGCGCGTCCAGCGAGATCTCGGTCGCGTCGCTGGGCTTCCACTGCAGCGTACCGGTCACGCCCAGGCGCTTCTGCTCATGTTCCATCTGCACGTAGCGCGGGAAGCGCGGGTGGTAGACGTCGGCACTGCGCGCGGCGGTGAACGGGGACGAGGCACTGAAGTTGCCGTTGCTCGGGCCGTTGGCCCAGCGGCCCGTGTTGGAGCCCTCCTCCAGCGCCTGGCGCTCGGAGTAGGCCACCGACAGCAGGGCGCCGAACGTACCGTCGGCGAAGATGTTCGACACCAGCGCGGCCATGCGCGGGTCGGCCTTCTCCGCCATCGCGTTGTAGCCGGCCTGGCCGCTGGCGGCGAAGGTGAAGCCGTCATAGTCGAACGGCCTCGCCGTGCGCAGATCGACGGTGGCGCCCAGCGAGCCTTCTTCGACATCGGCCGAAGCGGTCTTGCGCACCACCAGCTGCGAGAACAGGTCGGAGGCGAAGACATTGAAGTCGAAGCCACGGCCGCGGTTGGTACCACCGCTCTGATCACCGGCGCCGACGGTGGTCAGCGCCTCCATGCCGTTGATGCGCACGCGGGTGAAATCCGGGCCGAGGCCGCGCACCGAGATGTTGCGGCCCTCGCCGGCCTCGCGGGTGATGACCACACCCGGGATGCGCTGCAACGACTCGGCCAGGTTCAGATCCGGGAACTTGCCGATGTCCTCGGCGACGATGGCGTCGACCACGCCGGCCTCGCCACGCTTGATGTCCAGCGCCTTCTCCACGCTGGCGCGGTAGCCGGTGACGGTGACCGTATCCAGGTCCGTGGCGCCGGCGGCGCTGCTCTGCTGCTGGGCGGTCGCATTGGCCGCCAGGGCCAGTCCGACGGCCATAGCGAGCAAGGTAACCGGTGTCTTTTTTTGGTGGTTCCGAGACTGCATGCCTTTCCCCTCTCCCAAAGGTCTGGTGCTGCGGCTGTTTCAGCGTGATGACACCGCTGGTCAGAGCGGACGTTAGCAGCACGTCCCGGATCCGGCATCTTGCACCGCAACAGATCTGAAATGTCTCCAAGAGGCTTGCAGGACAATGCTTCCGTCAGTTCCTACGGGTGCGTGGGGCGCATCGGAAGGCTAGAATGACACCGATGGCCAAACGCCGCGCCGACGCGTGGTACACATTCACGCCGTGCAGTTTCACATGCTGGCGGCAAGCGGGGAGGAGTGGAGATGGGGCGTATCGTATGTTTCGGGGAACTGCTGCTGCGGCTCGGCGCGCCCGGTCGCGAGCTGCTGCTGCAGTCGCCGCAGCTGCAGGTGCACGTGGGCGGGGCGGAAGCAAACGTGGGTGTCTCGCTGTCCCGATTCGGACATGACGTGGCCATGGTCAGCACGGTGCCCGGCAATGCCCTGGGGGCGCACGCACTGGGTGAACTGCGCCGCCATGGCGTCGATACGCGGGCGGTGCGCGAGGTGGCGGACGGTCGCATGGGCCTGTACTTCCTCACCACCGGCGCGGTGCAACGTGCCAGCGAGGTGGTGTACGACCGGGCCGATTCAGCCTTCGCGCGCAGCACTGCAGCCGATCATGACTGGCCGGCGCTGCTGCAGGGCGCGGACTGGCTGCACCTGTCCGGCGTCAGCCCTGCGCTGGGGCCGCAGGTGGCCGAGGCGACGCTGGCGGCGGCATGCGCCGCGCGTGCCAGTGGCGTGCGCGTTTCCTTCGACGGCAATTTCCGGCCCACGCTGTGGCAGCGCTGGGGCGGCGACGCGCAGGCGATCCTGCATGCCCTGTTCGACCAGGCTGACATCGTGTTCGCCGACTACCGCGATATCGAAGTGATCCTGGGCCAGCGCTTTACCCAGGCCGGCGCCGTGGAGCGCGTGGACGCTGCCGCAGCGGCGGCATTCGCCGCGTTCCCGCGGCTGCAATGGCTGGCATGCACGCAACGGCAGGCGCTGAGCGTGGACCATCATGCGCTGGGCGCCCTGCTGCTGGGCCGTGAGGGCGTGCGTGCGCAGGCGCCCGTGCGGCAGCTGACCGGCATCATCGATCGCATCGGCGGCGGCGATGCCTTCGCGGCAGGCATCCTGCATGGCATCCTGTCAGGCTTCGATGCCGACGCCACCGTGCGTTTCGGCCTGGCTGCCGGCGGACTGAAGCATTCCATCCCCGGCGATTTCAATCCTGTCAGCGAAGCTGACGTGCTGGCCCAGATGGGCGAGGAGCGATTCGATGTCCGGCGCTGATCCGCGCGTTCGCGCGGTACTGAAACTGGCACCGGTGATTCCGGTGTTCACCCCCGATGATGTCGACGATGCCGTGCAGGTGGCGCAGGCGCTGTTCCGGGGCGGTCTGCCGGTGATCGAGGTCACCCTGCGCACACCCCGTGCGATGGATGCCATCCGGGCAATGGTCGAGGCCGTACCCGACGCGGTGGTGGGGGCCGGAACGGTGCTGACGCCCGCGCAGATGGAGGCGGCCAGGGCCGCAGGTGCGCGCTTCGCGGTGTCGCCGGGCGCAACGCCGACGCTGTACGCGGCCGCGCGCGATGCCGACCTGCCGTATCTGCCGGGCGTGGCCACGGGGTCCGAGCTGATCCTTGGCCTCGAGCATGGCCTGGATACCTTCAAGTTCTTCCCCGCGGTGCAGGCCGGCGGCGCGGCACTGCTGGCGGCCTGGCACGGCCCCTTCGCCGACGTGCGCTTCTGCCCGACCGGTGGCATCAGTGCCCAGACCGCGGCGCAGTTCCTGCACCTGCCGAACGTGCTGTGCGTGGGCGGTTCATGGCTGACCACGGCGGCCTTGCTGCAGACCCGCGACTGGGGCGCGATCGAACGCCTGGCACGCGAGGCGTCCGTGCTGGCGGGCTGAACCGGCAGGCAATCTTCCAGGATTTGATCGGGATCAAAGCGCCGGCCTCGTGCCGGCGTCACTCTGTCTGCAAGCGCACGACGGAGGAAAACCCATGAACAGAACCATGAAGGCCGCTGTCGTTCGCGAGTTCGGCAGCCCACTGGTCATCGAGGAAGTTCCGGTACCACGCCCGGGGGCGGGCGAGGTGCTGGTCAGGATCGAAGCCTGCGGTGTCTGCCACACCGACCTGCACGCCGCCGAGGGCGACTGGCCGGTGAAACCGGACCCGCCGTTCATCCCCGGCCACGAGGGCGTGGGGCACATCGTGGCCGTGGGCGGCGGGGTCGGGCATGTCAAGGAAGGCGACAGGGTCGGCATCCCCTGGTTGTACTCGGCGTGTGGCCATTGCGAACACTGCCTGGGCGGCTGGGAAACGCTGTGCGAGACGCAGCGCAACACCGGCTACTCGGTCAACGGCGGCTTCGCCGAGTTCGCACTGGCCGATGCCAACTATGTCGGCCTGCTTCCGAAGGAGGTGGGCTTCGTCGAGATCGCGCCGGTGCTGTGCGCCGGCGTGACGGTCTACAAGGGCCTGAAGGTGACGGACACGAAGCCCGGTGACTGGGTGGCGATCTCCGGCATCGGTGGCCTGGGCCACATGGCGGTGCAGTACGCGCGTGCGATGGGCCTGAACGTGGCTGCCATCGACGTGGAGGACAGCAAGCTGGCACTCGCGCGGCGGCTGGGCGCGCAGGTCACGGTCAACGCGCGCACGACCGATCCGGCAGCATTCCTGAAGAAGGAGATCGGTGGCGCACACGGGGCGCTGGTCACCGCGGTATCGCCCAAGGCCTTCGAGCAGGCGCTGGGCATGGTCCGGCGGGGCGGCACGGTCTCGCTCAACGGACTGCCACCGGGCAACTTCCCACTGGACATCTTCGGCATGGTCCTCAATGGCGTGACGGTGCGCGGTTCGATCGTCGGCACGCGGCTGGATCTGCAGGAGTCGCTGCAGTTCGCCGCCGAGGGCAAGGTGGCGGCCACGGTCAGCACCGACCGCCTGGAAAACATCAACGAGGTGTTCGCCCGCATGCGCGCGGGCACCATCGACGGGCGCGTGGTACTGGACATGGCCGCCTGACACCCGTGCATGGCCGCCGCGGCCCGGCACCCTCTCCCACGGGTGCGGCGGTCATGCCGATCGATGCGCGCCCGGCGCAGCGGCACAGGTGGTCAGCGCTGTGACCCAGCGCGCCGGGCGGCAGCCGTCGCCCAGCGCGCCGCCACCACCGGAGCCGTGATGCACACCGCCTGGTCGGTCACCGTGGTCACCGCGCGTTCCAGCAGCTGGATGTCTGCCTCGTGCTGGCGTGCCACGTGCGGGTCCTCGAAGAAGATGGCGCGCTGGCAACGGCCCTCCAGCACGCGGTCGGCGATCTGCGCATCGCCCCCCATCGGTCCGCTCTGGTAGCGCGTCACCCAGGGCGTGTCGCTGGGCCAGCCGCGGCTCCATGCCAGCTCGTTGAGGCGCTGACCGGTGGTCCCGGTCGCCACCCGCTCGCCGAAGCGTGCCAGCACGTCGAAGTGCTCGTCGGCGAAGGCGAGCATCGCCGCCTTCATCGCATCATGCGCGATCAGTGCCAGGGTCTGGGTACCGAAGGCGTGCAGATCGTCGGCACCGGCGTCGGCCTGCAGGCCGGCGTGCACGCGCTCCACCTCGATCCAGTCGCGTGCGGTGGCTACCGTGGAAATGAAAGGTTTGCCGTGGATCACGCACTGCCGCTTGAGCGCGGTCGCTTCGGGAAACACCGAGGACGGATCGACCGGATCGATCAGATAGATGGCACCGTCGAGCGTGCGCTGCGGGCCCATGCCGACCACCTCCGCGACCAGCTTCATCAGCCCGCCCTCGCGGCCGTAGGGATAGCGATGGAGGCCGGCATAGCCGTCGAGGAAGCCGTGGCGCCCGATCGCATCATGGGTGCGGCCGACAGCGTGCAGCGTGATGCCCAGTTCGCGCAGGCCCGGTTCGCAGGCACGCAGCCAGCGGAACAGGGCGGCGCGCGCATCCTGGTGGTGGAGCCGGTTGGCGGCCAGGCCGATACGCATCGAACGCTCCGTGGGCTGGTAGAAGCGGCAGTTTATGTCGCGAATGGCCAATTCTGCGCGCTTTGCAACTTTCCTCATTGTTGCTGTGCCGTGCGTCGCTAGCGTGGCAGGCAGAGCGGTACCGCTGCGCGGCCGTCGTCTCCGCCTGCGATTCGAGGATGCCCATCGTGAATGCTGCCGGCCCTGCGGCCGCATCCATTGCACGCTCCTGCCCGTGGCTGCGATCCCGCATCGTGCTGCCTGCCCTGTTGCTGTGGCCCATGATCACGCGGGCCGACGGGTGCGACATGCCCCTGGTCGTGGCCTGGCCCAGTGACCGCCCGCCACTGTCCTTCAGCGCGCAGGGCCAGCCCGGCGGCCTGGTTGCCGACTACCTGCGGCGGCTGGGCGAGCAGATCGCGCTGCGTCCACATCCGCTTCCCGCCGCGGCCGGCGCGGTCGGGGCGCTGCCGGCCGGTACCCAGGCCGTGCTGGGATGGCCGCGCGAGCAGGTGCCCGACGGCTGGGTCGTGAGCAGGCCCTACCTGCAGCTGTCACAGGTGATCGTGCGCCGTCGCAACGACACGCCACTGCAGGGACTGGGCGGTCTGCGCGGCCGCCGCGTCGCCAGCCTCGACACGGTGCCACTGGCGGCCCACCTGCGTGAGCAGGCGCCGGGCGCATGGCTGCTGCAGGTCGACGCGCTCGATCATGCGCTGCAGCTGCTGGCCATCGGCCAGGTCGACGCGGTAGTTGCCACGTTGGCCGAAGTGGAAGCCGCATTGCGCAGGCCCGGCAGCGATGCCCTGGTGATCGCCGCGCCGGCCGGCTTCGATGATGCCTGGGTGCTGGCGGCTGCGCCGGCCTGTGCGGCCACCGTCGCCGCCTTCGACACCGTGCTGCAGGAACTGGACGACGCGCAGCGCGACGCGCTCCGTGCGACGTGGGCGCCCAGCGGAGCACGCGCGCCGCCCGCACGGTCGCCGCTGCGCTGGCTGGTGCCGGTGCTGCTGGTCGCGCTGGCGCTGATCCTGGTGTATGCCTTCGGCTACTGGAGGCTGCATCGCGAAAGCAGCCAGCGCCGCGCGCTGGAACAGCGACTGCAGGAAGTGACCGCCAACCTGCCTGCGGTGGTCTACCGGGCGCGCCGCAGCGGCGAGGGCGACTACAGCCTGCCGCTGGTCGCCGGCGACGTGCAGTCGCTGTTCGGCATGAGTCTGGACAGTGTGCGGCTGGACCATCGCCGGCTCATGGCGGCGGTGCATGTCGACGATCGCAAGCCGGTGCTGGATCATCTGGAAGCCGCAGCGCGGGCCCGTGCGCCGATCGACATCACCTTCCGCACGCTGGGTCCCCATGGCTGGCGCTGGATCCGTTCGCATGGCAGGCCGTTGCCGGGCGAGAGCGACGACATCGAGTGGAGTGGCTACTGGATGGACGTCAGCCCGGCGCAGGCACGCACCCGTGCCCTGGCCGGGGCACGCCATCAGGCCGAAGAGACTGCAGCGGCGAAGACGCACTTCCTGGCCACCATGAGCCACCAGATCCGCACACCGATGAGCACGCTGCTGGGCATGCTCGAATGCCTGGCGGACAGCCCGCTGGACCCGTGCCAGCGGCAGGTCCTGTCCACCGTCGATGTGGCCGCGCAGATGCTGCGGCAGATTCTCGATGATGTGCTCGACAGTCATCGGTTGCAGGCGCTGCCGTTGCAGCTGCGTGCCACCGACATGGGTGCGCTGGCCACGGCCGTGCAGCAGCTGCTGGCACCGATGGCGGCCAGCCGTGCCTTGCACCTGCGGTGCGTGCTTGATCCTGCGCTGCAGCGGTGGCTGCTGGCCGATGGCCTGCGCGTGCGCCAGGTCCTGTTCAACCTGGTGGGCAACGCACTGAAGTTCACCCTGCACGGAGGTGTGGAACTGCGGCTGCGGGTGCTGCGGACGCAGGCGGCAGGACAATGCCTGCGCCTGCAGGTGAGCGACAGTGGCGTAGGCATCAGTCCCGAGCGGCAGCAGGCCGTGTTCGCCGATTACATCCAGGCCGAGCCGTCGACGGGGCGCCGGTTCGGCGGCAGCGGCCTGGGCCTGGCCATCTGCCGGGACCTGGTGGCCTCGATGGGCGGCGAGCTGCAGCTGCAAAGCTCGCCGGGCAAGGGCACGCGCATCTGGTTCGACCTGGAGTTCGCCAGCTGCCTGGCGCCACTGGAGGCGGTGCCGGCCATGGCCGAGGTGGTCGCGCGACTGCCTGCGGCACGGGTGCTGGTGGCCGAGGACCACCCGACCAACCTGCAACTGCTGGTGCAGCGGCTGCGCGAGCTGGGCCTGCAGGTGCACGCCACTGCCGATGGCCTGCAGGCGCTGGCGGCATGGCGGGCGCAGGGCTTCGATGTTGTCGTTACCGATTGCCACATGCCCGGCATGGACGGGTTCGCGCTGGCGCGTGCGATCCGCGAAGACCCCTGCCCTTCGCGTGCACGGGTGCCGATCATCGCGCTGACGGCCAGCGTGCTGGAGAGCACGCGCGAGGCCTGTCGTGCCGCCGGCATCGACCGGTTCCTGGCCAAGCCGGTCGACACCCAGGGGTTGCGCGCGACGCTGGCCGACGTACTGCCGGCAATGGAACCCGGCTCAGTTGGACAGTAGACGGACGATGCTGGCAGCGGCGTCGCGGCCTTCAGCCACAGCGGTTACCACCAGGTCGGCGCCGCGTACCGCATCACCGCCGGCGAACAGGCGCGGATGCGCGGTCTGGAAGGGCAGCCGGTCCTTGCCGCCGGCAACGATGCGACCGTTCGCCTGGCCCTGCACACCGTGTTCGGCCAGCCAGGCCGGAACGCTCGGCGCGAAACCGAAGGCGATGATGACCACGTCCGCCTCCAGCAGCGACTCGCTGCCCTCGATCGGCACCGCGTTGCGGCGTCCCTGGGCGTCGGCCTCACCCAACCGGGTTTCAACCACGGTCACGCCGATCGCTTCGTCGTCGGCGCCGGCCTCGATCGACAGCGGCTGCCGGTTGAACAGGAAGCGCACGCCTTCCTCGCGCGCATTGGCGACTTCACGCGCGCTGCCGGGCATGTTGGCCTCGTCGCGACGGTACGCGCAGGTGACCTTGGCCGCGCCCAGCCGCACCGCGCTGCGCACGCAGTCCATGCCGGTGTCGCCGCCGCCGAGCACGACCACGCGCTTGCCGTTGAGGTCGGGCAGGGCGATCTGGTCCTCCCAGCCGGCGATCGGTCGACCCTGCGGGTCATCGCCGCCGACGATGCGGCTGTTCTGCACCAGGAACGGCAGGGCCGGCAGCACCCCCTTCAGGTCCTGGCCCGGCAGGCCGCCGTCGGTGTAGCGGTAGGCCCCGGTGCCGACGAACACCGCGTCGTGGCTGTCCAGCAGCTGCTGCACGCTGATGTCGCGGCCGATCTCCACGCCCAGGCGGAACTGCACGCCCATCCCTTCGAGCACCTCGCGGCGACGATGGATGACGTCCTTGTCCAGCTTGAAGCTGGGGATGCCGAACTGCAGCAGGCCGCCGATCTGCTCGTAGCGGTCGTACACCACGGCGGTGATGCCGGCCCGGGCCAGGCGATCGGCACAGGCCAGACCCGCCGGACCGGCACCGATCACCGCCACGCTGTGGCCGGTGGGCTGCACGGCACCCAGGTCCGGACGCCAGCCGCTGGCGAGTGCGGTATCGACGATGTACTTCTCCACCGCGCCGATGGTCACCGCACCGAATTCCTCCAGGGTGCAGCTGCCTTCGCACAGGCGATCCTGCGGGCAGACCCGGCCGCACACCTCCGGCAGCGGATTGGTGCTGTGGCACAGGGTGGCGGCCTCGTGGATGCGGTTCTCCTGCACCAGCTGCAGCCACTGTGGAATGGCGTTGTGTACCGGGCATTTCCAGCTGCAGTAAGGGTTGCCGCAGTCCAGGCAGCGCCCGGCCTGGTACTGCGCATCCTCCTTGCCGAACTTTCCGTACAGCTCGCCCCAGTCGCCGGAGGTACGCAGTTCAACCGGAATGCGCTGCGGCATGGTGCGGGGCAGATCGAGGAACTGGAAGGCGTGCTTGCGGCTCATGGCGGGCTCTGTGATTTCGATGGCCGGCCAGAGGCCGGCACTACTGCGGTGAGGGAGCAGGCGCGCGCCGGTTGCGGGCGGCGCGCCGGAGGCGCTTACGCCGCGCGTCGAAGGGTCTCGGTCAGCGATTCGATGCTGGCGGCCTTCGGTTTGACCAGCCAGAACTTGCCGATGTAATCGCGGAACTCGTCCAGGATCTGCTGCGCCCAGATGCTGCCGGTCAGTTCGCGATGGCGGCCGATCAGGCGGTGCAGGTGCTGGCGGTAGTTCTCGAAGCCTTCGGCGGACACGCGATGGATGTCGATCAGCTCGTGGTTGTAACGGTCCACGAAGTCGCGGTCCACATCCAGCACGTAGGCCAACCCCCCGGTGAAGCCGGCACCGAAGTTCAGGCCGACCTTGCCCAGCACCAGTACCACGCCGTCGGTCATGTACTCGCAGCAGTGATCGCCGGCGCCTTCCACGACCGCGAGCGCACCGGAATTGCGGACCGCGAAGCGCTCGCCGGCACGTCCGGCGGCGAACAGCTCGCCACCGGTGGCGCCATACAGGCAGGTGTTGCCGATGATCGCAGTGCTGCGCGCCTCGAACCGCGCGCCGCGCGGCGGACGTACCACCAGGCGGCCGCCGGCCATGCCTTTGCCGACGTAGTCGTTGGCTTCGCCCTCCACTTCCAGATGCAGGCCGCCGACATTGAAGGCGCCGAAGCTCTGTCCGGCGCTGCCACGGAAGCGAAGCTCCAGGGGGGCGTCGGCCATGCCCTGGTTGCCGTGCGCGCGCGCCACCGCGCCGGCCAGGCGGGTGCCGATGCTGCGGTCGGTGTTGTGGATCAGGAAGCGATGTTCGCCCCCCCTGCGCTGTTTGATCGCGTCCGCCAGCAGGCCATCCATCTGCGTGGCCAGGCTGTCCGGCGATTCGTACAGCCGCTGCGCCGCGCAATGGCTGCCTTCGTAGCGCGCATCTGCCAGCAGGCGCGACAGGTCCACGCGCACGCCGTCGCGCGGTGCGGCCTCGATCTGCCGCAGCAGGTCGGTGCGGCCGACGATCTCCTCCAGCGAACGCGCGCCCAGGTACGACAGCCAGCCACGCACTTCCTCGGCCAGCAGGCGGAAGAAATTCTCCACGCGCTCGGGCTGGCCGGTGAAGTGGTTCTCGCGCAGGCGTTCGTCCTGGGTGGCCACGCCGGTGGCGCAGTTGTTGAGGTGGCAGATGCGCAGGTACTTGCAGCCCAGCACGATCATCGGCGCGGTGCCGAAGCCGAAGCTGTCCGCACCCAGCAGCGCGGCCTTGACCACGTCCAGGCCGGTCTTCAGGCCACCATCGGTCTGCAGCAGGGTGCGCCCGCGCAGGTCGTTGGCCAGCAGCGCCTGGTGCGCTTCGGCCACGCCCAGTTCCCACGGCACACCGGCGTAGCGGATCGAGCTGACCGGCGAGGCACCGGTGCCGCCGTCGTGGCCGGAGATGGTGATCAGGTCCGCGCCGGCCTTGACCACGCCGGCCGCGATGGTGCCGACGCCGGCATGGCTGACCAGCTTCACCGACACCAGCGCGGTCGGGTTGACCTGCTTGAGATCGTAGATGAGCTGCGCCAGGTCCTCGATGGAATAGATGTCGTGGTGCGGTGGCGGCGAGATCAGGCCGATGCCCGGCCGCGCGTAGCGCAGGCGGGCGATCAGCTCGTTGACCTTGTGCCCCGGCAGCTGGCCGCCTTCGCCGGGCTTGGCGCCCTGCGCGACCTTGATCTGCAGCACCTCGGCATTGACCAGATACTCGGCGGTGACACCGAAGCGACCCGACGCCACCTGCTTGATCTTGCTGCGCCGTGGGGTGCCGTAGCGGGCCGGGTCTTCGCCACCTTCGCCGGAATTGCTGCGGCCGCCGAGGCGGTTCATCGCGATGGCCAGCGCCTCATGCGCTTCCGGCGACAGCGCGCCGAGGCTGATCGCGGCGGTGTCGAAGCGCGGGAACAGTTCGCTGGCCGGCGCCACCTCGTCCAGCGGCGTGGGTGTCGGCGCCGGCACCAGCTGCAGCAGGTCACGCAACGCCGATGGCGGCCGGGCATGCACGGCATCGCAGTACTGCTGCCAGGCGCGGGCATCACCACTGCGCGCCGCGCGCTGCAGGGTGGTGACCACGTCCGGGTTGTACATGTGGTACTCGCCGCCGTGCACGTACTTCAGCAGGCCGCCGACATCGACATCCTGCTGTGCATCCCAGGCCTGCGCGCACAGTTCGCGCGCATCGGCATCCAGCCGCGCGAAGCCGGCGCCGCCGATGCGCGAGGCGGTGTCGGGGAAGCACAGCGCGACCACTTCCGGCTCCAGGCCGATGATCTCGAACAGCTGCGCGCCGCGGTAGCTGGCCACGGTACAGATGCCCATCTTCGAGATGATTTTCGACAGGCCCTTGTAGATGCCCTTGCGGTAGCGGCGGCCGATCTGCGACTGCTCACCGCCCTTGCTGAGCTTGAGGATGCCGCGCCGGCCGAGGTCGAACAGGGTCTGGTAGGCAAGATACGGGTACACCGCGGTGGCCCCGAAGCCGAGCAGGCAGGCCATATGGTGCGGGTCGCGCGCAGTGCCGGTCTCGACGATCAGGTTGACGTCGCAGCGCAGCCCCAGCCGCGAGAGGTGATGATGCACCGCACTGGTGGCCAGCAGGGCGTGCACCATCGGTCGCCCGGCCACCGGATAGCGGTCGGACAGCAGCAGCATCACCATGCCTTCGCGTGCGGCGCGTTCGGCCTCCGCACAGATGCGCTCGATGCCGTTGCGCAGCCCTTCTTCCTCGCTGTAGGACAGGTCGAGCAGGCGGTTGGCCTGCAGGTACTGGTCCATCTTCAGCAGCTGGCGCAGCTTGCGTTGGCTCAATACCGGCGAGTTGAGGATGACGTGGTTCACCGTCTCCGGGCCGGCATGGAAGATGTTGGTCTCCTTGCCGAGCTGGGTGGACAGGGACATGGCGCAGTCTTCGCGCAGCGGATCGATCGGCGGATTGGTGACCTGCGCGAATGCCTGCCGGAAGTAGTCGTACAGTGGCCGGCTGCGCTGGCTCAGTACCGCCATCGGCGTGTCATCGCCCATCGAGCCGGTGGCTTCCTGCTCGGTCTCGGCCAGCGGCCGCAGCACCTGCTCCACCTCCTCGCTGCTGAGCTGGTACAGCTTGTGGTAACTGCGCAGGGTGCCCTCGTCGAAGGGCTCCTCCACCAGCGAAGGATCGATCAGTTCGGTCTGCAGGTAGGTCACGCCCTGCTGCAGCCACTGCTTGTACGGTGCGCGGCCGCGGTTGATGCGGTCCACCGCGTCCGAATCGAGCAGGTCGCCGCGCTTGAGATCGATGGCCACCATTTCACCGGGGCCGAGCTTGCCCTTGCGTACCACGCGCTCGGTCGGCACTTCCCACACGCCCGCTTCGGAGGCGACCAGGAAGTGGCGGTCGGCGGTCAGCATCCAGCGCGCCGGGCGCAGGCCGTTGCGGTCCAGCGTACACACCGCATAGCGGCTGTCGCAGGCGACGATGCCGGCCGGGCCGTCCCAGGGCTCGCTGTTGAGGCCATGGAACTCGTAGAACGCGGCCAGATCCGGATCCTTGAACTCCAGCGACTGCGTCGCCGGTGGCACCAGGATGCGCAGCGCCTGGATCAATTCCATGCCGCCGGCGACCATCAGTTCCAGCATGTTGTCCAGGCTCTGCGAGTCCGAGCCATGCATGGAGATCACCGGATCGAACTCGGCGATGTCGAAGCGCGGTGTCTTCCACACCTTGCTGCGCGCCTGCGCCCAGCGACGGTTGCCCTCGATGGTGTTGATCTCGCCGTTGTGCGCGAGCAGGCGGAACGGATGCGCCAGCGGCCAGCGCGGCAGCGTGTTGGTGGAGAAGCGCTGGTGGAACACGATCGCGCTGGAGGCCAGCTCGCGCCGCTGCAGGTCCGGATAGAAGCGGCTGAGCTTGTCCGGCAGGACCATGCCCTTGTAGCTGATTGCATCCGGGGTAAGCGTGGTGACGTAGAAATCGCCATGGTCGCGCAGCTGCTGTTCGCTGCGACGGCGTGCGAGGTACAGCGCCAGGGCGAAGCCGGTGCCGTCCTGGCCGACACCGGCATCGACGAACACCTGCTCGATGCGCGGCAGCGTATCGCGCGCGAGCTGGCCGCAGACACTGTCGTCGATGGGAACCTCGCGCCAGCCCGCCACGCGGCAGCCTACCGCTTCAAGCTGCACCTGCAGCTGCGTCCGGCAGGCCTGCGCGGCGTCGGCGTCGTGCGGAAGGAACACCAGGCCCGCCGCGAAGCGGGTGGCCACGGTGATGCCCGCTTCGCTGGCCAGCAGTTTCAGGAATGCATCGGGGCGACGCAGCAGCAGCCCGCAGCCATCACCGGTGAGCCCGTCAGCGGCGACGCCGCCGCGATGGGTCATCCGCGAAAGCGCGGCGATGGCGGTATCCACCAGCAGGCGCGACGGCTGGTCGTCGAGCTGCGCGACCATGCCGAATCCACAGGCATCGCGCTCGGAGCGCGGGTCGTAAAGCCCTTGGCGGTTGCGGGGGGCCATCTCTACCTCGATGCGGAATGAAATGAGCGGGGACACTCAAGCCCGCCCAATCCCTGGAGCGCATCGTGAGGCCACCGGATGCCTCGAATAAAGCACAGGTTGCTGCAACGCCGCAATACACGGTTGCAGGTGCAACGGAAAGCGCCGGCGGTGATCCGCCGGCGCGGGCCGGGATCAGCCGCAGCGGACGCCGCTGACCACGTCCTTGGCGTCCACTTCGATGTTCAGGCGGTCGCCCAGGAACTCCATCGTGGTCGCGTCATTGGGATGCAGCACGCGCACCTGCTGAGCACCGGCATCTTCCTGGGCCTGCTTGCCCAGCGCGTCGGTGTAGGCCTGGCCGACCAGGCTCTGCACCTGGCTGGCGTCGCAGGTGCCCACCGGCGGTGCCTCGGTGGCCTTGCCGGCTTCATCGGCCGGTGCCTTGGCGGCTTCGGCGGCCTGCTGGGCGTGGGCCGTGGCCGAATCCTGTTCATCCAGCGCCGGCGCCTGGCAGGCGGACAAGGCCAGCACGGCCGGCAGCAGCAGGGCGGAGAGCGAACGGGCGCGAATCGGGAACGACATCATGACTCCGGAAGGGACTGTGAAAGCCGGAGCATAGCCGCGAACCCATCCTCACGTGTTTGTCTTGCGTTATTGACGCGGCCGCGTCATGTCGATCGCCACACTGCTGGCATGCCCACGTCCCCCACACCCGAGCGCGCGGCGGCGCGCGCGGCCGGCCTGCGCTACGTTGATGACACCCAACCGGGCTTCACCCGGCTGCGTGCAGGCAAAGGCTTCCGTTACCGTGATGCTGACGGCCACGCAGTGCGCGATGCGGCCACGCTGCAGCGTATCCGCGCATTGGCCATTCCCCCGGCTTACACCGCGGTATGGATCTGCGCGCATGCCAACGGCCACCTGCAGGCGACCGGCCGCGATGCGCGTGGCCGCAAGCAGTACCGTTATCACGCCGACTGGGCGAAGGTGCGCGATGCCGGCAAGTTCGATCGGATCATTGCGTTCGGCGAGGCACTGCCCACGCTGCGGCGGCGGCTGGCACGCGACCTGCGGCAGTCCGGATTTCCGCGGACCAAGGTGCTGGCCGTGGTGGTGGCGCTGCTGGCCGATACGCTGGTACGGATCGGCAATGAGACCTATGCCCGCGAGAACCGCTCGTTCGGGCTGACCACCCTGCGCAACCGCCACCTCGAGCTGCTTCGCGGCGGGCGGGTACGCATGCGGTTCCGGGGCAAGTCCGGCCAACTGCAGGAGGTGACGGTGGGCGACCGCCGCCTGGGCCAGATGGTGCGACGGTTGCAGCAGCTGCCGGGGCAGTCGTTGTTCCAGTACCGCGACGATGATGGCCAGGTGCAGCCGGTCGATTCCGGCGCAGTGAACGAGTACCTGCGCGACGTGATGGGTGAGGACTTCACCGCCAAGGATTTCCGTACCTGGGGCGGCACGGCGGCGGCGGTGCAGGCACTGGCTGCCACCGCGCTGCCCGAGCCTGCCAGCCAGCGCGCACTGGCCGCAGCACAGCGCGAGGTGGTCTGCCAGGTTGCCGCGCGTCTGGGCAACACCCCTGCGGTGTGCCGCAGGGCATACATCGATCCCTGTGTGTTCGCCGGCTGGGAGCGTGGCGAACTCACCGCGCTGGCGGGCCTGCGCGGCCCGCGGCAGTGGGAACAGGCCACGTTGCGTGTACTGCGGCGGGCACGCCGGCTCAGCCGCAGTAGATCGCCGTGATGTTGTTGGTGCGTCCCTTCTCGATGGTCAGGCGATCACCGCCTTCGCTGGCGGGCGGAACACGCGGACCGTCGTGGCGCAGCACCTGCACGTGCAGGCTGTCGCTGTCCACGCGTGCACGTTCAACGGTGGCCGCCGACGCTGCCAGACCGACGGCGCCGCGCACCATGTCGCTGTGGCACTGGCCGGAAATCACGCCGTCGATCGGTTGAACCTGTGCGATTGGCGTGCTGCTGCATGCGGCGACGGCAAAGGTCAGTGCGGCTACGCTGAATGCGCGGATCATGATCCTGCTCCATGGTGATGAGGACGCCAGCGTGCCGCGCGCGGCGTGGTGGCGGCATGAACGGCGTGCACATGCGGGACACGGTGCATTCACTGTCGCCGACAGCGGCGATGGCCACACTGCATGTACTGGCACGCCACGGAGGTATGACATGGCCACCTGTGATGTATGCGGCAACGACTACGACAAGAGTTTCACCCTGCAGCAGGGCGGGCGCAGCGGCACGTTCGACTCGTTCGAATGCGCGATCCACGCCTTCGCGCCACGCTGTGCGCACTGCAACTGCACCGTGATCGGCCACGGCGTCGAAGGCAACGGGCAGATCTTCTGCTGTGCGCACTGCGCTGGCCATGCCGGCGTGCAGGGCGTTGCCGATCGCGCCTGAGCCCACCCCATTCCCCACACCTGAAGGAGACCGCATGGCTACGAGCAAGAAGGTTCCCGCCCGCCGCAAGGCGTCGCCCAAAGTACGCAAGGGTACGAAGGCAGCTGCCGAGGGCAGCGCCGCAGCAGCGGCCGAACGCCCCCGCGTGGTGAAGACGGCAACCCGCAAGGCCGCCGCCGGTGATCCACGTGCCGCCCGGGTTGCGGCCCGCCAGCGACGCCTGCAGGACCAGGAAAAGGCCAAGGATGCGCGTGCGGCGAAGAAGGCGACCAGGAAGAAGGCAACCCAGGCGGGCACGCGACGCCAGCCGGAGACCCTGCCTGCCCAGCACCTGGCCAAGCCGGGACATGAGCACGAACTGGACCTGGCCCCGCGCTTCCTGGCACCGGACTACGTCGGCAGCGGCAAGCTGCAGGGCATGCGCGCGATCGTCACCGGCGGCGATTCCGGGATCGGACGCGCCGTCGCTGTCCTGTTCGCGCGCGAGGGGGCGGACGTGGCGGTGCTGCACCTTGATGAGGCCGAGGATGCCGAGATCACCCGCCAGCATGTGGAGAGCGAGGGCGGACGCTGCGTGGTGATTGCGGGCGACGTGCGCGATCCGCGTTTCTGCAACAAGGCGGTGAAGCAGGTCGCCAAGGCCTTCGGGGGCGTCGACATCCTGGTCAACAACGCCGCCTTCCAGCTGCACTGCGAGCGCCTGGAGGACCTGGAGGACGAGCATCTGCAGGAGACGCTGCAGACCAATATCGGCGGCTACGTGCAGATGGCACGGGCCGTGCTGCCACACCTGGGCGAGGGCGCCAGCATCATCAACACGGGTTCGGAAACCGGCCTCTTCGGCAGCAAGGCGCTGATCGACTATTCGGCGACCAAGGGAGCGATCCACGCTTTCACCAAAGCCTTGGCCAGCCAGCTGCTGCCGCGTGGCATCCGGGTCAACTGCGTGGCCCCCGGCCCGGTGTGGACGCCGCTCAATCCTGCGGACAAGCAGGCCCCCGACGTGGCCGAGTTCGGCAAGGACAGTGACATGGGGCGCCCGGCACAGCCGGAGGAGCTGTCTCCGGCCTATGTGTTCCTGGCGTCACCGGCCTGTGCCAGCTACATCAGCGGGGTCATCCTGCCGGTGATGGGCGGCCCGCGGGGCTGACCGGGGGCGCATACAGATCGGCGATGCGCGGAATGAAGCGCTGCGGGTTGGCGCCGACCAGGTTGGTGAGCACCACCACGGCGATGCCGCGGTCAGGGTAGACGATGAAGGCCGAGCGCGCGCCACCGATGCCGGCCACCTGCCGGTCCGGCGCACCCTGCAGTACTGGCCAGCCGGCAGACCACGGGCCCGCCCTGCCATCGGCCAGCGGCTCGGCGGTCCACATCCGTGTGCGCCCGTCCTCGCGCAGCAGTCGCCCGTCCAGCAGTGCGACCAGCCAGCGCGCGGTGTCATCGGCGGTGGTAAGGATGCCGCCGCCGGACCACAGGCTGGGCGGCACGTCGTAGAACCAGTGCGACAGCCGTGGCGGAGTATCGGCGGCTTCGGTCGCGCGCGGGGCCAGGCTGTACATCGTGGCGGCGTCGGGGATCAGGTCGTAACTGTCGCCGAAGGTGGTGCGTTCCATGCCGGCGGCGCCGAACTGCCGGCTGGCCAGGAAGCGGTCGTAGGGCACGCCCGACTGCCGCGCGATGATCCGCGCCAGGAGCAGATAGTTGGTCTGGTTGTAGGCGAAACGTTGGCCAGGTGCTGCATCCATCGGCTGTGCGGTCACGGCCTGCCAGGCCTGTGCCTCGGTGCCTCCGCCCAGCAGCCCGCGCTCGTCAAGGATGTCCGGCAGGCCGGAGGTGTGGGCCAGCAGCTGACGTACGCGCACGGTCTGCCAGGCGGCCGGAAGTGCATCCAGATAGCGCGACAGCGGTGCTTCCAGATCCAGCCGGCCCTGCTGTGCCAGCTGTGCGGCGGCGACGCCGGTAAAGGCCTTGGTGGCGGAGTTCAACGGGAATCGCGTGCTGCGTGTGGCGGGAACGCCGTTTTCCACGTTGGCCAAGCCGAACGCTTCGGACAGCACGACCTGGCCGTCCTTGACCACTGCGATCTGCAGGCCTGGAATGCGCTCGTCCTGCAATGTCTGGCGGATCAGGCGGCGAGCCTGTTCGTTCGCCGGCTCCGGGCTGGCTGACGCCGGCGAGAGGGGCAGAGCAGCAAGCAGCAGGAGCAGAAGGGGAAGCGATGGGCGGAACATGGGTTATTCCCGGCGGGATGTGCGGATGGGATGCAGCAGGCAGCAGGAGGGTTTAGATGCTGCCGTTGCGACTTTCCGAGAGGGAGGACATTCCAACGGGGCCGGCAGTCCACCCTGACTGCGTTGATGCCGATACTGACAGCGAACGGAGGATGCCTGCTGCCGGACTTGCTACAGTCTGTCCGCTGCACGCAACGCAGACCCATGCCCAGGAGGAAGGGCGGCGATGTCCGAACCGTACTCGGCTTTTCTCAGATTGAGGATTTCACGCGCAGATCTTGCGCGGTGGCTTGCGGCAGCACCGCCGGACGTGTCCCGCTGGTCGGACTGGCGCTCGATCGGCGGGCAGTGGAGTCTTCCCGGAGGCGGGGATCTTTCCGACCCGGATGCGCCGGGTCTGCAGACGCTCATTTCAGACTGCAACGCGATGTTGGCGCGCCATCGGGACAACCGCGCGGCACTGGAGTTCGTGCTGGGATCGGCAGAGGCGGAGAACATCAGGATTGCGGCCTATGACCATCAGGGAAGACACTTCGTTGCCGGGTCGTTGACCTATTCGGAGAGTCTCTACGACATCCTGTTCTTTCTGGCCCTGGGGCGCAGCGCAGCCGAGTTCCTGGCCACGGACGATGCCGGCCTGGTCGTTGTCCACGACTATCTGTGGGGCGAGGACGGCGAACGGAGAACGGTCGCCGCGCTTGGCCTCGCTGGAAACGGATACTCCGCATTCCTGGGGCCCGACGCCTCCGCTGCCGCCGCCCGCGAGTTCGACGAACGGGTCGAGGCGATGCTGGATGGACAGGACGATCCGGACTTCTTCCCACGCGATCAGCTGCAGGATCTGCGGGACTGATCCCGCGCATCAGCTATTGTTGAAGGGCACATAGGGTGTAAACGGCCTGGAAGGATCGAAGTCCTTCTGGCCAGGGTACAGAAGGCAATAGAGCCTGCCTTCATGCACGACTGCCAACGGGTAACAGGCATCCTGCCTGCTCATTCCGCCTGCGCCGCATTCCTGGAGGCCTTCCAGCACCTCCATGGCGGTGCACTTTCCGGCCTTGCAGTCATGTTCCCGGATCGCGCTGAAGCCCTTTGAATAGAAGATCCTCGGTGCCCGATAGCCCTGCAGCGGTTGCAGGTGCTTGGCCAGGGCGGCGTAGGCCCTGTCCACTTCCTCCCGCTCACCCAGGTTGAACGTGGAAGGCGAGTCCGATGTGAACCTGAACTTCGCAGGATCCGTCTCGCACTCCCACGCATGTGAGGCGGGAATGTGCAGCACAAGCAATGCGAACGCACTGATCAAGGATCGGGGCATCATCGCTCCTGGGCAGGTCTGCTGTTGCTCGATGGAGCCGCATGGGAACACGGGAAAGAGTGAACCAGCGCTTCCCGCGTCAGCGTCGATGCGTCTTCCTCGAGGCGGGCGCGCGGAAGCGCCTTCAGGTGGCTGTACACGCGATCCACAAGCTCATGGGGCAGGACCGTGGCTCGTCCACACCATTGCCCGGCGCTGCTGTCGGCGACTGCCGCGATGTAACCCTGGGCCCAGGACACCGCGCGAGCGCGGCACAGTGCGTCGCTGCACTTACGCCCCTCCTCGTTGCCTGTGATTCGCTCCAGCAGTGCGCGGCCACTGGAAAGTGCATTGCCTGCGTCTGCCGCATGCGCGGGCAGAGCGGCGGACAGGCACGCCGCAAGTAAGGAGGCTGTTGAAGGCCGCCGCAGCCAGCGGCCAACCGGAGTACGCATGCATGCGATTCCTGAAGATGGAGAAGAGAAGGCTCGTCGCCAGGGCCAACTCTATCGGATCGGCCTGCCCGACCGGGATGCACGCGCCCGGCGGAAGGGGGCGCCAGGAAACGCCGTGCACGGAGAGGAGACGGGGATGCTGCGCTTGCCCCCTACCGTTCGTCGGCCCATGACTTCCGGGGGGTTGACTACAGGTGTCGTCACGCCGACAGTGACGACACGTGTAGTCAAGGGAGCCTGTCATGCGCGGCAAAACCATCGGGGACCAGGAGCTGGCCCTGCTGCAGTACATCGATGAACATGCGCCGGCCAGTGTCGGCGAGGTCGCCAGCGGCTATGGCGAGGCGCGCGGGCTGGCCCGTTCCACCGTGCTGACGATGATGGAGCGGCTGCGCACCAAGGGGTACCTGCAGCGACGGCAGCACGAAGGCCTGTACCGCTACCAGGCCACCCGTGGCCCTGACAGCGTGCTGCAGGGTGCGGTGGCCCAGTTCGTCGACAACACCCTGCAGGGCTCGGTGTCGCCGTTCGTGGCCTATCTTTCGCAGCGCCAGCAGGTCAGCGACAACGAGCTGGCCGAGCTGGAAGCGCTGGTCGCCCAGCTCCAATCGCGTCGCCACGAGGGCTGAGCCATGGACACCACGATGCTGATCCCGATGCTGGAACGGCTGGGCTGGACCAGCCTGCAGACCGTGCTGCTGGTGGCGCTGGTGTATGCCGTGTGCCGGCTGATGCCGTCGCTGTCGGCCGCCACGCGTTGTCGGTTGTGGTGGCTGGTTTCGTTGCAGGCCGTGCTCGGCCTGGTGTGGAGCCAGCCGGTGCAGCTGCCCTGGTTGCCCGCGTCGCCGTCGGTGGCGATGACCGCTGCCGATATCGCCGCCGATGTGGTCTATCCGCTGTCTGCGGAAGGCTCCGCGCAGCTGCTGGCCACGATGCCGGTGGAGGTCGTGGCGACGCCCGCAACAGCGTGGTGGGCGCTTGCACTGGCCGCGCTGTGGGCCTCCGGTGTGCTGCTGATGGCCTGGCGCACCCTGGCGGAGTGGCGGCGTTGCCGCGCGATGCTGGCCGCCGCGTATCCCTGCGAGGACGCGGCGCTGGTGCAGGCGCTGCACCTGGCCGCCGACGCGCATGGACTTCGCCGCCCGCCGCGCCTGTGGATGAGCGCACAGATCGATGCGCCGCAGCTGGTCGGGCCGCTGCGCCCGGTGCTGCTGCTGCCGGCCGGCGCCACTGCACTGCAGGGCGACGCGCTGGACCTGGCATTGACCCATGAACTGCAGCACCTGCAGCGCCGTGACCTGCAGTGGGGATTGTTGCCGGCACTGGCGCAGCACCTGTTCTTCTTCCACCCGCTGCTGCGGCTGTCTGTGCGTGAGTACGCCCAGGCCCGGGAAGAAGCGGTGGATGAGGCGGTGGTGGGCCAGCATGGGGCCAGTCGCCACGCGTACGGGCGTCTGCTGCTGCAGCTGGGCGTTGCACCGCAGCCGCACCTGGGGGTGGCCAGTGCCGCGCCGGACACGACCAGCCTCAAGCGCCGGCTGCTCTCGCTGCAGCCGCGCAAAGCCTGCCCGCGCGTGCTCGCGGTTGCCCTGACGGCCGTGGTGCTGGTGGTGGGTGTGGCACCCATGCGACTGGTCGCAGCGCCGGTGCCGCCGGCGCCTCCCGCACCGCCGGCGGCCCCGAAGCCCCTGTCGCCGCCGCCGGCTCCGAAGGCACCGCCGGCGCCGGCAGCGTCGGCGCACCTGCCGGCCGTGCCGGTTCCCCCCGCGCCGCCGGCTGACGTGACCGGGCCGGACGATGTGACCGGACCCGATGATGCCGATGTGGGGGCCTTCGACGATGGGACCGACGTGGACGAGGACCATGACGGCATGACCTCTACCGGCACCTCCATCACCACCTACGGGACGTTGGATCTGGGCGAGTCGCCGCGCCAGGCCTACGTGCTGGTGGATGGGGATTCGACCTTCGCCAATGGCGGCATCGATGACGTGGCGCAGGCCCGCAGGCAGCTCGGCAAGGGACCGGCACTGTGGTTCCGCCAGGGTGACAAGCGCTACGTGGTGCGTGATCCGATGCTGGTGCAGTCACTGCAACGTGCCTATGCCGGCGCGGCGGAACTGGGCCGTCAGCAGGGCGAACTGGGACGCCAGCAGAGCGTGCTGGGTCGCCAGCAGGGCGAGCTCGGCCGCCGGCAGGGCGAACTGGGCCGGTTGCAGAGCGAACATGCACGCCAGATCGCGCAGGATGCGATGCGCACTGCGCGCAGTGCGATGGCTGCCCATGACATCAATCGTGAAGCGGCGGCCGAAGCGGCCAGGGCCGCGCGTGACTCGGTCGACGATGCAGCGCTCGCGCGGCAGGCCGCCGCTGAAGCGCGGCGCGCCCTTCAGGCTGCTCGTGATGACGAACGCCAGTCGGGGCGGAGCAGCGAGATGGGTCGGCTGGCCGGAGAGCAGGCCGCGCTGGCCAGCCGCCAGGCGGCGCTGGGCAGCCAGCAGGCCGCGCTCGGCGAACGCCAGGCACGCCTGCACGAGCAGGCCTCGCGACAGGCGCAGCAGGTGATCGCCCGTGCGCTGGCCAATGGCAAGGCCCAGCAGCTGTGAAGCGGCGGTAGCGCCGGGCCATGCCCGGCGTGCCCAGCGACGTGCATGCGGATGGAAACCGCCGGGCCCGGCCCGGCGTTAGCGGCTCAACCGCAGTTGGCGCGCACGATCCGGTTCTGCGCGTCGACCTCGATGGTGACCCGGTCCTCGCGGAAATCCATGGTCACCGCCATGCCGGGCTTCACCACCCGCGCCGTGCGTGCACCACTGGCTTCAACCACCTGCTTCACCGTGGCCTCGTCGGCGGCCCTGCCTGCCAGCCCCTCCAGCTTTTCCGGGTTGCATCGCTGCGGGCTTCCTGCGACATGCGGAGGCCGGGGTGCAGGATCGCTGCTGCTGCCACTGCCTGCACTGCCGCCCGCATGGCTGCAGGCGGCCAGCGGCAGGGTACAACCGAGCATCAACCAGAGACTGGAACGCATCGCGGATCCTCCACGCATCAGGAGCAGACAGTCTCATCGATCGGGGCTTCAGGGGGCGTCAATACCCGTTCGGCGAGCTGTTCGATGCGGCCCAGCAGCTGCGCCAGCACGGCGTCGTCGTAAGGCAGCCAGCGGCGTGGCCGCGCCGGCAGATCCGGCAAGGCCAGCGTCTGCCCGGCAAGGCTGGCGCGGGCGGTGGCCAGGTGCAGCCTGTAGTGGCCGACCTGCACATGGCGGCGCTGGAAGGTCATCAGGTCACGCTGCGGATGAGCGGCCAGCAGATGCTCCAGGGTCCGCCCGCGCAAGCGGACCATGCGGGCCGGCGGCAGTGGCATGCCCTCGCCACCGCATGCGCAGGTACTGGCCAGCAGGTCGAGTTCGCGCAGCAGTTCGGACGCCACCACTGCGGGCAGCTCGCGCGCCTGCACCGGTTGCCACGCGTCGCGATGCTGCCGCTGGAACTGGACGCGGCCGCTGCGGATCTCACCGGCAAGGCCATGCGACAGCGGTGCTGACAGCTGCCAGCCGATCCGCCACGGGCCTTTGGCCAACATCAGCTGGCCGCCGTCATCGCCGTGCCAGCCTTGCCGACGGGCCAGCCCGGCCAAGGTCGCCACCGACAGCGTCAGCCCATTGAATGCAGCGGTATCGGCGGGTTCGCCGCGGGCGTCCAGATAGTGTTCGCGGAACACCTGGCGAAGCGGTTGCCGGCAGCGCTGCTCGATCAGCCGCGCGCGCCAGGCGGCGCGCAGATGGGGTTGGCTGCGGGCGGGATGCCACAGGCGCAGGCGGTTGCGGCCCTGCAACGCGACCACGATGCCATGCGCATCGGCGAACGCCTCCGCGCCGTCCACCGGCATCGCATCGATCCAGTGCCCGCGCGCATCCGCGAGCTGCCAGACCAGGCCCTGCAGCAGGGTGGCCAATGCCGGTTGCCGGCACGCGTCGCGCCAGTCCTGCAGTGCCCACTCGCCGCCCAGCACGAACGTGGCCTCCAGGGCACGGGCCAGGCTGGCCAGTGAGCGCCTGCCGGCGGCAATGACCGGCAGGCGCAGCAGCAGTTGCGGGCGCTGTGCGAGGCGGCGTTCGGCGGCGGCCAGATGGCGGTCCAGCTTCCGCGCGATACCGGCATGGCGCACCTGCGACCGCGCCAGCGCCAGCGCGGCGATGGCCTCGGGGGTGGGCATCGCATTGACCGCCTTGGCCAGCGCCACCGCCACCGATTGCGAGGGCAGGGTCCGGGCGGCGGTCGGGGCAACGCACACCGGTGGCAGCACCTGCGCCAGCAAGGGCCGCAGCCAGGGCGCATCGCATTCCAGTGCCGCGCGCGTGGCACGCCAGAGCACACCGGCTTCGGCGATGCTGAAGGCACGGTCAGCGATGTAGGGCGCCTGGCCACTGTGGATCGCCTGCAGGCGCTGCGCTGCCTGCTGCAATGCGTGCTCGGCGAACTGCAGGTAGGTGTCGTGTTCGCTCAGTGGCTGCAGATCGGCGGGTGCCGGATCGATGTCGGCCTCGGTGGGGTACAGCTCGGCGATGCGGGCATGGCGCAACAGGTCCTGCAACGGCCAGTGCGCCACCAGGCGAAGCTCATCACGCAGCAGCGGGTGCGCGCTGCAGCCGTCCAGCAGCGAGGCCAGCGTTCCGCTGCCGTCGGCACCGGCACAGCGCGCCAACGCCAGCAGCGCCAGTGCATCGCTGCCGGCTTCGACGCTTGCCCCGGCGTGCAGGCCGCAGTGCTGCAGCAATGCCAGCGCGGGCGCCTGCAGCCGCTCGTGGCCGGGCTCGGTGCAGCGCGCAAGCAGGGCCACGCCGTCGACCGGACGAAGCGCGCCCGACCGTGTACCGGTGCTGCGCCGGGACAAGCGCAGCAGTGCAGCGGCGCAGATCGCAACGGTAAGACGGGGCTGCCGCTGCGCGTCGGCGTCGAGAATGCGGTGCGCCCACTGGCGGGCGCTATCGGTGGGCGGCAGCCCGTCGCACCCCAGGGCCATCGGCAGCAGGCTGGCCAGTTGCCCGTCATCCAGCCGGGCCAGCAGCGCCGCCTGGTCCTCGCCATGGAATCCGGCCAGCGTGCTGGACGCCTCCGTGCCGGCCAGCAGGGCAGCAAGGGAGCGCAGCTGGGAGCCCGGGACCTGGGTGCTCATGGAACCTCCGTGTCGTGAGCCGCGCCAGTCTCCGGCGGGGCCGCCTGGGGGTCCAGCGGCAGGGCATCATTCTGCCAACCCCATCGCATTCAGTCATAAAGTCACACCGTCCGCGAACACACAGGACCCGGCTCAGGCCATGCCGGGTGGCGCCTGCAGGGCGAGCAGTTCGCGCTCCTGTGCTTCCTCGCGGACCAGCCGCTGCAGCAGCAGGGCCAGGGTCACCACGTCCTGGTGATTGTGATCGGCCACCCGGCGCAGGTTCACCGCGTCGCCGCCGCGCAGGAACCGCAGCCACGCGCCCGGTGCCTCCGATCCCGGCAGATCGTCTTCGCGGATCACGCGCAGCAGCTGGCGCTCGATGGTGGACAGCCTGCAGTTCTCCCAGGTGCCGCGATAGCGGCGGCGGGTCGGATACAGCAGGTCGACATGATCCAGGGCACTGATCGGGTCGCGTTGGCGCGCCAGCCGGTAGCGCGCCTTCAGCAGGGGCGCATCGTAGCTGCGGCCGTTGTAGCTGCAGAACACCGTGGAGGGCTGCAGCCAGCCGGCGAAGGTGGCCAGCATCGCCTCTTCGGCGGCCATCGTCGATATCAGCAACTGGCGGATGCGCAGGCCTTCGCCGCGCTGCGGGCAGGTGTACCAGTCGGCAGCACCGATCATGAAGGCGCGGGTCCCGGTGCCGCCGGCCAGCCCGGTGGTCTCGGTATCGAAGAACAGCAGGTCGTGCGCGGCCACGTGCTCGTTCTCGCGCCGGGCGAACGCCAGCGACAGGGGAACCTTCGGAACCGGCTGCGGCTGCAGGGATTCGATCAGGAACAGGCCTGGCGCGATCTCCTCGCCGGGCAGCCGCCGGTCCTGTGCGGTCGCGTGCAGGGGCGCTGCGCTGCCGCGTGTGCGCAATCCCAGCAGGCGATGCAGGCTGCCGACGTGGGGCTGCCGCAACGGTGGCGTGGTGGGGGCGGGTGTCATGACGGCCGGGCCGGTCGGCTTGTGGCGGATCTCCTGTTCAACCCAGGCGAATACCGAGCGTTCGGCCGGTGGCTGCCGTGCATCATTGGCCGCTGCCGGGACGACCGCTGCGGGCGCCGCCGCCGTGACAGCCGGCGGCCCGGCCTTCGGGTCGCCCGCCTGCTTCCGCAGCAGACGCAGCTTGTCCAGGCTCAGGCTCACGGTGCCAGCAGCTCCACGGCGCCACGGGTGGCGGGCACCGCATCGGGCACGTGCTGGCAGGCGTCGGCATCGAACAGGTCCAGCACGCGCAATGCCAGTGCGCGCGGCGAGGTCTCGTCCTCCTCCTGCGCCGCCAGTACCGGGCCGACGCAGGCCGGACAGCCCGCCGTGCAGTCGCAGCGCTGCACGAGTTCGCGCGCGCGCTGCACCAGCTCCGCCTGGCGCTGCCACAGGGGTTCGCTCAGGCCGACGCCGCCCGGGAAGTTGTCGTACAGGTACACGGTCGGCACGAACACCTGCAGCAGCTCGACCGCGCCCGGATCGCCATCGCTGCCGCGCAGCTGGCCGCGGCCGCTCTGGTCGGCAACCGCGAACCATGCACCGTCGCCATTGCCGACCGACTTCTGCAGATCGCGTGCGTCGGCCATCACCGCCACCGTAGCGACGATGTGCAGCGCGTAGGCGGCACCCAGGAAGCCATCCAGCGCGTCCTGCCGGCTGGCGAACGCACGCAGCAGCAGCGCCTGCGGGAGCTGCCACCACACTGCGGTGGTGTGCAGTTCCTGGTCGGGCAGGTTGACCGGGCCGTAGCCGATGTTCTCGTGGGTGTAGTACCGGATCTTCTTGTAGCCGGCCACGCGGCGCACCACGTGCACCTCGCCGTGGTGCGAATCGCCGCGCCCGGCCACGCCGCCGTCGAAACGATCCAGCACCTTGAGCTTGGTGAAGTCGATGCTGTCGGTGTAGTAGTCCACGTGGGTGCGGGTGACGTAGGCCTTGCGCCCCTCCCAGTCCAGCGTCTCCACCTGGTACGGCGTGGACTGCACCATGTGGATGGCGCCCTCGTACAGGGTCAGCGCGGCGGCGGAGTAATCGACCTCGGCGATGATCTGCTGGCGGCCGTCGCTGCGGTCGACCACCACGAAGTTGCCGTCGGCCACCGCGCGCAGGCTCACCGCGTTGGCCGGATAGCTGTCGGCGATCCACTCCCAGCGCTCGCCTTCGCGATGGACCACGTCGGTCTCGGCCAGGGCTTCCAGGAACACCTCCGGATCGATCGGGCCGAAGCCATCGCCGACCCGGAACGGCAGCTCGAAGGCCGCGCAGCGGATGTGGTCGAACAGGATCAGTGGCTGGTCCGGGGCGATGCGCGCATGTTCGGGCGAGGCTTCGGCGAAGAAGTCCGGATGGCGTACCACGTACTGGTCCAGCGGCTGCGAACTGGCCACCATCACGCCCAGCGCGGGCTGCTGGCGGCGTCCGGCACGGCCGAAACGCTGCCAGGTGGCGGCCACGCTGCCCGGATAGCCGTTGAGGATCACCACGTCCAGACTGCCGATATCCACGCCCAGTTCCAGCGCCGAGGTGCTGACGATGCCATCGATGCTGCCCGCGCGCATGGCGCGTTCGGTCTCGCGACGCTCGGTGGGCAGGTAACCGCCGCGATAGGCGCGGATGCGCGGTGGCTTGCGCGGATCGTGGTCGAAGATGTCCTTCAGGTACTTGGTCAGCACTTCGACCATCAGCCGCGTCTGCGCGAACACCAGGGTCTTGAGGCCGGACTTGATCGCGATGCGGGCGATGCGGTTGCTCTGCGAACGCGCCGATGCACGCAGGCCCAGGTCCGGGTTGATGACCGGCGGGTTCCACAGCAGCACCTGCTTCGGTCCGCTGGGCGCACCGGACTCGGTGATGGCCGTGACCGGTGCTTCGATCAGGGCTTCGGCATGGGCCTGCGGATTGCCGATGGTGGCCGAGCACAGGATGAACTGGGGTTGCACGCCATAGAACGCACAGATGCGCTTGAGCCGGCGCAGTACGTTGGTGACATGGCTGCCGAACACGCCGCGGTAGGTATGCACTTCGTCGATGACGATGTAGCGCAGGTTCTCGAAGAACTGCGCCCACTTGGTGTGATGCGGCAGGATCGCCTGGTGCAGCATGTCGGGATTGGATACCACGATGTCGCCATGCAGGCGGATCGCCTGCCGCGCGTCCCCGGGCGTGTCGCCATCGAAGGTGAACGCCTTCACCCCGAGATCGCCGGCGCGGTTGAGCTCCAGCAGTTCGGCCACCTGGTCCTGCGCCAGCGCCTTGGTGGGGAACAGGTACAGCGCCTTGGCGTTGTCCTGCATGGCCGCACTGACCACCGGCAGGGTGTAGCACAGCGACTTGCCGCTGGCGGTCGGGGTGACGATGGCCACATGCTCGCCGCGCTGGCTGGCCTCCCAGGCCTCGGCCTGGTGGCTGTACAGCTGTTCGATGCCACGTGCCTTCAATGCGGCGGCAAGGGCCGGCGGTACCGATTCCGGAATGGGCGCATATCGGCCCTCGCGGCCGGGGATGGCAAAGCTGCCGGTGATGCGGTCGTGGTAGCGGCGCTGCAGGCGCGCGCTGAGCAGGGCACCGTCGCGGGCGGGCAGACCGTCGCGGGTCGCGAGTTGCTGCTCCGCGTCGGCGGTGCGCTTGGCGAGTTCGTAGGCCATGGGTGCACGGATTCCAGGGGGGCACATGGCACCACAGATGGGTCTCAGGATGTGAGACCCCGCAGCGGGACGGAGTGAACCGTTCAGTGCGCGGGCGGCAGCCGGACGTCGAATCCAGTGAAACGCCTGCCGCGTGCGCCGGAACAACGGGCTGGCCCGCCTCGAACAAATGACAGGTGCACCTCGCGGGCGCGGACGTGCAGTCCACTTCAGCGCGGGCTGAACAGCGCGCGCCGTTCCAACGAAATCTGAAGCCGCCATCCGTATCCTCAGGCGAAGGATGCAACCAACAGGGGCGGTAGGGGTGGCACGACGAGCAACGCAGGGAGCACTTCTGGCCGGCCTGGTGCTGGCCGGTACCGCGCAGGCGCAGCAGGCGCCATCACCCGTATCGGTGGTGCCCGAACCCGGGCAGACCGTCGCCGCACCGCCGGAGTCTGTCGTGACCCCCGAAGGCACGCCCGCGCAGGGCAACGTCACCACCCTCGGCGAAGTGCGCGCGCTGAAGCCTGAAGACGATCAGCCACTGGATCTGTACCGCTTCAGGAACCCGGTGAAGATCGAGAACAACCGCTTCAGCCGCAACTGGAGTGAACCGCCGACGCCCGAGCAGGTAAGCATGGCCGGCGGCTACGTGATGATGGGCGTGGTCAAGGGCTTGCTGGCGGCGGGCAAGGGCTTGAACAAGATCACCGGGGGGCCGGATCAGATCCAGTCCGCCATCGCACGGCCACCGCCGGAACTGAGCGCGGAACAGCAGCGTCGCGCGCTGCAGTTCTGTGCGCAGCAGGAGGGTTGCGGTGGTGCACCGCCGCTGAAGTGAGCGAAGGATGGGGGGAAGCTATGCCGTACGGGCAACGCCGGGCGGCCGCCGTTCCAGCCACCACAGCAGCGAGGCACACAGCACGAAGGCCAGCCACCACGGCCAGCGTGATCCCGGTACGGGCTGCGTCGCCTGTGCCTTGACCGGTGCCGAGGTGGCCAGGGCCTGCGCCGTCGCATCGATCATTCCCTGCCGGTGCAGCGCCGCCGCATCCGTCCTGTCGAACACATAGCGCCAGTAGGAGCGTTCGCCCTGCTGGAGCCGGTGCCAACCGGCCTCGCGTGGCCACCAGCCGGCACAGCGTGCGCTGCCGGTGCCGCCGTCCACGATCAGCGCCACCGACGCGCCCCGTGCATCGAACACCTGCAACGGCGCCTGCACATCGCACAGGGCCTGTCGTTCCCCGGCCCACGCAATCGGCTGCGGCGACCACGGCGCGGTGCTGCCGCCCTGCGCGCGCGCCAGGGTGCCGACCACGTCGCTCCACAGCTCGCCATGGCGATCGTCGCGGCCGGCCAGCACCCAGCGCCACGTGTCGGTCAGCGGCAGCAGGCCGATGCGACCCTTGCCGGCATCGCGCCAGCCTCCGATGGCAGCGCCGCTGCGGTCGTGCAGCAGCGCGGTGGTGGCAGGCACCTGCAGCGCAAGCTGTTCCAAGGTGGGCAGCGCGGCGGCATGCGAATCACGATCAGCCTCTTCGCCATCGCGGGTGGGCAGCGTGCCCGACGCCAGCGGACCGCGTCGGGCTGCCAGCATCGCGCTGTCACCATCGCCGGGCAGCGTGACGCTCCGGCTGGCGCCATCGCCCTGCACGGGCAGGCCGAGCTCACGCAGGCGTTGCCGCGCACCGGCCGATGGCACGCCGGCACTGCGGACCAGCACACCCAGGCCCTCGTGCATCGCCTGGCGCACCGCTGCGAGCTGGCCACTCCCCAGCGTGGCCAGGCTGCGCTCGTCCAGCAGCAGCAGGTCGGTGCGCGCCAACGATGCCGCGTCCAGACCGACCTGACCTTCGCTGATGCTGAGGCCGGCGCCGGTGTCGGCCTGCATCTGCACGTCGATGCCGGCATCGGTGGCCCAGCGTCGCAGGTATTTCAGTTCGGGTCCCGGCGTGCCGGCACGGATCTGCAGGCGTACCCGTGTGGCCGGCAGGGTCTGCTGGGGTACCGGAACGGTATCGACGACATGGCCTTCGCCATCCAGCAGGCGCAGGCGGAACACGCTGCGGCCTTCGGCACGGGCCACGCCACTCAGTCGCACCCGTCCGTCCTCGCCCAGCGGGGCACGATCGATCACCGTGTCAGCCGGGTCCAGCAGCTCAGCCTGCGCACGGGGGACGCCGCGGGCCTGCGCCTGCACGTCGAAGCGCGCGCCAGGGGTGACATCCGCGGGCAGCTGCAGCGCGGTCCAGCCGCGAGGGGCGGGCGGTGCCCGCCAATGGACCTGCGCGGGCAGCGTGGCGTCGCGGTCGCGTGCCTCCAGGCCGGCGCCGACCAGGGTCAGCCGCGTCGAGGGATGCTGGCGCAGCGCCGTCGCCAGGTCCGGCACACGCGTCGCGCCCGGCACCTGGGTGGCTTCGGGCAACAGGAGGAGCGGTCCCTCGCTTGCCGGCGGCGCGCTGGCCCTTCCGGCATCGGCACCCAGCACCACCAGGCCCGCAGCGGGCTGCTGCCGTGTGGGCGGCAGCAGGCATGCGTACAGCAGTGCAGCGGCGATGACCTGCAGGCCGAGCACGGCCAACAGCGGGCCACGCGGTCGCACCGGTGCGCGCAGCTGGCGCGCGCTGGCGACGAGTACGATCAGCACCAGGACGAGCGCGACCCACAGAGCCGGTGCCGACAGATTCATGGCTGCGCCTCCAGTGCATCCAGGTATCGCTGCCCCATCGCATCGGCCGCGCTGCGGCGTGTGGCCTGCGGCACGGGGCGCTGCAGTGCCCTCCACAGCTGTGCCCGCAGGCGCTGCCGGCAGTCGGCACAGCCTGGCTCGATGCGCAACTGTTCGATGGCGGCCGCCAGGTCGAGCGCGTCGGGCAGGTAGGTCGCATTGCGCTGCTGCCAGCCCGCCAGCGCGTCCAGATCCGGCGTGCCGTCGCCGTCCCCCAGTCGCTGCCAGGCCTCGACGATGGCCGGGTCCGGTGCCGTGCGTGCCGTCAGTGGCAGCTGTCGGCTGGCCAGCCCGGCGCGGTCACCGCCCAGGCGCCGGCCCTCATCGATGGGCGGCAGTTCCGGGCCGACGCGGGCCAGGTAGATGCGTTCGGCCTGCTGGACCTGCTTGATGAATCCCAGTGCCTTGTAGGCGTACGGCAGCGCCTGCTCCGGGCGCCCCTGGCGCAGCTCGCCTTCGGAGGCCCACATCTGGTCGAGTGCCGCCTTCAACGTCGCGCGGGTCTGCGGATCGAGCAGGGTCGCCGCCTCGGCGTGGTCGTGCGTGTGGCCATACTCGGTCAGCACGTCCGTGGCGCTGCCGAACACCGGTGGCGTATCGGCGTTGCCTGCGTTGCCGCCGTGGTCGTGACCATGCGCATCGTGGTCGCCGGCCTGCGGCTGCGCCGCGTGGTCGTGATCATGGTCGTGATCGTCGCCGTGGTCGTCTGCGGTGGGGGCGTCACTGGTCGGCAGGTCGCTGGTTGGCGGCGGCTTCGGTGCGCCTTCGCTCTCTTCGCCAAGGAACTGGCCGTAGCGCAGGCGCAGGATGCGCTGGTCGACGCCGATGGCGTCGCTGCGCTTGACGAAGTCATCGGCGGCCAGGCTGCGCCGCTGGCGGATCAGCGCTTCCGCATCGAGGATGATCTGCCGTTGGCTGCGGAAGTAGGCCGGCAGGGTCTTCTTGATGCGGCCTTCCAGCTCGGCGCCCAGCACCGCCTCGCTGCTGGGCAGGCGCAGGATCACGCTGCTGCTGCGGCCGGTCTGGGGTGTCGGGGCATGGTTGTCGCGCACTTCCAGCTGGGCGATCACATCGTTGCCGGGCTGCGCTCCCAGTGCGCCCAGATCCAGCGTGTGAGCGAACCGTCGCGCCGTTGCTTCGCCACTGCCGGTGAGCGTCACGCTGCGCTGGACGAAGGTGATGTTCTCGCCGCTGCCCTGGGTGAGGGTGATCGACAGGCGGGCCTGCGTGGCCACGCCGTGATCGTCGCTGGCCTCGAAGCGCAGTGCCCACTGGCGCTGCCCGGGCGTGCCCAGTACCAGGCTGGCAGCGGGCTCCAGCACGCGTACGGTCGGGGCGCGGTCCGCCACCACGTCCAGGCGGTACAGGCGTGTCGTGGCCAGTGCCGGTTCGCTGACCACGCGGTACAGCACCGGTGCACGGGCCACATCCTGCGCCTGCCAGTGGCCGTCGCGCTCGCTCAGCGGCACGCGCCGGCCATCGTGGAACTGCAGCCATGCGCTGCGGGGCGCACGATCAAAGCGCAGCGACCAGGACAGGCGGCTGTCGGCGGCGACCTTGGCATCGAGTGCGTTCTGGTTACGGGGTGGTTGACCCGTATAGGCCGGAGCCTCGATGCGCAAGCGGGTGGACTGCAGCTGCAACGGGCCCACAACTGCCGGGGCAGCGGGGCGCGACGAGGACACGCCCGGCATGGACAGACCGGACCGTGGCCAGCCCAACGCAAGCAGTGCGACGGCGATCCCCCCGACCCAGCACAGCAGCAACGCGCCGCGCGGCCAGCGCGGACGCAGTTCCGGCATGGCGCGTTCGAGCGCGGCCTGCACATGGTCGCGCTGGCGCTGCTGCAGCGGATTGAGTGCGGCAGGATCGGCGAACAGCAGGTCGGCGCTGTCTTCGCTTGCCCCGCTGCCGTCAAGCCGGCGCTGCACCCAGCGGCGATCCAAGCGGCGGGCGTGGACCGTGGCCAGCACCGTGCAGGCGAGCAGAGTGGCCGTCGCAACGATGCAGGCGATATCGAACCCGCCCAGGCGCAGTGCAAGTGTGGTCGTGGCCAGCGCCCACGGCAGTCCCAGCAGCAGAGTGATGGCGCCGCTGCGGCGCCGTGCGCGCTGCCAGGCGCGTTGCAGCATCGTCATGCGGGCAGCCTCCGCCGCGCGTTGCTGGCCATCCAGCGCTCCAGTGCGAACAACAGCACGATGGCCAGCAGCAGCCAGGCGGTGGGCTCACGCACGGCAGGCGTGGCAGCCGGCAGGGCGACCTGGCGCGGTGCGTGATCCTGCGCATCGCCTGAGCGCGGCGGTGGCGCGGGTTGCAACGCCTGCAGCAGGGTGTGCGGCAGGCGGGCATCGCGCAGCGCGGCATTGCCCGCGGCATTCCATTCGCCGGGCAGGAACAGCAGGCGGCCGTGGCCAACGCGCTGCTGCCACAGCAGCGTCGCGCCTTCGGCGTCGCGCAGCAGCGGGCGTGCATCCGCTGCCGGCCGGGCGGCGGTCAGCACGCTGCCACCGTCCTGCAGCCATGCCTGCCAGTGAGCGGGCAGCGCATCGGCGCGGCTCCAGACACCGACTTCACCCGAAGCGGGCAGCGCATCCGCAGGCAAGGCGGGCGCGGGTGATCGGGTGCCCCATGCGCGCTGCAGCGCAGCCAGCCAGCGCTGTGCCGCGGCCGGGGCATCAGCGTGCATGCGCAGTTGCGGCAGCGGGGTGGGCGCGGCCGTTGCAGCAGTCGCACGGGGATGTGTCTGCCATTGCACCGCCCGCGAGAGCTGCAGGCGCATGCCGTCGAGGCCGGGCAGCGGATCGGGCACGTGCACGGTCAGCGCGGTGCCGGTCGGCAGCTGCGCATCCAGTTCGCGCAGCAGGCTGGGCAGGGCCACATCCGTGGCCGGTGGTGGCTGGTCGATGGTGGGGAATCCGGGCGCAAGCCAGCGCCAGTTGTCGTCGCCGGCAGGAGCGCCGGCATGCAGCGCGGTCGCATCCAGACCGGGTGCGACGACCGTCCATGCGCCGGTAGCCGGCGCCGGTCCGGTCAATGCCGGCCGCGCCAGCAGCACGGCCAGCGCGGCAAGCAGCAGCAACCGCACCAGCAGCAGCGGCCAGTCATCGAAGCGGATGCGCTGGCGCGGGCGGATCCGTGCACGCAGCCAGCGCAGCGCGGCGAAGTCCAGCGGCGTGTAGGGATGGCGACGCGCGAGATGGATCAGCAGCGGCAGCAGCCACGCCGCCAGTGCGGCCAGCCCGAGCGGAAACAGCAGGCTCACGCGCCGCCCCCGCGGCCGAACAGCGCCTGCAGCGGCTGGTCCACCGGTTGATCGAGCCAGCCGGTGGCACTGGCGATGCCACTGGCCTGCAGCCGCAGGTGCAGTGCTGTGTGTGCAGCGGTGAAACGCTGCAGGTAGTCGGCGCGGATCGCCGCGCCATCGCCGAGCAGTTCCTCGCCGGTTTCAGGGTCGCGGAACCGATGGCCGGCATCGAACGGGAAGTCGCGCTCGTCGGCGGTCAGCACCTGCAGCAGCAGTACCTCGCGGCGTGCACTGGCCAGGTGCTCCAGCAGCACGATGCCGGCGTCATCAAAGCCATCGCCGATGGCCAGCAGCAGGTCGCCCGGGCGAACGCGCTCCCACAGCGGGCGCAGCGTGTCACGGGCGGGCCAGCCGCCTCGTGGCTGCAGGGCATGCAGTTGCAGGTGCACGCGGTCGCGCTGGCGTGCGCCCTGCGCTGCGGGTACCAGCTGCAGGCCGTCGCCGGTGACGGTCAGCAGGCCGAAATGATCGCCCTGCTGCAGTGCCAGCTCGCAGACACAGGCGGCCAGCATACGCATGTGATCCAGGCGGCTGCGTGCCGGCGCGGTGCGATCGGACTGGCCGGCCGATGCGGTGGCATCGAGCAGCAGCCATACCGTGATCGGGCTTTCGCGCTCCGACTCGCGCACGAAGAAGCGGTCCGAGCGCGCGTACAGTTTCCAGTCGATCTGGCGCAGTTCATCGCCGGGTTCGTAGGCGCGGTACTGGGCGAATTCCAGGCCGGCGCCACGACTGCGGCTCGCGTGCTGGCCGATGCCGCTCGCGCCGCTGGCCAGACGTGGCCGCAACCGCAGCGCGCGCAGGCGCGCTCGCAGTTCGGGAGGCAGGACCAGCGTGCCAGCACTCACGCGTGGATCACCCGGGGAACGGCACGGCGTGCAGCAGAGCGGCGACCACGTCGTCGGCGCGCTTCTGTTCGGCTTCGGCGGCGAACGACAGCAGCAGGCGGTGGCGCATCACCGGTGCAGCCAGGGCCTGCACGTCCTCGCGGGTGGCGGCGAAGCGGCCCTGCAGCAACGCGCGCGCCTTGGCCGCGAGCACCAGCGATTGCCCGGCGCGTGGTCCCGCACCCCACTTCACCCACTGGTTGATCGCCGCGGGCGCTTCCGGCCCGGGTCGGCTGGCACGCACCAGCCGCGTGATCCAGGCCAGCACATCGGGGCTGACGTGCACCTGGCGCACTGCCGCCTGCAGGGCGATGACCGCAGCGGCGTCCATCACCTTCGGCACCGCCTCGCCGGCACCGCCGGTGGTCTGTTCCAGGATCTGGCGCTCCTCGGCCTCGCTGGGGTAATCGACCAGGACGTGCAGCAGGAAGCGGTCCAGCTGGGCCTCCGGCAGCGGATAGGTACCGGCCTGTTCGATCGGATTCTGCGTGGCCAGCACGAAGAACGGCGCGGGCAGCGCATAGGTGGTGCCGGCATAGCTGACGGTGCGTTCCTGCATGGCTTCCAGCAGCGCGGCCTGGGTCTTGGGCGGCGTGCGGTTGAGCTCATCCGCCAGCAGCAGATTGGTGAAGACCGGCCCCTGCTGGAAGCGGAAATGACGATGGCCGGTGCCGTGGTCTTCCTCCAGCAGCTCGGTACCCAGAATGTCGCTGGGCATCAGGTCCGGCGTGAACTGCACGCGTCGGAACTGCAGCTCCAGCGCCTGCCCCAGCGAACGCACCAGCAGGGTCTTGCCCAGGCCGGGCGCGCCTTCCAGCAGGCAGTGGCCGCCGGCCAGCAGTCCGATCAGCAGCTGCTCGACCACCGTGTGCTGGCCGACCACGGCACGGGCCAGGGCGGCGCGCAGATCGTGCAGGCGCGGCAGCAGGGAATCGAGATCAGGGCGGTTCATGGGGGGCTCTCACTCAATTGTTCAATGCGTACATCACGATGTTGACGCCGAAGCGCGTGTTGTCCTCGGCCAGGAAGCGCTTGTTGCGCCAGTCGTAATCCCACTCGCAGCCATAGTCCTTGTTGCTGTACAGCACGCCCAGGCGGCCATCGACCTCGATGCCCTTCAGATAGTCGTGCACCAGATCGTCGCCCCAGCCGTTCAACTCGAAGCTGGTGGCCGGTGGTCCATCGGGGAAGCGGAAGAAGCTGCGGTACAGCGCGTGGCTGTTGGGCAGCTTCTGCAGCGCCCTGGGCCCGAACAGGCGGCCCATCTGCGCCTCGAAGGAGGTTGCGAACAGGCCATCGATGTCATGGTTGCAGTCATCGACGAAGACGAAGCCTCCGTTGCGCACGTAGCGCACGAAGTTCTGCCGCTCGGCCGCGTTGAATTCCACCAGCGTGTGCCCGGCCAGGTAGCAGAAGGGGGCTTCCAGCATGCGTGGGTCGGCCAGTGCCACCACGTGTTCCTGCGGGTCCACGCGCAGCGAGGTGTAGTCGATCAGCGAAGTGATCAGGTTGGACGGCATGCGCGCGTCCACGTCCCAGTCGCCCGAGTCGTACTGCAGGCGGGTGAACCAGAAGTCGTAGCGCGAACTGCGCGGGCCTGCCTGTGCCCAGGCCGGAAGCGCGGCCGCCGAAGCGGCAGCAGCCAACCAGCGCAGGCAGGCCCGGCGATCCATCAGACGGCGTCGGACAACGAGGTGAAGGTGAAATCGCGCAGCTTCATCGGCGGGATCATCATCACGAAGCTCGACTCGTCGCCGGCCACGCGCACCGGCTTGCCCAGCTCTTCGATGTTGTTGAGCATGATCACCGGCGATTCGTTGAAGCGGAAGTTCTTCACCGGGTGCTTGATCTGGCCGTTCTCGATGTAGAAGGTGCCGTCACGGGTCAGGCCGGTCAGCAGCACGGTCTGCGGATCGACCATGCGGATGTACCAGGTGCGGGTGACCAGGATGCCCTTCTGGGTGCCACGCACCAGCTCGGCGGTGCTCTTCTCGCCGCCGCTCATCAGCAGGTTGCCCGGCGTGGCCTTGGCGGTCTTGCCCTGCTTCTGCGCCCAGAAGCGCGAGTAGTCCAGGTTGGCCACCTTGCCGTTCTCGATGATGGCCAGGCGCTCGCGCGGCATGCCCTCGTTGTCCCACGGCAGCACCGGCGCTTCCGGGTGCCACGGATCGGCATACATGTTCACGCGTGGGTCGTAGACCTGCTCACCGAGCTTGTTGCCGCCGCCCTTCTTCGACAGGAAGCTGCGGCCTTCGTCGGCCGAGCGCGCACTGAAGAAATTCATCATGAAGCTGATCAGGCCTGCGGCCGCGGCCGGCTCCAGGATGACCGTGTACTTGCCCGGCTCCAGCGCCTTGGCTTCGGCCGACTCGGTGGCCTTGCGCATGGCGATGCGGACATCCTGGTCGGCCTTGAAGTCCGCCGCGTCCTTCAGGTTGCGGCCGACCCAGCCCGATCCGCGGCCGTCCTCGGTACGCACGGTGCAGGTGTAGTCGAAGTTGGTGGTGCGCTGGTAACCGAAGTTGCCGTTGCTGTTGGCAGTGGCGTAGAAGCCCTGGCCATCTTCAAGGAAGCCTGCGGCAATCAGTCCGTTGCCACGGCAGGGCGCGATCGAATCGGCGGCCACCTTGGCGCGGAATGCCGGATCGATGGCGGCGGTGGACTCGCTGAAGGTCGGGCTCGGCCGGTAGGTCTGCTTGCCGATGGCGGGCATGAACTCCGGGTTCTCCGGTGCCAGGCGGGCCAGATCCTCGGCGCGGCGCACCACGCGTTCCAGTGCGGCGTCGTCGAACTCGTTGATCGAGGCGGTGCCTACGCGCTTGCCGAAGGCCACGGTAACGGCAAGCTCGGTGTTGTCCACGATGCCGCTGGTGGAAACGTTGTTCAGGGCGAAACGGATGTTGCCGGCGATCGATCCCGCCAGCACGGCGGTGCATTCATCGGCCTTGGACAGGGCGATGACCTTGTCGAGGATGGCCTTGGCCTGGGCTTCGGTGAAGATACTCATGGTGTAAGGGCTCCTGACCGGTCAGCCGAGGCTGCGTGCGGTGTTGATGACATTGATGCCGTTGAAGCGTGCGGTCGACGAGCCGTGCGAAACCGCCGAGACCTGGCCCGGCTGGCCCTTGCCGTCGAAGAACGAGCCGCCCAGGCGGTAATCGCGTTCGTCGGCCACGGCGGTGCAGGCGTTCCAGAACTCCGGCGTGCGGATCTGGTAGGCCACGTCCTCCAGCATGCGGGTGATCTGGCCGTTCTTGATCTCGTAGAACAGCTGGCCGCCGAACTGGGCGTTGTAGCGCTGCTGGTCGATCGAGAACGAGCCGTCGCCGATGATGTAGATGCCGTTCTCCACGTCCTTGATCAGGTCCGGCACGCTCAGCGGCGTCTTTCCCGGCGCCATCGACACGTTGGCCATGCGCTGGAACTGCACGCTGGACCACGAGTCGGCATAGCAGCAGCCATCGGACTCGGTCTTGCCGAGGATGTGGGCCTGGTCGCGGATGGTCTGGTAGTCGACCAGCTTGCCGTTGCTGATCAGGTCCCAGCGCTTGCACTTCACGCCTTCATCGTCGTACGCGACCGCGCCGAGGCTGCCCGGCTGGGTCTTGTCGGCGAACACGTTCACCAGCTCGCTGCCGTACTGGAAGCGCTGCTCGCGCTTGTCCAGGGTGGCGAAGCTGGTGCCGGCGTAGTTGGCCTCGTAGCCGAGCACGCGGTCCAGCTCCAGCGGATGGCCGATCGACTCGTGGATGGTCAGCCAGGTGTGCGACGGGTCCAGTACCAGGTCGTACTTGCCCGGCTTCACCGACGGCGCCTTCAGTTTCTCCTGCGCCTGCTTGGCGGCCGCGATGGCGTCCTCCTTCATGTCGTAGGAGGAACTGTAGTTGACCACGCCGTTGGGGCTGACGACCTTGCCGGCGGCGGCGCCGTCCAGATACTCGTAACCCAGGCCCATCGGCGCAGACAGGCCTTCGCGGGTGCGGAACTTGCCACTGGTCTTGTCGATGGCGGTGACGGTCATCGGTGCCCAGATGCGGTGCACGTCCTGGTCGATGTAGGAGCCATCGGTGGATGCGAAGTACTTCTGTTCATTGACCAGGAACAGCATCGAATTGACGAAGCTGGCACCGGCGCCGATCGCTGCGGCATTGACGTCCAGCAGCAGGTCGACCTTCTCCTTGATCGGCACCTCCATCGCATTCTTGCGGATCGGCGTGCGCCAGCTGACCTCGCCCACGCCGGGCGTGCTGGCCAGCTGCACCGGCGCGCTCTGCACGCCAGCGTTGGCCTTGGCGATGGCCGCAGCCTGCTGGGCGGCCCTGGCCACGTCGGCAGTGCCCAATGCGTTGGTGGCGGCGAAGCCCCAGGCACCGTTGACGATCACGCGGATGCCCACACCGGTGGACTCGGTGTTCACCACGTTCTGCACCTTGTCTTCGCGGGTGATCACGAACTGCCGCAGATAGCGGCCGATGCGCACGTCGCAGTAGGTGGCGCCGGCACTGCGGGCGGCCTGCAGGGCAGCATCGGCCAGGCGCTTCTTCAGCGCGGGGTCAAGGCTGGACTGCAGCTGCTCGGCGGCGATCACTTTGCCGAAGAAGGACGGCACGATCAGGCCGCCCGCGGTAAGGCCGGTCAGGGCCAGGAAGTCACGTCTGTGCAAGGCTGCTCTCCATGAACGATGGGGTGGCTCAAGCGCCGAGACTGCGCGCGGTGTTGATGATGTTGATGCCGTTGAAGCGGGTGGTGGACGAACCGTGCGACACCGCCGAGACCTGGCCCGGCTGGCCCTTGCCGTCGAAGAACGAGCCGCCAAGCCGGAAGTCGCGTTCGTCGCAGATGGCCGTACAGGCGTTCCAGAACTCCGGCGTGCGGATCTGGTAGGCCGCGTCCTCGACCATGCCGGCGATCTTTCCGTCCTTGATCTGGTAGTACAGCTGGCCGCCGAACTGCGCGTTGTAGCGCTGCTGGTCGATGGAATAGGAACCACGGCCGTGGATGTAGATGCCGTTCTCCACGTCCTTGATCATGTCCTCCACACTCAGTGGCTGCCTGCCCGGCGCCAGTGAGACATTGGCCATGCGCTGGAACTGCACGCTGGACCAGGAATCGGCGTAGCTGCAGCCATGCGACGCATCGCGGCCGAGGATGTGTGCCTCATCGCGCGTGGCCTGGTAATCGACCAGGATGCCGTCGCGGACCAGGTCCCAGCGCAGCGTCTTGACGCCCTCGTCGTCATAGCCGACGGCACCGAGGCTGCCCGGTTGGGTCTTGTCGGCAAAGAAGTTGACGATGTCGCTGCCCCAGCGGAAGCCCGCATCGCGCTTGTCCAGCGTGGCGAAGCTGGTGCCGGCGTAGTTGGCCTCGTAGCCCAGCACGCGGTCCAGCTCCAACGGATGGCCGACGTTCTCGTGGATGGTCAGGAACAGGTTGGAGGGATCCAGTACCAGATCGTACTTGCCGGGCTTCACCGACGGCGCCTTCAGCTTCTCGCGCGCATGCCGCGCCGCTGCGATCGCATCTTCAACCGGATCGTAGGAGTCGCGGTAGGCGGTGATGCCGCCGGGCAGCTGCACCTTGCCGCGCGCGTCGCCATCGAGGAACTCGTAGCCCATGCCCATCGGCGAGGACAGACCGGCGCGGGTGCGGAACTTGCCGGTGGCCTTGTCGATGGCGGTGGCCGTGAAGGGCAGCCAGATGCGGTGGATGTCCTGGTCGATGAACGAGCCGTCGCTGGAGGCGAAGTACTTCTGCTCGTTGACCAGGAACAGGGTGGAATTGATGTAGTCGGCACCGGCGTTCATCGCCGCCGCATTCAGGCTCAGCAGCAGGTCGACCTTGTCCTGGATCGGCACTGCCATCGCGTTCTTGCGGATCGGGGTCTTCCAGCTCACATCGCCGACGCCGGTGACCGGTGCCAGCTGCACCGGCCGGCTCTGCAGGGGGGCGTTGGCGCGTGCGATGGCGGCGGCCTGCCCGACGGCGGCCAGGACCGCGGCGGGGGTCTGCTCGCGGGTGGCGGCGAAGCCCCATGCACCGTTGACGATGACCCGGATGCCGATGCCGGACGACTCGCTGTTGGTGACGTTCTGCACCCGCGCTTCGCGGGTGATCACGGCCTGGTTGAGGTAGCGGCCGATGCGCACATCGCAGTAGGTCGCCCCGGCCCGCTTGGCAGCGGCCAGCGCGGCCTCGGCCAGCACCTTCCTGCGGGCCATGTCGCCCGGTTCGAGCAGCTGCTCGGCGGCGATCAACCGCGCGTGCGGCAGCAGCAGGCCGGCCATGCCCAGACCGGATAAAGCCAGGAACTCACGTCGTTGCACAGCGCTCTCTCTCACTCGCGTGCGGCCGGCAACGGGCCAAGCCGATCACGTCAACTGCTCGACTTTCGCCAGCGGAGGGCAATCAGCACAAGTGACTGCAGTCATGGGTGGGGCGCGGCAGGGCTTGCCGCCCTGCACCTGCTGGAATCAACGTCAACGTCAAAAGCGGGCATTCCGTGGGATGGCGGGGTGCTGTGGGTTTGCGGGGGCGCCGTAAACCCGTCCATGGGGGCTTGGTCGCCGCATCCATGCGGCTCACACCCCGCAAACCCACAGCGCCCCACCTTCGACAGTTGGCCGGCGGCCAGCAGATCCACGCCATGCGTGGACGAAAGCTGTTGGATATCGAATCAAATTCCGGGGTCAGATCCGTTTTCCTGTGGAAAACGGATCTGACCCCAAGAGTATTTCCGACAGATCGCGGCCAACTGTCGAAGGCGGGGTGGGTCCGGTTGCGGGGGCGTGAGCGCCATGGATGGCGCGACCGAGGCTACAGGGACGTATTCACGCCGTCCCCCGCAACCGGACCCACCCCGCCAACCCACGGATAGTCCGCTTTTGACGTTGATGTTGCTTCGGTGGGTGCAGGGCGCAGCCCTGCCGGACACCCTCCCTCGTGCACAATGGCCCGACCCCGTCCGGTGCCGTCCCGATGTCGAGCAAGCCGTATTCAGAAGCCTGCGAACGCAACCGCGAACCGATCGCTGCCGCGCTCGATCCGTGGATGGGCGACCGCCACCGGGTACTGGAGATCGGCAGCGGCACCGGCCAGCACGCCGTGTTCTTCGCCGAACGCTGGCCCTGGCTGCGCTGGCAGCCCAGCGACCACCCGGACCATCTGCCGGGTATCGAGGCGTGGCGCGCCGAGGCGGCACTGCTGAACCTGCTGCCGCCGGTGGCGCTGCAGGTGGAACTGCCACCGGCAGCAGGGCTGCCGGTGCCCGAGGGCAGCCTGTTCGACGCCGCATTCAGTGCCAATACGCTGCACATCATGAGCTGGGCGCACGTGCAGGCGCTGTTTGCCGCGTTGCCGTCGGTGCTGCGACATGGCGCACTGCTGGCGGTGTATGGCCCTTTCAACTACGGCGGCCGCTACACCAGTGACAGCAACGCGCAGTTCGATGCCTGGCTGAAGGCGCGGGATCCGCGCAGCGGCATCCGCGATGCGGAGGCCGTGCAGGCGCTGGCCGCGGAAAGCGGCTTCACCCGCCTGCGCGATGTGGCGATGCCGGCCAACAACCGCCTGTTGGTGTGGCGGCTGGGGTGATCAGGTGGCTGCTGCCTGGACTTTCCGGATGAATCTTTCACAGGAAATGTGGATCTGTTCGACCAGGCGATGAAGAATCTCATGGGCGGTGCCTTGCTGCTCCATCAACTGATGAACGTCGCTGGCCTCCGCAGGTAGCTGGTATGCCATCAACGTCATTCGCTTCAGACAATCGGACGGATCCAGTCGCAGTTGTTCCGAGAGGGTCACCCAGTCATTCAAGCGTATGTCCCACCAGTTGTAGTGGCTGCCGATGCGCATGGCCATCCGGATTGCCCTGACATCGAGTTCCGGGTAGGCAAGCGCGCTTGAAATGTCATACAGCGGCGCGAGCCTTGTGTGGCCTCCACTGTCGATCAACAGGGAGTAGTTCTTCGCGTGGGCGTCGGTGCCACCAATGAAGTAGTTGAACGCCAGCGCGTCGAACAGGCGCTGTACGTCTTCCGTGGGATTGCCTGAGTGCTGCCACAGAACATTTCCGAGATCTGCCGGCCCCGGTCCACCTTGATTCTGATACTTCAGGTGGGGGCGAATACCAAGGGCTTGGCAGAAGTCCTCTTGGTGCAGGCGGAACCACTGACCATCGACCTGATAGCGGTCGTAACGTTCCACGCATATTGCCGACTCCGTGCCTATCTGAAGGCGGCTGCTGTTGGCAGTAGAGAGATCCATTTCCCTGGCCAATGCGAGGCAGAACATTTCGTTCTCCACGTATCCTCTGAAGTCGCCGCTAGGCGGTTTGAGAATATGTGTGGTTGGAATGCGCCCGGATGGGAGAGCCCATCCCTGTTCCGTATGCAGTAGCGCGATCTTTGCTTGGGCGCCTGCAAGGCTGAACTGGCCGAGATCGTCCGGCCTGCGAGTGGCTCCCACGTCTTGCCGGACTCGCTGCAGTCTCGCGGCGACGTCCTCGTCCGACAGTGGAGTTATTGCGTCGAGCGCGCCGGAAGCAACCAGATCAAGGCGGTCGTCGGTGATGAACTGCATTGCTCCGGCGCACTCTTCACCGACATGTGAAAGTATGCCGAGTGGATTGCGTGCAGAAACCTGGAAGGCGGAGGCCCACCGATCCAATGTGGCTTCATTGTCTGGCAGCAGGCCCCACAGAACAGCCGATACCGTCTGTGTGGGATGGACCTGCTGAGCCAGAGGAAGGCTCAGCGACAATGGCACCGCGTCCAATGAGGCAACCCATGATGGAGCATACGTGAGTTCGGGATGCCCATGGGTGTTTTGCTCCACGATCCCGACATTGCTGGCACCCATCAGCAGGTTGAGTTTCATTTTCTCTGCTTGCTCGGTGGTGGTGGCGTTGACTGCTCTCGTATGGCGGCAGAACGTTTTGATGCGGAACTCAACTCGTATTTGATCTCATCCATAATCCGGCTGAAATCCACTCCAGCGCCTACAGAACGGTTCGCACGCCGTGTTCCGGCTGCGGGAGGCGAAGTTGAGTGTGATGAACCTCGGTGGGACGCTACCACCGCGTCGATACTGGGGGCTTTGTGCGTAGAGGGAATGCGATCCGCAGTGGGTGCATCTGCGCTGAGCCTCAAGCCGAGGACATTCATTACCCGCAGTACCAGATGCATTTCGGCACGAGGCTTGCCCTTCTCGATATCAATGATCCACTGGCGGCTCACCCCCGCACGTTCGGCCAGTCCCGCTTGATCCCAGCCAAGCGCCCTGCGACGTTGACGGATGGTGAGTCCTAGATCGTCGGTCGTCTTTAGAAGTGCCATGTGCTCAATGTATGCGTATGACTACTTTTAGGCAATGGTCAATGAACGCTGACATTAATTTGACATCAATGCGTTAGATCACATTGACGTCAGAAAAGTCTACGTTCGATTACACCCTGTCAAATGTAATCGATCGTTGACATGCAACGTGATGTCTGCGTTCGCTTGCTTTACGCCACCTGCACGATATGCAGCGCCTTCGGGTTGCGCCACTGCGCCAGCAGCGCAGCTTCCCGCGCCTTGGCGCTCTCCACATGCGCTTCCTTGACGTGGCCGAAGCCGCGGATGTGCTCGGGGATGCTGGCGATCTCCACGGCCAACGCCAGGCGACCGTCATCCAGCCCGTCCAGCAGCAGCTGCACGGTGGCTTCGTAGTCGCCGATCAGCTTGCGCTCCATGCGGCGCTCGGCAGTGCGGCCGAACACATCGAAGGCACCGCCCCGCAGGAACTTCAGCTTCGCCAGCAGGCCGAACGCCTTGAACATCCACGGGCCGTACTCCTTTTTCTGCAGCCGGCCCTGTTCATCCTTCTTCGCGAACAGCGGCGGTGCCAGATGGAAGCGCAGCTGGTAGTCACCTTCGAACTGCTGCTGCAGCCGGCGCTGGAAATCACCGCTGGTGTACAGGCGGGCGACTTCGTATTCGTCCTTGTAGGCCATCAGCTTGAACAGATAGCGGGCCACGGTCTCGGTCAGCGCGGTCGAGCCGCCGATGCGCTCGCGTTCGGCGGCGCGCACGCGTTCGACCACGCTGCGGTAGCGATCGGCGTAGGCGGCGTCCTGGTAGTCGACCAGGAACGCGGCGCGGCGTTCGATCATTTCATCCAGCGAGCGCGAAAGGCGCGCGTCGTCCAGCGGCAGGAAGGCAACCTCGCCGCCATGCGAGGGCAGGCCACGCAGTTCGCGTTCGTCGCCGGTGTTGCGTGGCGCAGCGGTGGCACCCCACTCGTTGCCTTCCCATTCGCCCGGTGGCAGCGGATGCAGCGGGCCGGGCGTGGATTCGGTATCGGTATGGCGGTTGCGCACCAGGCCGGCGGCCTCCTGCACGGCCTGCGGATCGATCGCCGCCAGCCGGCCCCAGGCGAAGGCCTGCTGGTTCATTGCCACCGCCGCGCCGTTGAGCTCGATGGCACGCATCAGCGATTCGAACGACAGCGGCACCAGGCCCTGCTGCCAGGCGTAGCCGAGGATGAACAGGTTCGCGGCGATCGCATCGCCCAGCAGCGCCGTGGCCAGCTGGGTGGCATCGAGCAGCAGCGGCTCATCGCCGCCCAGCGCCACGCGCACGCCGGCGATGATGTCGGCCGCCGGGAACTGCATGTCGGGACGGGTGGTGAACGTGCCCGGCATCGCTTCGTAGGTGTTGAGCACGACCTGCGAGCGGCCTGCGCGCACCTTCGACAGTGCCCAGTAATCGTTGACCACCACCATGTCGCAGCCCAGTACGAGGTCGGCCTCACCGGCGGCGATGCGCACGGCGTGGATGTCCTCCGGCCGGCGTGCGATGCGGATGTGGGTGGTCACCGCGCCGCCCTTCTGCGCCAGGCCGGTCTGGTCGAGCACCGTGGCGCCCTTGCCCTCCAAATGGCCGGCCATGCCCAGCAACGCGCCGATGGTGACCACGCCGGTACCGCCCACGCCGGTGATGAGGATGTTCCAGGGCTGCTCCAGGCTGCCGCGCACCGTCGGCGCCGGCAGGTTGTCCAGCAGGGACGATGCATCGCGCCGGCTGCCCTTTCGCGGCTTCCCGCCATGCACCGTGACGAAACTCGGGCAGAAGCCATTCACGCACGAGTAGTCCTTGTTGCAGTTGGACTGGTCGATCTCGCGCTTGCGCCCGAACTCGGTTTCCTTCGGCAGCACCGATACGCAGAAGCTCTTCTTGCCACAATCGCCGCAGCCCTCGCAGACCAGCGAGTTGATCATCACGCGCTTGGCCGGATCTTCCAGCTTGCCGCGCTTGCGGCGCCGCCGCTTCTCGGTGGCGCAGGTCTGTTCGTAGATCAGGATCGAGACCCCCTTCACCTCGCGCAGGCGCTTCTGCACCTCGTCCAGCGCGCTGCGGTCGTGGAACTCGACGTCACTGGGGAAATGCTCGCGCTGGCGGGTCCACTTGGCGATGTCGTCGGACAGCACCACGATGGTGTGGATGCCTTCGGCGCGCATCTGCCGGGCGATATCCGGCACGCTGAGCGGGCCATCCACCGGCTGGCCACCGGTCATCGCCACCGCATCGTTGTAGAGGATCTTGTAGGTGATGTTGACGCCGGCCGCGATCGCCTGGCGGATCGCCAGCGAGCCGCTGTGGAAATAGGTGCCGTCGCCCAGATTCTGGAACACGTGCGGGGTATCGGTGAACGGCGCCTGCCCTGCCCAGGTCACGCCTTCGCCACCCATGTGGGTGAACGTGTCGGTGCTGCGGTCCATCCAGGTCACCATGTAATGGCAACCGATGCCGGCCAACGCACGTGAACCGTCCGGCACCGTGGTGGAGGTGTTGTGCGGGCAGCCCGAGCAGTAGTGCGGTACGCGCGGGAAGCTGGCGCGCGGCAACGCGAGCTCGGCCTCCTTCTGCTGCATCCACTGCAGGCGCTGTTCGATCGACTCGTTGTTGAAGAACCGCTGGATGCGCCGGCCGATCACGCCGGCAATGGTGGCCGGGGTCAGCTCGCCGGTGGACGGCAGGATCCATTCACCGGCTTCGTCGTACTTGCCGACGATGGACGGGCGCGGGCCCCAGCTGGCCGGCCAGTTGAAGAACTGCTCCTTCATCTGCCGCTCGATGAAGGCGCGCTTCTCCTCCACCACGATGATGTCGTCCAGGCCCTGCGCGAAGCGGGCGATGCCTTCCGGCTCCAGCGGCCAGGTCATGCCGACCTTGTAGACGCGGATGCCGATGTCGGCGCAGGCGGCCTCGTCCAGGCCCAGGTACTCCAGTGCCTGCAGCACATCCAGGTAGCTCTTGCCGGTGGTGACGATGCCCAGCCGTGCACGCGGCGCGTCCATCACCACCCGGTCGATGCCGTTGGCGCGGGCGAAGGCCTGCGCCGCCTTCACGGCATAGCGGTGCAGGCGCATCTCCTGGTCCAGCGGCGGGTCCGGCCAACGGATGTTGAGGCCGCCGGCCGGCATCGGGAAGTCGTCCGGCAGCACGATGCGACGCGCCAGCGGATCCACGTCGACCGATGCCGACGATTCCACCGTCTCGGCGATGGTCTTGAAGCCGACCCAGCGCCCGGTATACCGGCTCATCGCCCAGCCGAGCAGGCCCATGTCGAGAATGTCCTGCACGCCCGCCGGATTCAGCACCGGCATCATCGCGCTGACGAATTCATCCTCGCTGCCGTGCGGCAGGGTGGAGCTGCGGCAGGCATGGTCATCGGCCGCCAGCGCCAGCACGCCGCCATGACGGGACGTGCCTGCCGCATTGGCGTGCTTGAAGACGTCGCCGCAGCGGTCCACGCCCGGGCCCTTGCCGTACCACATGCCGAACACGCCCTGTACGTTGGCGCCGGGGAACAGGTTGGTCTGCTGGGTGCCCCAGACCATGGTGGCGCCCAGGTCCTCGTTCAGGCCCGGGGTGAACTTCACCCGCGCGGCCTCCAGGTGCGTGCGGGCGCGCCACAGCTCCAGATCGAAGCCGCCCAGGGGGCTGCCGCGGTAGCCGCTGATGAACCCCGCGCTGTCGATGCCTTCGGCGGCATCCCGCAGCCGCTGCATCAGCGGCAGCCGCACCAGCGCCTGCACCCCGCTCAGGTAGATCCGTCCCTCGTTGCGGGTGTACTTGTGATCGAGCGTGTAATCACGGTCGATCAGGTCGGCGGAAGAGGGCGAGGTGAGTTGCGCGGTACTGGTCATGGCTGGCCCGGTCAGGATCGGCTGGCACCGGCCGCGTGCAGGCACGCGACGGGGAAGGCGCGAATTGTAGCAGTGAGGCCGCGCAGGCCCCGGCACTCGCGCCGGCGGCCATGCTGCGGTTAGGATCGGGAGGAGAGAGAGGGGCTGCGGTCGCAGCCCGGGGGAAGAAGGAATGTCAGTGGCAGTAAAGATCCTGACCGGCATCCTGCTGGTCTCGGGGGCGGCCTCCGCGTGGGCGGCGCCGGTATTGCCGGCACCACAGGAGTTCTATTTCGACAACGATGCCGCGGCTGCGCCGATGGTGGTCGTGCAGCAGTCGCAGGGCGATGCTCTGGTGGCGCAGCTGCTCAAGCAGCGCGAGCGTGGCCGGCGCGTGGTGGAAGCGACCGTGCAGCTGGCCTCGGTGGCGATCGCGCAGGGCCGTACCGAACTTGGCGAGCAGCTGTACCGCGAAGCATTGAAGGATGCCCCGGTGCAGAGCAGCGTCGGTCGCGGCGTACGCTGGAACTATGGTTGGGACCTGCTGCGGCAGGGGCAGCCGGAGGCCGCGCTGGAGCAGTGGCAGGCCGCCGCCGGCAGTACGCTCAGCAAGCCGAGCTGGTTGCCGCCAAGCTACGCGTTGGCACTGTGGCGCCTGGGGCAGAAGGAGCAGGCAGTGCAGTGGTACGCCGCTGCCGTGCGCACCGAACCGTCGCAGTGGAGCGACAGCAGCCGCTACGCGCAGCTGCTGCCGCAGTGGCGCGAGGACGAGCGCGCGTCGCTGGCCGAAGTACAGCAGGCCTGGGCTGCCGCGCCGCCGGCCTGGCCCTGAGGGCAGGCGTGGTGCCGGGGTGCACCCGGCACCTGCAGAGGGCAACAGCCTGCGGCGCGGGTGGCAGACCGCTCAGTCGTCCGCAGACACCGTGCGACCGGACGCCCACTCGCGCAACGCCGTCACCTGCTCGGCCATCAGCACCGACAAGGGCCGTGTCGCCCGGATCTCGCCCATCAGCGTTTCCGTATCCAGCGGCCGGTTCTCGGCATGGGCCGCATACAGCCCGGCCACGATGGCCTGCTCGATCTCCGCACCGGAGAACCCGTTGGACGCTGCGGCAAGCGCCGGCAGCGCGAAGTCGTCCGCAGTGAGCTGGCGTCGCCCCAGGTGCAGGCGCAGCAGTTCCACCCGCACCTCGGGCGAGGGCAGGTCGACGAAGAAGATCTCGTCAAAGCGCCCCTTGCGCAGCAGCTCCGCGGGCAGCTCATGCACCTGGTTGGCGGTAGCGACGATGAACACCGGCGCCTTGCGTTCGGCCATCCAGGTCAGCAGGTAGCCAAGCACGCGGCGCGATACCCCACCGTCGTCGCCACCACTGGCCAGGCCCTTCTCGATCTCGTCCATCCACAGCACGCAGGGCGCCAGCTGCTCGGCCGAGGCCAGGGCCTGGCGCAGGTTGGACTCGGTCTCGCCGTGGTACTTGTTGTACAGCGCGCCCACGTCCAGGCGCAGCAGCGGTACGCCGAACCCGGCGGCGGTGGCCTTGGCCAGCATCGACTTGCCGCAGCCCTGCACGCCCAGCAACAGCATGCCGCGCGGTGGATCCAGCCCTGCCGGTGCCGAGCCGGCGATGAACGCGACACGGCGCTGGTTGATCCAGCGCTTGAGCCGGTTGGCGCCGGCCACGTCGCCGAAGCGCGCGCTGTCATGCTCGAAGAACAGGTGGCCGCTGCGGTTGAGCAGCTCGAACTTCAGCCGCGCCAGCTGCGGCAGGTCGTCGTCGCGCAGCGCACCGTCGGCGTAGATGAGCTGCCGGGCGATGCGCCGGGCGTCGACCAGGCTCAGGCCCTGCAGGTTCTTCAGGATCTTCTTCACCGCCTCGCTGTCGACCTCCACGCGGCGGCCACCGTGCTCGCGTGCATAGGCATCGGCCTCTTCGCGCAGCATCTTCAGCAGCGCATTGGCGTCGGGCAGGCGCGGGTTGAAGCGCACCGCCAGGGCTTCCAGTTCGGCCGGCAGCTCGACCTTGGCGCCGATCAGCACCAGCACATGGGGTTCGCTGTGGCGGCGCTGGATCAGGTCGCGCAGCGCGCGCTGGTGGCTGGCATAGCCCAGATAGGGATGGAAATCGAGCAGCAGGTACACCCCGCGCTGGTCGGCCTGGCGGATCATCTGCAGCGCCGCGCTGGCATCGGGCGGTCCGACCGGCGCATCCTCGCTGTCCAGATCGATGCGGCGCAGGCCCTCGGTGATCGACCAGCGGTGCAGGGCCCGCCATACATGCATCAGTGTCTGCCGGAACAACTCGACGATGCGGCCCTCGTCCTGGGTCTCCACCACGATCAGGGGGGTATTGGCGCGGATCAGCGCGCTCAGGTCCTGCAGTTCGCTCATGCGGGTTCGATCCTTCGGGGGCGTCACCATAGCAAAGCCGATGCCGACAGGTTCAGCGCGGCTCTACCTCCCGTCACCATCGCCGGTGTACGCTCGGGGCACGTACCCGGAAGCGAGGCTGGCATGAAGACGATCCTGGTGGCCGGTTCCAAGGGCGGGGTGGGCAAGACCACCGTCGCCACCCACCTGGCCGCGTACGCGGCATTGCAGGGCAAGGCCACGGTGATCGCCGATGCCGACCCGCAGGGCTCCAGCACCCGCTGGGCACAGCGCCGCGCCGGCCTGGAAAGCGCGGTGCTGCCGATCGACGTGTACCGGAAGAAGCAATGGGCGCAGAAGCTGCCCGATGGCACCGAGACCGTCATCATCGATGCGCCTGCCGGCGCGTTGGCCGACGATATCCCCCATTTCCTTGATGCCGCCGATGCGGTGGTGGTGCCGGTGCTGCCCTCGGCGCTGGACATCGAAGCCATCGTCGGCTTCCTCAACAGCCTGGCCCAGGTGCCGCGCGTGCACAGCCGCAAGCTGCCGGTGGGGCTGGTGCTCAACCGCACCAAGCCCTGGACCCAGACCTCGCAGCAGGCGCTGCAGATGCTGGCCGAATGGCCGTACCCGGTGGTCGCACAGCTGCGCGACAGCCAGAGCTACGTGGTCATGACCGGCCTGGGCCGCAGCCTGTTCGACTATCGCTCCGCCCAGGTGCGCGAGCACCAGGCCGACTGGGAACCTCTGCTGTCCTGGCTGAAGCTGTGACCGTTCACGCCTGGGCCCTTGCTCCACTCCCCGATTCCATGGATATCCGCGATGCGTGAACTGATCCTGCTGCGCCATGCCCACGCCGAACCGGCCACCCCGGGCCAGGCCGACCTCGACCGGCCCCTGTCGCCGGTCGGGCTTGCCGAAGCCGAAGCCGCCGGCCGCTGGCTGAAGGAGAACAAGCTGCTGCCGGATTGCGTGCTGTGCTCGCCTTCGCGGCGGACCCGCGAAACCCTGGAAGCGGTGATGGCGGCCATCGGCTATGTCGAAAAGCGCCTGGAAGACCGCATCTACGAAGCCACCCCGGGCACCCTGGCGGCACTGGTGGATGAACGCCGCGATCTCGACCGCGTGCTGGTCGTGGGCCACAACCCCGGCCTGGAACGGCTGGTGGCCCTGATGACCGAAGGCAGCAGCAGCGATTACCGCGGCATGCCGCCGGCCGGCATCGCGGTGCTCGGCTTCCCGCGCGAAGCGGCGATCGAGCCGGGCGTGGCCAGCCTGAACGCCTTCTGGTGGCCGTGAGCCGATGAGCCTGCGGTGGCCCGGCCGCTGCCTGTTGCCCCTGCTGCTGGCACTCGCCCCGGCCTGGGCGGGCGTGCCCCAGCCAACCACGTTGCCTCCGGTGCGCGCCGATGGCCCCCGCGTGCTGCTGCTCGACAGCCAGCATTCGCGCATCGGCTTCGAAGTACGCACCCGCTTCGGGCAGCGCATCGAGGGGGTGTTCCCGCAGTTCGAGGGGCGCATCGAGGTGCTCTCCGACGGCCGCCACCAGGTGCACCTGAAGATGTTCACCCGGTCGGTGGAGATTCCCGGCAAGGCCCGCTACACCGGCTGGATGCGGGGCGAGGAGTTCTTCGACGCCGGGCGGCACCCCATGGTGGAGTTCGATTCGCTGCCCTACTGGCCCGACACGGTGGCCGAAGGCGGCGACATCGAAGGCCGTCTGACCCTGCGCGGGGTCAGCCATCCTGAATCGCTGCGGGTCGAGAAGGCGCAGTGCGCCCGACCCGGCTATGATTGCGACGTCGTCAGCCGCGGTACCGTGCAACGAGGCCGGTATGGCATGGACAGCTGGCAGCTTGCCTTGAGTGACCGAGTGACCTTCGTATTGCGAGCGCGCCTGAGCGAGGCGCCGAAACCGTGAACCTGCTGCTGCGGGTGCTGGCGCTGGCAACGGTGTTGCTTGGCAGTGGCTGTGCGTCGCTGTCGCACGCCGAGCGCGACCGTGCCGAAGCGATTGCCGTGCAGGCGCGCTCCACCGAGGTCGAGTGCCAGCGTGCCGACCGCTGCGCGCAGGAGTCGCCGCTGCGCGCGCTCGCCGGCCGCGCATTCAGCGAGTCCACCGAAACCCGTCCCCGTCATTACGCCACCCTGCTGGACGAGGGGGAGGGCGCACTGGTCGCGCGCCTGAACCTGTTGCGCAGTGCCACCCGCAGCATCGATCTGCAGACCTATATCTTCGACAAGGACGACAGTGCCCGGCTGGTCATCGATGAACTGCTCGCCGCCTCGAAGCGGGGAGTGAAGGTGCGGCTGCTGATCGACCAGCTCTCGGCCATCTCCGACCTGCAGATTCTCGGCGCCCTGTCCGGCGCCCACGAGAACTTCCAGCTGCGGGTGTACAACCCCACCTTCGGCAAGGCGCGGCTGAACTACTTCGACTATGCCGGCAGCGTGCTGTGCTGTTTCCGCCGCTTCAACCAGCGCATGCACAACAAGCTGCTGGTGATTGATGACGCAATCGGCGTGGTTGGCGGCCGCAACTACCAGGACGACTATTACGACTGGGACCGCGAGTACAACTTCCGCGATCGCGACGTATTGATCGCCGGCCCGGAAGTGCGCGAGATGGCGGCCAACTTCGATGCATTCTGGCGCGCCCGCCGCAGCGTGCCGGCCGAACGCCTGAACGACGTCGGACGTACGCTGCTGCGCGAGGGCGTGCCGGCCCTGCCGCCCGCCACCTTCCGCCGTCCCGAGCGGGTGCAGCGGGTCAGCGCGGAGGCCAACGACATGGACTTCGTCACCCGCTCCTTCGTCGACACCGCGTTGCCGGTGGCGTCGGTGCGCTACGTCGCCGACCTGCCGCGAAAGCATCGGCGCGAAAAGGTCGATGCGCCGCTGGCCAGCCAGCACGTCACCGAGCCACAGCTCGACGCACTGATCGCCAGCGCGCAGCACGAAGTGATCCTGCAGACGCCGTACCTGGTGCTGTCCAAACCCGCGCAGACATTGTTCCGCGATCTGCGCAAGCGTCCGCAGCCGCCGCGCGTGCTGGTGTCCACCAACAGTCTGGCGGCCACCGACAACCCGATCGTCTACGCGCTGTCGTACAAGTACAAGCGGCGCAACATGCGTGAGCTGGGCTTCAACATCTTCGAATACAAGCCGTTCCCGCTCGATGCGCCGGTCGACTACCGCAACCTGCTGCCGGACCCGATCGAGGCGCCGCCGGGCCAGGACAGTGGCGGACGCAATCCGTTGATCGGCGGCAGCGCTGCCGGCAGCAATGCCCGCAGCGGCGGCACGTCCACCGCCACCGACGCCACCGCCACCACGAGTGGCGCCGACGAAGCGCCGGCGGTTTTCCGCCCCCGCACCGGCAGCGCCTACGAGAATGCGCGGGCGCGCCGCCGCGCCGCCGGCAGTGAAGTGGAAACGCGTCTGCTGCGCACCGAGACGCGGCCCTCGTTCCTGGGCAGCAAGGCGGTCAACAAGCCGCTGCCCGTGACCCGCAAGGGTGCGCGCATGGGGTTGCACGCGAAGTCGCTGGTGGTCGACCGCCGTATCGGCGTGGTCGGCACCCACAACTTCGATCCACGCAGCGAGAACTACAACACCGAAGGTGCGGTGATCATCGACGATCCGGTGTTCGCCGAGCAGCTGGCGCAGAGCATCCTGCGCGACATCCACCCGCAGAACTCCTGGACGGTTGCGCCACGCGCCAAGCCGCCGGTGCTGTCCGGGCTCAACTACAGCGTCGGCAAGGCCTCCGAGGCGCTGCCGATCCTCGATTTCTGGCCGTGGCGCTACGCCACCGACTACGAGTTCAAGCCGGGTCCGGACTGCCCGCAGCCGCTGCCCCGGCAGAGCCCGGACTTCCACCAGTGCTACGTCGCCGTGGGTGACTTCCCTGAAGTCAACGTCGGACCAAAGTGGCTGCTGGTGCGCATGCTGACCGCATTCGGCGCCGGCCTCGTCCCCATCCTCTGAAGGTGCCCGCATGACCCAGGTGTTCCGCGAAGCCGTATCCCTAGAGCAGCTCAACGCGCTCAGCCGCAACACGGCCATCGCGTCGCTGGGCATCGTCTTCAGCGCTGCCGGTGAAGACTGGCTGCAGGCCACCATGCCGGTGGACGAGCGCACCCGCCAGCCCTACGGCATCCTGCATGGCGGCGCATCGGTGGTGCTGGCCGAGACCCTGGGCAGCAGCGCGGGCAATCTGTGCGTGGAGGCCGGAAAGCAGGTCTGCGTGGGCCTGGAGATCAACGCCAACCACGTGCGCGCGGTGCGTTCGGGCACCGTCACCGGTACCGCACGCGCGCTGCACGTGGGTCGCAGCACGCAGCTGTGGGAGATCCGCATCGAGGACGAGCAGGGCCGGCTGGTGTGCATCTCGCGGCTGACCCTGGCCGTGGTGGCTGCCGGCCACGGCTGAGCCCCCGGCCAGGCCCGCGACAGCGGCGGAACCCAGCGTTCCCCGCCGATTGCCCCGATCTAGCGGATTTATGGCCTGAACCAGCTGGCAGCGATGGCAGCCCTCCGGTATCGTGCGCGGATGACTTCCCCCACTCCGGCCCCCCGCGGCGGCGTGGCGCGTGTGTGCCGTTACCTGTACCGCGTACCGCTGCTGTTGGTCCACATCCTCGTGTTCCTGCCGCTCACCCTGCTGGGCATGCTCGCGCCGTGGGCGAACCTGCGCGTGGGCCAGGACCGTCTCGGTGCCAAAGTGGTGAACGCGTGGCAGGGCGGCCTGATGTGGATCTTCGGTTTCCGCCTGGTGCGCTTCGGCCAGCCGCTGCCCGGCGCGGTGCTGTTCGTCGCCAACCACGTCAGCTGGGTCGACATCAGCATCCTGCACAGCCAGCGCATGATGGGCTTCGTCGCCAAGCGCGAGATCGCCGGCTGGCCGGTGGTCGGCTGGCTGGCCGCGCGCGGCCAGACCATCTTCCACCAGCGTGGCAACACCGAGTCGCTCGGTGGGGTGATGCAGGTGATGGCCGATCGCCTGCGTGAAGGCAAGGCCGTGGGCGTGTTCCCGGAGGGGCGCACCCGCGGGGGCCACGAAGTGGGCCCGTTCCACGCCCGGATCTTCCAGGCGGCAGTCGAGACCGGTGTGCCGGTGCAGCCGGTGGCGCTGGTGTACGGAACGAAGGGCGACGCGCAGACGATCGTGGCCTTCGGCCCGGGCGAGAGTTTCTTCGCCAATTTCCTGCGCCTGCTCGGTGAGCCGGCGCGACGTGCGGAAGTGCACTTCCTGGCACCGATCGGTGCCCAGGACCTGGAAGGCCGTCGGCGCATCGCGGAGACCTCGCGCGCGCGCATCGTGGCGGCCATGAGCGGGGAGTGAGGCCGTGGTGGCCCTGGTCCCGCCACCGCCTGTCGACGCATCCGCGTCGATGCTGACTGCGGCCGATTACCAGCCGCCGCGCTGGCTGCGCAATCCCCACCTGCAGTCGATGCTCAGTTCCAGCCGCATGCGCCTGCAGCGCGGCCTGCTGCTGCTGGCCGCCACCGGCGCAGTCAGCGAGGAAATGATCCTCGATGGTGGCGAGGGCGTGCGCCTGCAGGGCTGGCACAGCCACGTCGAGGGGCGTGAGCCGCGTGGCATCGCACTGCTGCTGCATGGCTGGGAAGGCAGCGCCGAGTCCAGCTACATGCGCATGGCCGCCGCGCGCATGCTCGAGCAGGGCTTCGACGTGGTGCGGCTGAACTTCCGTGACCATGGCAACACCCATCACCTCAACCCCGGCATCTTCCATTCCAACCTGATCGACGAAGTGGTGCATGCCGCGGGCGACGTCGCCCAGCGCTGGCCGCACCTGCCGCTGGTCGCCGCTGGCTACTCGCTGGGAGGCAACTTCGTGCTGCGCCTGGCCCTGCGTGCGCCGGCAGCCGGCGTGCCGCTGCTGCGGGTGGCCTCGGTGTGCCCGGTGCTGGACCCGGCGTTGACCATGGAGAGCATCGAGAACGGCCCGGCGATGTACGACTGGTATTTCCGCCGCAAGTGGACCGTCTCGCTGCGCCGCAAGCGCGACCTGTTCCCCGAGTTGAGTGATTGCGACGATCGCGTGCTGAAGCTGGACATCCGCGCGCTGACCGCATGGCTGGTCGAGCGCCACACCACCTTCGGTTCGCTGCAGGCGTACTTCGACGGCTACTCGATTGCCGGTGATCGCCTGTCCGGGCTGCAGGTGCCGGCCGACATCCTGATGGCACAGGATGATCCGGTGATCCCGTATTCCACATTCCGCGACTGGCAGCTGCCACGCCAGGCGCATCTGGAAACGGCGTGCTGGGGCGGTCACTGCGGTTTCCTGGAAAACTGGCGTGGTGACGGCTTCTCCGAGCGCTGGGTGGCGCAGCGCCTGCGGCGGGTTCTGCAGGCCTGAACCGGGACCGGCGCGCAGGCCGCTACAATGCGGGTTTGCCCTTGAACCGGACCGCCATGCAAGACCAGATCATCCAAGCGTTGCGCCAGAACGAGGCCGGCCAGGCCGTGCAGCTGGCCCAGGCGTGGACCCGTGACGAACCCGGCCTGGCCGCGGCCCACCGCTGGCTGGCGCTTGCGCTGCAGCAGCAGGGCAAGCCCAGCGACGCAATGGACGCCCTGCAGCAGGCGCTGCGGCTGGCCCCCGACGATGCCCAGCTGCATCTGCAGCATGCCGGCCTGCTGTTGGCGATGCGCGAATACCAGGGCGCTGACGAGGCGCTGCTGCGTACCACCGATCTCAATCCGAACGCCTTTTCCGCCTACCTGATGCAGGCGCACCTGGCGATCGGCCGCAATGACTTCGACGAAGCCCAGCGCCTGTCGAACTTGGCCGCGCGCGTTGAACCGGATCACCCCGATCTGCTGCACATCGACGGCATGATCGCCCTGCGCCGTGACGATCCTGATCGCGCGCTGGTCCTGCTGTCGCAGGCCAACCAGGCCCAGCCGAATGATCCGCGCGTGCTGTATGCACTGGGCTTTGCCTATCTGGGCAAGGACATGCTGGCATTCGCCGAGCAGGCCTTCCGCCGCGTGCTGGAGCTCAACCCGTCGCTGTCGTCCCTGCACGGGCTGGTCGTGCAGCTGGCGTTGCGGCAGGGCAATCTCGAGGCCGCCGCCGAGGCCATGCAGGTGGCGCTGCAGCAGCCAGGCATGGACCACGCATCGCTGCGGCGCCTGGCCGGTGAGCTGGCGCTGCGCAGCGGGCAGCCCTTGCAGGCGCTGGAACACCTGCTGCCGCTGCTGGAATCGCAGCCGGCAGACCGGCAGATGCTGCAGCTGCTGCTGATGTCGTGGCAGCGGCTGGGCCGCGAGGAAGAAGCACGCGCACGCCTGGATGCGGCGCTGGAAAACAACCCGCAGCTGCATGACCTGTGGCTGGCACGCCTGTCGGTGGAAGAGGTGGGCAGCGATGCGGCGGTTGCCGTGGTCGAGCGCTGGATCGAAGCGATGCCTGGCCATGTGCCCGCCCTGGAGGCGCGTCTGCGGCTGCACGACATGGCGGGTGAGCACACACAGGCTGAAGGCATCGCAGAACGCATCGTCAGCCTCGAGCCGGGCCGTGTCAGCGCCGAGTCCCGCCTTGTCGAGGGCCTGCTGCAGCGCGACCCCGCTGCTGCCGTCGCCCGCGTGCAGGCGCTGATCGAACAGGCCGCGGAGGGCCATCGCGCTGACCTGCGCACCTGGCTGGGCGAGATCCAGGATCGCGCCGGGCAACCGGATGCCGCCCTGGCAACCTGGCTGGCGCTGCAGGCCGACCAGGCGCCGCAGCGCCTGCCGCTGCCGCCGCAGGCGAAGGCACCGCCGAGCTGGCCGGACAAGGGCAGTGTCGACGAATCCAACACGTCGGCGCCGATTTTCCTGTGGGGCGCACCGGGTTCGGGTGTGGAGCGCGTGGCGACCGGCCTGGCCGCTGCCAGCCCGGTGTTGCGCAGTGATCGCTACACCAGCAACCCGCCGGATGACGCGTTCCAGAACTACCACACGCTGCAGGACCTGGCGTCCGGCGTGCTGACGCCGGAGCGGCTGGTGCAGCGCTGGCGCGAGCAGCTGCCGGCGCGCGGCGTGCAGGGCGACACGATCATCGACTGGCTGCTGTGGTGGGACAACGCGCTGCTGTGGGCCCTGCGCCCGCAGCTGCCGCAGGGCCGCCTGCTGATCGTGCTGCGTGATCCGCGCGACATGCTGCTGGACTGGGTGGCCTATGGCGCTGCCGCGCCGCTGGCGATGACCTCGCTGGCCGAGGCCGGCGAATGGCTGGCGCGTGCGCTGGCCCAGGTCGCGACCCTCAACGAGGAAGATCTGTACCCGCATGTGCTGCTGCGGATCGATCACATCGGCAATGATGCGCAGGCGATGGCCGAGCTGCTGGGACGCCTGTTCGAGCGCCCCATGCCCGTGGCAGCCCAGCTTGGCGTGCCGCGCTTCCCGCCGGGCCACTGGCGCCACTACCGCGACGTGATGAGCGCCGCTTTCGCCCAGCTGACACCGATCGCGGTGCGCCTGGGCTACCCGGAAGAGTGAGGACCGTCCGATGAAACTGAGCAGCCACAGCCTGACCAACGGCGCACCGATCGACCGCGAATTCGCCGCCGGCGACACCGCCGGTTTCGCGCCGGACCGCAATCCCCACCTGGCCTGGAGCGATGTGCCCGAGGGCACCCGCTCGTTCGTGCTGATCTGCGTGGACCCGGATGTGCCGACCGTGCCGGACACCGTCGGCCGCAGCGATATGACGGTGCCACGCGACCAGCCGCGCTGCGACTTCGTGCACTGGGTGATGGCCGACATCCCTGCCAGCGTGCACGAGATCGCCGCGGGCAGCTGCAGCGATGGCTTCGTGGTCAAGGGCAAGGCCGCACCGGCCGGTCCGGCCGGCAGCCGGCAGGGCCTGAACGACTTCACCGGCTGGTTCGCCGGCAATCCGGACATGGCCGGTGATTACCTGGGCTACGACGGCCCGTACCCGCCGTTCAACGACGAGCGGCTGCACCGCTACTTCTTCCGTGTGTTCGCGCTGGACGTGGCCGCGCTGGCGTTGCCGGAGCGCTTCACCGCCGCGGATGTCCATCGCGCCATGCATGGCCATGTGCTGGCCGAGGCGGCGCTGCACGGCACCTACACGTTGAATCCGGCGCTGGCCTGACCGCGCAGCGTGTTTCTGCAGCGCCGGGCAGTACGCCCGGCGGCAACGAAGAAGGGCGGCCCTGCGGCCGCCCTTCTGCATGCTTACTTCTTCTCGACGGCCGACTCGACCACCATGTCCAGCACATACGCCTGCGACGGCGCATCGGCCGGCGGGTTCTTCACCTCGTAGCGCTTCACCCGCACGACGTTGCGCACGCCGTCTTCGTGGGTGTAGCCCTCGATGTTGCCGTAGAAGTTCTCGAACTTGCCCGGCTCGCCCTGCTTGAGGCCCTTGTCGTCATACTTCACCTCGCGGACCTGCAGGCACTGGTAGTCCGGGATCAGCGGGTGCGAGCACTTCTCGGTCCGGGCGGCCACTTCCAGGAACACGGTTTCGCCGGCGCCGCCATAGCGGGTTTCAGCGGTGGGTTCCGGAGCGAAGACCAGCGTGTCGCCCTGTGCGCTGGTCAGGGTCAGCATGCCGGCGGCATCCTGCTCCGCCTTCAGTTCGCCCTGCAGGCGGCTGGATACGGCCTCGTCCAGCGCCATCAGCGACTTGTCCGCGCAGGCCATCATCGTCGAGGCCATCGCGCTGACACTCAGCTTTCCGTCGGCCAGGGTGTAACCGCCACTCATGCGGTTGCAGGTATTGCTGACCGACAGGCGGCCATCGACGAAGTCCAGGGTGACCGGCTTGTCTTCACGGGCGAACAGCGCGTCGATGCGCTTGCCGTCGGCGGCCGTGGCCTTCTGCAGCCGCCAGTGCTGGCTCTGCAGGCGCTGCGCGTCCAGGTGCGCCAGCGTCTGCTGGTCTGCCGCCTTGGTCGCCGCCGGGGCCACGTCGTCGCCGCCGGTTCCGGCCGGGGCCGGGGTCTGGCTGCAGGCGGCCAGCAGAGCCAGCGGGAGGAGCAGGGTGAGCTTGCGGTTCATGGTGATTCTCCTTGGGGAACCGAGGGGGAAACGGGGCGGGGCTTGGCAACGGGGTTGCCGTTCCCCGCCGCTGTTCAGGTGCCGGACGGCAACCACAGCAGCAGTGCGGCACCCAGCGCGATGCGGTACAGGGCGAACGCGGTGAAGCGGTGCGATTTGATGTAGCCCAGCAGCCACTTCACTACGATGAAGCCGGTGATGACGGCGGCAACGAACGCCACGCCGACATCGGCCCAGTTCTCGCTGGCCAGTTGTCCCTTCTTGGCCAGCTCGAGGAACGCATAGGCGCTGGCGGCGAACATGGTGGGAATGCCGACCAGGAACACGAACTCGGCGGCGGCTGCGCGACGGCTCAGGCCCAGCAGCATGGCCAGGAAGATGGCCGACGCCGAGCGCGAGGTGCCGGGGAACACGCCGGCCACCACCTGTGCCAGACCGACACCGATCGCCACCGTCCAGGTGACCTGGTCGCGGTCGGGCAGGCGCGCGGTATACAGCTCCACCAGCAGCATCCAGATGCCGCCGATGATCAGCGCCCAGGCGATCGGGCTGACCGTTTCCGGAAGTTCCCAGCCGAGCAGGCGCACCGGCAGCCCGACCACGGCGGTGACCAGGAATGCCGCGCCCAGCTTGAACACGTAGTCGCGGTTCTCGCGCTGTCCCAGGCCGGTGGCCAGACTCCACAGGCGCTGGCGGAACACCAGCACCACGGCCAGGATCGCGCCGGCCTGGATGATGATGTTGAAGAAATCCGAACGTGCGCCCAGCCAATGCTGGGCGATCAGCAGGTGGCCGGTACTGGAGATCGGCAGGAATTCGGTCAAGCCTTCGAGGATGCCCAGCAGCAGGGCGGAGAGCAGGTCGGACATGGACAGTGCGGGCGCGTGCGGCGGAAGAAGGTCGAGAGGATAGACCATCCATGCCGCACCAAAGGGGTGCATCCGCGTGCCTGCGCACCCCTTTGGTGCAGGCTGTGCCGCACTGACTCAGTGCACGTTGTGTGAAATCAAGGACTTGCAGGGCGCAAAAAGTTGGCACGGTCATTGCTGTACCTCAGCAGGCATTCATTCCCATCCGAGGTCGTACCGATGTCCGTGGAAAACGTTGAGAAGCTGATCAAGGACAACCAGATCGAGTTCGTCGATCTGCGCTTTGTCGACATGCGCGGTGTCGAACAGCATGTCACCTTCCCGGTCAGCATCGTCGAAGCGTCGCTGTTCGAAGAAGGCAAGATGTTCGATGGCAGCTCGATCGCCGGCTGGAAGGGCATCAACGAATCGGACATGGTCCTGCTGCCGGATCCGTCCAGCGCCTATGTCGATCCGTTCTACGCCGATCCCACTCTGGTGATCAGCTGCGACATCCTCGATCCGGCCACCATGCAGGCCTACGGCCGCTGCCCGCGCGGCATCGCCAAGCGCGCCGAGGCCTACCTGAAGTCCTCGGGCATCGCCGAATCGGCGTTCTTCGGCCCGGAGCCGGAATTCTTCATCTTCGACTCGGTCCGTTTCGCCAATGAAATGGGCAACACCTTCTTCAAGGTCGACTCGGAAGAAGCCGCCTGGAACAGCGGCGCGAAGTACGACGGCGCCAACAGCGGCTACCGCCCGGGCGTGAAGGGCGGCTACTTCCCGGTGCCGCCGACCGACACCCTGCACGACCTGCGTGCGGAAATGTGCAAGACGCTGGAACAGGTCGGCATCGAAGTGGAAGTGCAGCACCACGAAGTGGCCACCGCCGGCCAGTGCGAGATCGGCACCAAGTTCAGCACCCTGGTGCAGAAGGCCGATGAGCTGCTGCGCATGAAGTACGTCATCAAGAACGTCGCGCACCGCAACGGCAAGACCGTCACCTTCATGCCCAAGCCGATCGTCGGCGACAACGGCAGCGGCATGCACGTGCACCAGTCGCTGTCCAAGGGCGGCGCCAACCTGTTCTCCGGCGACGGTTACGGCGGCCTGAGCCAGCTGGCGCTGTGGTACATCGGCGGCATCTTCAAGCACGCCCGCGCCATCAATGCCTTCGCCAACTCGGGCACCAACAGCTACAAGCGCCTGGTGCCGGGCTTCGAAGCACCGGTGATGCTGGCCTATTCGGCGCGCAACCGTTCGGCGTCGTGCCGCATTCCGTGGGTCTCCAACCCGAAGGCACGCCGCATCGAAATGCGCTTCCCCGATCCGATCCAGTCCGGCTACCTGACCTTCACCGCGCTGATGATGGCCGGCCTGGACGGCATCAAGAACCAGATCGACCCGGGCGCACCGAGCGACAAGGACCTGTACGACCTGCCGCCGGAAGAAGAGAAGCTGATTCCGCAGGTCTGCTCCTCGCTGGACCAGGCGCTGGAAGCGCTGGACAAGGACCGTGAGTTCCTGAAGGCCGGCGGCGTGATGAGCGATGACTTCATCGACGGCTACATCGCGCTGAAGATGCAGGAAGTGACCAAGTTCCGCGCGGCGACCCACCCGCTGGAATACCAGCTGTACTACGCCAGTTGACCGGGCGGCGATGGCGGCGGGCTTCCCCCTCCCACCCGCCGCCATCGCCTCCGATCTTTGCGGCTGGGGAGCCGCAGGGTGGGCTCCGGCCCACCGTGGTAGAGCGGACCGTGGGTCCGTTGATCCAGGGGCAAGAGAGACCGGATACGCGACATGGGCCGCCCTCCCTCCCGCGTCGGTCGTGCAAGGAGAGAGGCACGACCGTCCCGGCCCCGTTCGTGTCCGGTGCAACAGCCACGGCCATCGATGTGATGGCCCGTGGTTGCCTGATGCCATCGCGCGTTGGCGCGCTGGCCCCATCCACCATCGGGACATGCGCATGAAACTGATCTCCGCCATCATCCGACCGTTCAAGCTCGACGAGGTCCGCGAGGCCCTCTCCGATGCTGGCGTGTCGGGCATCACCGTGACCGAAGTGAAAGGCTTCGGCCGCCAGAAGGGCCATACCGAGCTGTACCGCGGCGCAGAGTACGTCGTCGATTTCCTGCCCAAGATCAAGATCGAAACCGTGGTCACCGACGAGCGCGCCGATGCGGTGATCGAGGCGATCCAATCGTCGGCAGGTACCGGCAAGATCGGTGACGGCAAGATCTTCGTCACCGCCGTCGAACAGGTCATCCGCATCCGCACCGGCGAAATCGGTGCAGACGCGCTGTAACCCCCTTCCGGAGACTCCCCCAATGAAGATGCGCCTTCTTACCGGGTGGCAAGCCCGGTTCCATCTCGTGTGCCTGCTGATGCTGCTCAGCGCGCTGGCCGCGGGCGTCTGGCCGGGCAACGCCCACGCCCAGGCCCAGGTGACACCGTTGAGCAGTGAACCGGTAGCGGTCGAGCCGCTGCAGGCACCGGCCGCCGCCGCTCCCGCGGCTGCCGAGGCTGCGGCCCCGGCCTTCGATCACGGCGACGTCGCCTGGATGCTGACCTCCACCCTGCTGGTGCTGTTGATGGTGGTGCCGGGCCTGGCCCTGTTCTACGGCGGCCTGGTGCGTTCGAAGAACGTGCTGTCCGTGCTGAGCCAGATCCTGGTGGTGTTCTCGCTGGTGCTGCTGCTGTGGGTGTCCTACGGCTACAGCGCGGTGTTCAGCGCCGGCAATCCGTTCTTCGGTTCATTCACCGAGTTCGCGTTCCTGAAGGGCTTCACGCCCGACTCGGTGGGCAACACGCCGATCGCGGGCCTGCCGGATTATCTGTTCGTCGCCTTCCAGTCGACTTTCGCCGGCATCACCACCGCGCTGATCGTCGGTGCCTTCGCCGAGCGCATCAAGTTCCGTGCGGTGCTGCTGTTCTCGGCATTGTGGTTCACCTTCAGCTACATCCCGATGGCGCATATCGTCTGGGGCGGTGGCTACCTGGGTGAGCTGGGCGCGATCGACTTCGCTGGCGGTACCGTGGTGCACATCAACGCCGGCGTTGCCGGCCTGGTCGCCGCGTGGTTCGTCGGCAAGCGCCTCGGCTACGGCCAGACCGCGCTGAAGCCGCACAACGTACCGTTCACCTACATCGGCGCGATGCTGCTGTGGGTGGGCTGGTTCGGCTTCAACGCCGGCTCCGCCGCCGCGGCCGATACCGTGGCATCGCTGGCCTTCCTCAACACCGTGCTGGCCACCGCCGCCGCAGTGCTGGGCTGGACGCTGGTGGAAGCCATCGGCAAGGGCAAGCCGTCGGCGCTGGGTGCGGCCTCCGGCGCGGTGGCCGGCCTGGTCGGCATCACGCCCGCGTGCGGCACGGTCGGGCCGCTGGGTGCCATCGTCATTGGTTTCGTCGCCGGCACCGTCTGCGTGTGGGGCGTCACCGGTCTCAAGCGCCTGCTGAAGGTGGATGACACGGCCGACGTGTTCGGCGTGCACGGCGTCGGCGGCATCGTCGGCGCGATCCTCACCGGTGTGTTCAGTGCGCAGTCGCTGGGCGGCACCAAGGCCGATCTGGATATCGGCCACCAGGTGTGGGTGCAGGTGGTCAGCGTCGGCCTGACGGTGGTCTGGTCCGCCGTGGTGACCGCGGTCATCCTGCTGCTGGTGAAGGTGGTGGTCGGCCTGCGCGTGACCGAAGAGGCCGAACGTACCGGCCTGGACGTCACCTCGCACGGCGAATCCGCATACGAGGCCTGATGCAGGGGCGGGCGGTCCGGAAGGGCCGCCCGCACGCTGTGCAGCCGGGCCATGCCCGGCTGCGTCCGTCAGGGCACCGGCCACGCGCCGCGTGCGCCTCCATGCACGATCCATCCCGATCGCGCACAATCAGGGGCATGCACCCGATCCGCACGTCCCTGCTGCTCTCGGCCTGCCTGCTGCTGGCCGCCTGTGCGTCCGCTCCGCCGGAGCCGCGCAATCCGCTCGCGACCTGGGTGCCCTCGCCGAACCACAACGCGCGGGGTCCGGTCATCATCGTCATCCACCACACCGAACAGGATTCGGTGCAGCAGAGCCTGCGCACGCTGCGCACCGCCAACAGTGGCGGCCGGGTCAGCGCGCATTACCTGATCGGCGCCGATGGCCATCGCTACCAGCTGGTGAGCGATCAACGTCGTGCCTGGCATGCCGGCACGGGCCGATGGGGCACCATCACCGATCTCAACTCGGCGTCCATCGGCATCGAGCTGGACAACAACGGCCGCACACCCTTCAGCGCGGCGCAGATCGAATCGTTGATCGTGCTGCTGCGCGACCTCACCGCGCGCCTGGACATTCCCCCGCGGCAGGTCATCGGCCACGCCGACCTGGCGCCGACGCGCAAGCAGGATCCCAGCCGTTTCTTCCCGTGGCAGCAGCTGGCAGAGGCCGGCTTCGGCGTGTGGCCGCGTGCCAGCGATGGCCCCGCACCGGAAGGCTTCGATGCCTGGAATGCGCTGGCCCGCTTCGGTTACCCGCTGGAGGATAGGGACGCGGCGGTGGCCGCGTTCCACCGTCGATTCCGTGGCAGCGATGATCTGCCGAAGACGCTGGATGCGGAAGACGCGCGCATCCTGTACTCGCTGCTGCTGCAGACGCCGTGACCGCCAGCGCCGGGTCGGAATGCCGGTAGCGCCGGGCCGTGCCCGGCGAGCGCACAGCGCGGGATCCGCTTCCGCCGGCCATGGGCCCGCGCTTCACCTGCATGAGGTTGCCGGGCCAGCACCCGCCCCACTACATTGCGACCATGATCACTGTTAAGTCGTTGCCGCGCGCGCTGCTCCTCCTGCTCGGTGCAGCCCTGCTCGCCGCGTGTTCCACCACCGGCACCCGCCCAGGCACGCCTGCCGCTGCCACGCCCGCTGCGGCCACCTACGCCAGGGTTGAATGGAGTGCGCTGCCACCGGTCTCGGACAGCGACCTGCAGGCCGGCTTCGTCGCCTGGCGCAGCAGCTGCACCCGCCTGAAGAACGATGCGGTCTGGGCCAGACCCTGCGCCACAGCCGCTGCGGTTTCAGACAAGGACCCGGCCGCCATCCGCCAGTTCCTGCAGCGTGATCTGGACGTGTATGCGCTGCGTGCGGGTGGCCAGCAGGCCGAAGGCCTGATCACCGGCTACTACGAGCCGATCTACCCCGGCAGCCTCAGCCGCACGGACACGGCAACAGTGCCGGTCTATGGCACCCCCGATGATCTGATCGTGGTGCAGCTGGACAGCGTCTACCCCGAACTGAAGGGCAAGCGCCTGCGCGGCCGCCTGGACGGCAAGGTACTCAAGCCCTATGACGACGCAGGCACCATCGCCGGCAAGGGTGCCAAGGCGCCGGTACTGGCCTGGCTGACCGATCCGATGGACCTGCAGCTGCTGCAGATCCAGGGCTCGGGCCGGGTGCGCCTGGCCGATGGCACGCAGGTGCGGCTGGCCTACGCCGAGCAGAACGGCCATCCCTATCGCGCCATCGGCCGCTGGCTGGTGGAGCAGGGCGAGCTGCGCAAGGAAGACGTCACCATGGACGCCATCCGCACGTGGGCGAAGGCCAATCCCGCGCGTGTTCCGGAGCTGCTGCGCAGCAATCCCAGCTACGTGTTCTTCGTGCGCAGCGCGGACAGCCCGGAAGGCCCGCGCGGTTCGTTGAACGTACCGCTGACTGCCGGCTACAGCGTTGCCGTGGATCGCACCGTGGTACCGCTGGGCAGCCTGCTGTGGCTGTCGACCACCCGTCCGGACGGCACGCCGCTGGTACGCCCGGTGGCCGCGCAGGATACGGGTGGCGCCATTGCCGGCGAAGTCCGCGCCGATCTGTACTGGGGCACCGGTGATGCCGCCGGGAAGCTGGCCGGCGACATGAAGCAGCAGGGCAGCCTGTGGATGCTGTGGCCGAAGGGCGTGGCGCTGCCGGCCCGCTGACCGTAGACCGGGCCGCGGCGATGCCCGCGCGTGGATGCGGTTGTGGGCGTCGGGATTGGCGGACGAATGGTTAAACTTTAAGGACTTTATGTAGCAAAAAGTCCCGGAAAGGGGCGCAAAGTGGACCTGTCGAAACCCACTCACTTCGCAGGAGATTCCACCATGAACACCGTCACCCGCACCCTGGCCGCCACTGCCCTGGCTCTGTCCCTGCAGGCCGGCCTGTCCGCCCAGGCTGCGCAAGCGGCGCCCTCCACCGCCGTCACCGCCGTCGCCCGTACCGCCAGCACCCTCACCACTGCCGATGGCGTGCAGCTCTACTACAAGGACTGGGGTCCGAAGGATGGCCCGGTGGTCACCTTCAGCCACGGCTGGCCGCTGGACTCGGACAGCTGGGAATCGCAGATGATCTTCCTGGCCGACCATGGCTACCGCGTGATCGCGCATGACCGCCGCGGTCATGGACGCTCCAGCCAGCCGTGGGAAGGCAACGACATGGACCACTATGCCGATGACCTGGCCACGGTGATCAACACGCTGGATCTGCATGACGTGACGCTGGTGGGCTTCTCCACCGGGGGGGGCGAAGTGGCGCGCTACATCGGCCGCCATGGTACCGGCCGGGTGAAGAAGGCCGTGCTGATCAGCTCGGTGCCGCCGCTCATGCTCAAGACCGCCGACAACCCCGGCGGCGTACCGATCGAAGTGTTCGATGGCCTGCGCAAGGCGCAGCTGGAAAACCGCTCGCAGCTGTACCGCGACATTCCCTCCGGCCCGTTCTATGGCTTCAACCGCCCGGGCGCGAAGGTTTCGCAGGCCATGATCGACGCCTGGTGGGCGCAGGGCATGCTGGGCGGGCACAAGAACACCTACGATTCGATCGCCGCATTCTCGGCAACCGATTTCCGCCAGGACCTGAAGAAGTTCGACGTGCCGACGCTGGTGATCCACGGTGATGACGATCAGATCGTGCCGATCGATGTTGCCGGCCGCATGTCGGCCAAGCTGATCAAGGGCGCCCGCCTGATCGTCTACCCGGGTGCGCCGCATGGCCTGACCGAAACCCACAAGGACAAGGTCAACCAGGACCTGCTGGCCTTCCTGCAGCAGAAGTGAGTGCAGGGCCCCGGCGGTGAGCCGGGGCCTTCTGCCGTGATCGACGGGCGAATGGCAGGTCATCGCAGGGCCCCTGCGGTGCCCGCTGGGCGATAATGCCGCCCTCTGAACTCTCCGGCTGCCTCCACAGCCAGGACTCCGGCAATGAAGAACGCAAAGAAGTACTACAAGCACTGGGCCGAATCGGGCCTCGGCAAGGGCAACGTGCTGATGGAAGCACGGGGCGACAGGATCGTCCGCCAGGTGGAGATCTACGGCTCCAAGCTGGTATGGGCCGATGAAAACGGCCAGAGCGATGACCGTTTCATGCTGGCCGACCAGCCCGTCTCGTTCCTGGATTTCGATTCCGACGACGAGATCAGCGCGCGCGAATTTGAAATCGCGTGGAAGAAGGCCAGGGAAGCGACCGGTTATCCGTCTGCCTGACGCCCGGCAAACCGGCGTCCCCGATGGCTGCCCGAACTGAAATGTTATAAAGTTTCATTTTTGGCACTCCATCTCCTTCCCCATGAAGACCCCCACGCTGCTGGCCGCCCTGGCGGCGGCTCCCCTTGCCCCTGACGCATTGGCGCAGTCAGCCGACGCGGCGCTCACCCTGGGCAAGGTCGATGTCCACCAGCACCGGGAAGGCGCCCTCAGCGCGCACCAGGTACTCACCTCCGTTGACGTTCTGGGCGCAGACCAGATTGAAGACCGCACCGTGTCCCACAGCTGGGAACTGCTGGGGCAGATGCCCGGCATCCAGCTGACCGAAACACGCCAGGGTGCCGAGTCGGGCAAGGTCAGCTTCCGCGCCTTCAATGGCGAGGGTTACCTCAATGCCATCAAGACCCTGATCGATGGCATCCCGAGCAACGTCAACAGCGGCAACCAGCGCTTCATCGACATGCTGTTCCCGCTGGAAATCAGCTACATCGAGGTGGTGCGCGGGACCAACGATCCGCGTTATGGGCTGCACAACATCGGCGGCAACGTGAACTTCGGTACCCGCCAGGGCGGCAGTTACACCGATGCGCGGCTGGCCTATGGCAGCTACAACACGCGCGATGCGCAGCTGGCGGTGGGCCGCGAATCCAACGGCTTCGCGCAGAACTACTTCATCGGCACCCAGGCCAGCGACGGTTATCGCGAGCACGACACCTCCAGGAAGTACTCGCTGGGTGGCAAGTGGTTCTACGGTTCACTGGACGATGGCCTGCGCGTGGGCCTGACCGCGCGCGCCTATCACCACGAGGCGGACGAGCCCGGCTTCATGACGGCCGAGGAACTGCGCACGCACCGCCGTGGCAGCGACCTGCGCAACGCCCATGACGGCGACGACCGCGACATGCGCCAGTTCGCTGCGCATCTGGACCTGAAGCTGTCCGACGCGCTCGTTCTCGGCACCCGGCTGTACTACAACCGTTACCAGGACGATCGGCGCGTGACCTTCAGCGACCTGCCCACCGGCAACCTGCCGCGCCAGCGGCGGCTGTGGGACGAGCGCCAGGCCGGCCTGCTCACCACGCTTACCTGGCAGCCCGCAGCCACGTTGACGGTGGAGGGCGGGTTGAACTACGAGCAGCAGGACAACGGTTACATCCGCGAGCGGTATGCCTACGCCGAACCCACCGATTTCACCCGCCCGCCGGCCCGCGTGCAGAACGACGACCGCCACAGCTTCGACAACCTGGGCGCTTATCTGCAGGCCATCTATCAGCCAGCCGCCGCCTGGAAGATCGTGCCGGCCTATCGCGTGGACCGCTTCAGTGGCCGCACGCGGTTGATGGATGGCACCCGCGGGCGGCTGCAGGACTACGGCACCATCGGCCAGCCCAAGCTGAGCGTCATCCACAGCCTGGGCGACACCACCCACGTCTACGCGAACTGGGGCCGCACGTTCCAGGTGCTGACCGGCGCCACCGCGCCGGCCTATCTCACGCCCGGGCAGACGCCGATGCGTCCTTCCACCAACACCGGCATGGAGCTGGGCCTGAAGTTCCAGCCCTTTGACGGCGCCCAGGCCCGCCTGGCGGCATGGCAGCAGGATGCGGAGAACGAGGTGTCCAACATGCCGGCCACCGGCACCACCGTCACCCTGGGCAAGACCCGGCGCCGTGGCGTGGACGCGCAGTTGAGCCTGCAGGTGGGCGACGACTGGACGGTGTGGGCCTCGCATGCGTACCAGGAAGCGAAGATCACCCGCGACAACCGCGCCCCCGGCGTGTCCCTGCAGGGTCGCGAAGTGGCCGCCACCCCGCGCCACATCAGCAACCTGGGCGTGGACTACCAGGCCAGCCAGGCACTGCGGCTGGGCCTGCAGGCGCGCGCGCAGGGCGACTACTACCTGGAAGAGCGCAACGTGGCCGGCAGATTCGGCGGCTTCGCCGTGCTCGACCTCACTGCCGCGTACCGGATCAATCCGCGCTGGAGCGTGGACCTGCAGCTGAAGAACGTCACCGGACGTGAGTACGCCTACGCGTGGTACGACAGCTTCTTCTGGGACAGTGCCCGGCCGATGTTCTCGCCTGCCCCCGGCCGCACCGTCTTCGTCGGCCTCAGCATGAAGCTGTAGCCCGGCGGGGCGCTTCGGGCTGCGGAAGGAACGCATCTGCCACGCTTTTGCACTACATTGGTGCAATGTCCGACCCCGCGCCGCCACCGCCCCTCGATGCCCTGGGTACCCCCTTGGCCTGGGCCGCTGCCGACGGCCGCATCACCGGCTGCAATCCGGCCTTCGGACGCTGGCTGGGCGTCAGCGGCCGTCGCCTGCTGGGCCAGCCCCTGGCGGCGCTGGAGGTGCAGGGCGAGGCGCTGGCCCACTTCCTGGCCCGCGACGAGCGTGACAGCCTGCGCCTGCACCGGCTTGCACTGGCGGTACCGGGAGAGGCACCCCGCTTCGCCGAAGGCTGGATGAGCCGCCGTGATGATGGCGGCTGGCTGCTGGAGGCGCATCCGGTCGATGAGTTCCCCGGGCTTGACCCCACCCAGGCCTTGCCGAGCGCACTCAGCGCGGCGCTGAAGGGCCTGGCCCACGAACTGCGCAACCCGCTGGCTGGCCTGAAAGGCGCGGCGCAGCTGCTGGCTCGCCGTGCCGCACAGCGCGATGCCAGCGAGCGCGAACTGATTGAACTGATCGGTTCGGAGATCGAACGCCTCAACGGGTTGCTTGACCAGCTGCTGTCGCCGGCGCCGGCCGCACCGCATGCCGCCTTGAACATCCATGCAGCACTGGAGCGCGTGCTGCGCCTGGCCGAGAACGAAGCGGGCTGGGCGGTGCGCCTGCAACGCGACTACGACCCCAGCATTCCCGAGCTGGATGGCGACGCCGACCGCCTTACCCAGGCAGTGTGGAACCTGGTGCGCAATGCGATCCAGGCCGGCGCGGGCACCATCACCCTGCGCACGCGCGTGGAGCATGGTGCGCGGGTTGCCGAGCGGCTGCATACGCTGGCGCTGCGGCTGGAGATCGCCGACGACGGTCGTGGCGTACCCGAGGAGCTGGCCGAACACCTGTTCCTGCCCCTGGTCAGTGGTCGCGCCGAAGGCACCGGCCTGGGCCTGGCGCTGGCCCAGCAGGTCGCGCGCGAGCATCGCGGCACGCTGACCTACCGCTCGCGGCCCGGCCACACCGTATTCACCCTGCTGCTGCCGATCGGCAGCGGCACCGTTCCGGCCGAGGAGGCCCCGCGCGATGTCTGACGCGTCCCCTTCACCCCAGCGGATCTGGGTGGTCGACGATGACCGCGCCGTGCGCTTCGTGCTGTGCACCGCGCTGCGCGAGGCGGGCTACCGGGTCGATGATTTCGACAGCGCCGCTGCCGCCCTGCAGGCGCTGGCCGAGGGCTCTCCGCCGGCACTGCTGTTCACCGATGTGCGCATGCCCGGCGATGACGGCCTGGTGCTGCTCGACAAGCTCAAGGCTGCCTTGCCACAGCTGCCGGTGGTGGTGATGTCGGCCTACACCGATGTCGCCAGCACGGCGGGCGCCTTCCGCGGCGGCGCGCACGAATTCCTGTCCAAGCCGTTCGATCTGGATGATGCCGTAGCGCTGGCCCAGCGCGTGCTGCCGGCGGTCGCGCCCGCACTGGCCGCGCCGGTACCGGCCACGGAGGCCTCCGCCGACCCGTCGCCGCAGCTGGTTGGCGACACGCCGCCGATGCGCGCGCTGTTCCGCGCCATCGGCCGGCTCGCGCAGGCGCCGCTGGCGGTACTCATCACCGGTGAAACCGGCACCGGCAAGGAGCTGGTGGCCAACGCGCTGCACCGCGAATCGCCGCGTGCGCAGGGCCCGTTCGTGGCATTGAACACCGCCGCCATTCCCGCCGAGCTGCTGGAGAGTGAACTGTTCGGCCATGAAGCCGGTGCATTCACCGGCGCACAGCGCCGGCACATCGGCCGCTTCGAGCAGGCCGACGGTGGCACCCTGTTCCTCGATGAAATCGGCGACATGCCCCTGCCGCTGCAGACGCGCCTGCTGCGCGTGCTGGCGCAGGGCGAGTTCTTCCGTGTCGGCGGTCGCGAACTGATCCGTGTCGATGTGCGCGTGATCGCAGCGACCCACCAGGACCTGGAAGGACGGGTGGCGCAGGGGCTGTTCCGCGCCGACCTGCTGCATCGCCTGGACGTGGTGCGCCTGCAGCTGCCGCCGCTGCGTGAGCGCCGCGAGGACATCGCGCAGCTGGCCACCACCTTCCTGGCGGCGGCCGCACGCCGGCTGGATACGCCGACCAAGCGCTTGACCGCCGCTGCACTGCAGGCGCTGCGCGAGCACGACTGGCCGGGCAATGTGCGCGAACTGGAGAACGTGTGCTGGCGGATGGCCGCACTGGCCGCCGCCGACACCATCGGCGTGGCCGACGTGGATACCGCGCTCAACCGGGCACGCACCCGGCGCAGCAGCACCGGCGGCACCGACCCGGGGCAGTGGGAGGCGCTGCTGTCGGAGTGGGCGCGGCGGCAACTGGCGGAGGGCGTGGAAGGGCTGCATGCGCAGGTGCGCGAGCGCGTCGATCACGCCCTGCTGGACGCTGCCCTGCAGATCACCCACGGTCGCCGCGCGGAAGCAGCGGCGCGGCTGGGCCTGGGCCGCAACACGCTGACCCGCAAGCTGGGCGCAGGCCGCCGCCGCGGCCCCCATTGAACGGTCCCTGCACGCGATCCTCGCATCCGCTTGCCGAACCGTTGATCCCTCATGGACGATGCCGTCCGTAGTGTCACCTGCAAGGAGTCTTCGATGCGCCTGTTACCTGCCCTTCTTCCGCTGTCCGCCGCCGCGCTGCTGTCCGCGTGTGGCAGTACGCCGAAGCCGCAGCCCACGCCACCGCCGCCGGTCGTGACCAGTACCGCACAGCAGGCCGAGGCGAATCTGGCCCCGGCGTCGGCCAGCATCGTCAGTGGCCGGCTGGTGCTGAAGGTCGAGCCGGCAGGCGTACATATCACCGGCCTGGTCGGTGGCCTGCAGCCGATGCAGCAGGCAGGCTTCCATATCCACGAGCGTGGTGATTGCAGCGCTGTGGATGCCAGCAGTGCGGGCAATCACTTCAATCCCGGCGGCGTCGCGCACGGTCGCGCCGGTGCCGGCACGCATCACCTGGGCGACATCGACAACCTGCGTGCCGATGCCCAGGGCCGCGCCAACGTCGACATCCACCTCAAGGGCGTTACTCTGGGCGGAGGCGCCGCCACCGATATCGCAGGACGCGCATTGGTCGTGCACGCCAATGCCGATGACTATCGCAGCCAGCCTGCCGGCAATGCCGGCGTTCGCATCGCCTGCGGCGTGATCCGCGTGACGCGCTGATCGCCGCCGGCCATCTTCCAAGGAGAGCATCCATGCGTCTGATCCATACTTCGCTGTTCGCGGCCATCGCCGCCCTGGGCCTGGCGGCCTGCGGCAAGCCGGCCGACACCCCGCAGACCGAGACGCAGCCGGCCGCGCCGGCCGAGAGCGCAACCACCGAACCGGCGCCCGCTGCAGAACCGGCGTCCACCGCCGATGCCTCGGCCACGGCCGAGCTGGCACCCACCCAGGGCAACGAGACCAAGGGCAGCGTCACCTTCAAGCGGGTTGACGGCAAAGTGCACGTCACGGGCCAGATCAGTGGCCTGAAGCCCGGCAGCGAACACGGTTTCCACATCCACGAGAAGGGCGACTGCAGTGCGCCGGACGGCACCAGCGCCGGCGGTCATTTCAACCCGGGCAAGCAGGACCATGGCAGCGTGGCCAGTGATCCGCACCACGGTGGCGACATGCCCAACATCAAGGCCGACGACAAGGGCGTGGCCACCATCGATGGCCCGGTGTCGAGCAACGTGAACATCGGCAAGGGCGATGATTTCGACATCATCGGCCGTGGCCTGATCGTCCACGCCGATCCGGATGACTACACCAGCCAGCCGACCGGCAACGCCGGTGCGCGCCTGGCCTGCGCAGTGATCCAGAAGGCCCCGTAAGGCCGGGCCATGCCCGGCGGAATGCACCCGCCGAATCGGAACACGGTAGCGCCGGGCCATGCCCGGCGGAATGCATGCGCCGATCAGCGCGCCAGCAGCTCGCGCGCGTCCTGTCCCGCCTCGCAATGCACGAACAGCACCGGCACACCGTGTGCTTCCAGCACTGCCGCCATCTGCCGCTGGCGCATCAGGAACTGCTCATAGATGCCCTGCAGGCGATCGCAGTCGCCACTGTCATGATTGTAGTGGGCGCACCAGCCGGCCGGATCGAACAGCGCCATGCGCGCCTCGCCATGGCTGTAGCGCAGCAACGGCTCCGGTGCGGCCTCAAGCCATTCATCCTCGCCCGGCGCCATGATCGCTGTCTCGATCAACGGCCACAGCGCGGCCAGGCCCTGGTTGTCGTACTGCATCGACATCATCGCGGCCAGGTCGTTCACGGTGAAATAGCGCGCATGCTCGATGCGGGCACCGAAACTGTTCTGCGCCATCAGCGCGGTATCGGCATGGGCCATGCCATTGGCCAGCAGCACCTCTTCCAACGCATCGGCCACCGCACGGGTGGTCGCCACATCACTGCCGGTCAGCAGGAACGGCAGCACACGCAGGCCGCCACCCACCAGCGTCGAATCGGCCTGGAACGGCAGCGGCACATCGCCATTGGCATCGGTACCGAAGGCCAGCAGCCGCGGGCCCTGGTTGCGGCCCGGCGCGCGCATCTGCAGTTCTTCCAGACGGCGATGGATCGGCCAGCCCGGGCGCAGCACTTCGGCCGGGTCGAAATGGGCGGCGGCCAGGACCAGGTCCAGCTCGGCCACGGCCGGCACCAGCTTGGACAGGTCTCGGCCGACGCGCTCGGCCAGTTCACCGGCCTGGTCTGCGCTGAGTACCGCCTGGCGGGGGATCTCGCCGCCGGCCAGTTCCAGGGCCAGCACGCCAAGGGCATTCATCGCGGGGTCGGGTTTGCTCATGGTTCCACGGTTGGCCCATCACAGGGCGGCAGCTACACTTGGCCCCATTATGCCTGCTCTGTCGTGCAGGCCATGTTGCAGACACCCTCATCCATGCCAGGTATCTCCATGCCCAACGCTCGTCCCGTCGCCATTCTCGGTGGCGTCCGCATTCCGTTCTGCCGCCAGAACACCGCGTATTCGGATGTCGGCAACCTCGGCATGTCGGTACGCACACTGGGTGCGCTGGTCGAACGCTTCGGCCTGCACGGCCAGCAGCTGGGTGAAGTGGCGATGGGTGCGGTGATCAAGCACTCCAGCGACTGGAACCTGGGCCGCGAAGCCACGCTGTCCTCCGGACTGTCGCCGCTCACCCCGGGCATCACCCTGCAGCGTGCCTGCGGCACGTCGCTGGACAGCATCATCACCGTCGCCAACAAGATTGCCCTGGGCCAGATCGAATCGGGCATCGGCGGCGGGTCGGACACCACTTCCGACGTGCCGATCGTGTACGGCAAGAAGCTGCGTGCACGCCTGCTGGCCGCCAACCGCGCCAAGAGCACCGGCGACAAGATCCGCGCGCTGACCTCCGGCTTCAAGTTCTCCGAGCTCAAGCCCGAGTTCCCGGGCGTGGCCGAACCGCGCACCGGCAAGAGCATGGGCGACCATTGCGAGGACATGGCCAAGGAATGGAACATCTCGCGTGACTCGCAGGACGAGTGGGCGGTGTCCTCGCACAAGAAGCTGGCCGCCGCCTATGAGCGTGGCTTCTTCAACGACCTGATCGCGCCGTTCCGCGGCGTGGAGCGCGACAACATCCTGCGCCCGGATACCTCGCTGGAAAAGCTGGCCACGCTGAAGCCGGCGTTCGACAAGGTGTCCGGCCGCGGCACCCTGACCGCCGCCAACTCCACGCCGCTCACCGATGGTGCCGCGGCGGTGCTGCTGGCCAGCGAGGAATGGGCCCGCGCCCACGGGCACGAGCCGCAGGCCTACCTGCGCGATGCGCATGTCTCGGCCGTCGATTTCGTGCACGGCGAAGGCCTGCTAATGGCACCGACCGTGGCCGTGCCTGAGATGCTCAAGCGCAATGGCCTGACCCTGCAGGACTTCGACATCTACGAAATCCACGAAGCGTTTGCCGCACAGGTGCTGTGCACCCTGCGCGCGTGGGAGAGCGAGGATTACTGCCGCAACCGGCTGGGCCTGGAGGCACCGCTGGGCCGCATCGATCCGGACAAGATCAATCTGCTGGGCTCGTCGCTGGCTACCGGTCACCCGTTTGCCGCTACCGGTGCGCGTGTGATCGCCACGGCCGCAAAGCAGCTGGCCGAACGCGGCGGCGGCCGCGCGCTGGTGTCGATCTGCACGGCAGGCGGCATGGGCGTGGTGGCGATCGTCGAGCGCTGATCGCTGCAGAAGGCTGTACATGAAAAAGCCGCCCGGATGGGCGGCTTTTTCGTTGCGGACCCGGTGGGGTGCCGACCCTTCGCCGGCACTGCACCGGTCAGGGAAGACGGGGGTTGCCGAACTCGTCGCGCTCTTCGTTGGCGTTGTACACCGGGGGTTGCGGCACCGTCGGCAGATCTTCCACGGTGGCGCGCGGCGGCACTTCATCGGCACCGGCCCCTGCCGTGCGCACCAGCGCCACACTGTCCTCGCCGCGCTGCAGGCGCAGCGCGTTGGCCAGGCACTGTGCAGCCAGGGCATGTTCACCCCGCTGGGCGAACAGCTCACCCAGCGCTTCCCAGGCCGGGGCACCGGCGCCGCTGGCGATCGCTTCGTGCAGGAACGTATCGGCAGCGTCCCATTGCTGCTGGGCCAGGGCGACGCGGCCCTGTGCCAGGCGCAGCGCCGCCGAATCGTCATGCACGTTGCGCCAGCGCTGCAGGTTGGCCTGGCGGGTGGCGAGGCGTTCGGCGGGCAGGCGGCCATACAGGGCCACCAGTTCGTCGTCCCAACGCTGGTCCAGGGCGTGCTCCAGCGCCAGCAGCGCCGGCTCGTCCCAGTTCAGCGCCACCGCGCGGCTGGCATAGGCGCCCACCACGTCGGGGGTCGGCCGCAGCGCTTTCGGCGTGGCTTCCCACTGCGCGGCCAACGCATTGACGTCGGCCGCTTCCAGCAGCGCCTGCGCGGCCAGGCGCGCTTCCAGTTCGCTGTTGGATTCGGCCGGCAGCACCTTGCTCTGACGCAGGGCGCCCAGCTGTCCATACGCTTCGTGCGCACGACCGGCGCGGGCCAGTGCCTCGGTGCGCAGCCACAGGCCACGCGGCGGAAGCGGCTGGATCGCGGCCACGTCCAGCACGTTGATCGCGTCCACCGGCAGGTCGCGCGCCAGCAGTTGCTCGGCGCGCAGCAGCGCCTGCAGGGTGGCATCGGATTCACCCAGCCGCTGCAGCAGCGCCTCACCTGCGCTGGCGTCAGCACGTGCCTGTGCACTGCGCACGGCATTGGCCAGCGCCACCGCGCTCACTTCCGGATCCTTGGCGGCGCCGTCGAGCAGCTTTTCCGCACGCTGCCACTGCCCGTGCTCGTAAGCCTGCAGGCCATCGATCAGGCGCACCCGGCCCTGCTTGCGGCGGTAGCGGCCCCACGCACGGAACGGTGCGGCGATCAGGCTCCACAGCAGCCACAGCACCAGCACTGCAATCACCGTCAGCAGCGCCACCTTCGGCAGATTGCTGTGATAGTCGTAGCCGCCATAGCGCAGAATCACTTCGCCGTAGCGGTTGAGATCGTCGGTGCCGAGCCATTGCGCGGCGACCACACCAATGGCCACGGCCAGCAACAGCACGACCAGGGATTGCAGGGGTTTCATTCGGGTAGCCTCCGGTCGGTCTGGGTGCGCAGCTGTTGCAGGGTGCTGCCTAGGGCGGTGTTGCTGGTCTGCAAGGGAAGCTCGCGCAAGGCCTGCAGTTCAGCACGCTGCGCGCGCAGGGCCGGTGAATCCGGCCAGCGCCGCTGTGCCCACTGCTCCACGCGCGACAGCGCGGCGTCACGGCCGGCACGGTCGCCGCGCTCGATCGCCGCCCGGGCCAGGGTCAGTTCCAGTTGCAGTGCATCGTCGGCGTTGCGCCGTTCGGCGGCGGTCAGCGGACCGTTCTGGCGGCTCGGGCTGATATCGACGAAGGGCGCCAAAGCGGCCTGCCACCACGGTCGCGTCTGGTCGCCGGCCGGCGTACTGGCCACCTGGGTCGGCAGCCCCTGCAGGGCGCCGGCCAACGCATCCAGTCGCTGCAGCGCCTGAACGCGGGGTCCGGCACCCAACGCATCGAGGGCATCGCGCTCCTGTACCAGCGCCTGGCGCAGGTTCAGGCCCTCGCTGTCGGGCAGCGCGGCCAGCGCGGTCGCGGCCTGTGCATAAAGACGGCGGGCACCTTCGACATCGTCGGCGTAGTTCAAGCGCTGTGCGGCCTGGGTCAGCAGCAGTTCGGCCTCGTCGCGCTGCACGGCCTGCCGGCCCTGGTTGGCGCTGTCGGCGAGCTTGGCGAGGTTTTCCTCCAGCAGCGCGCTGCGCTGCGACAGGCCCAGCATCTCGTCGCGCAGCACACGGTTGGTTGCGGCCGCGTCCTGCAGGCGTTGGCTGGTTGCGCGCTGGTCGCGACGCAGCGCATCCAGCGTGGCCTCCAGGCCCTGCAACTGCACCGCCATCGTCCGCGACTGTGCTTCCTGCTCATGCTGTTGCTGCTGCCAGAAACGCCAACCGGCATAGCCCCCTCCACCGAGCACGGCCACCACCGCCAGCGGCAGCAGCAGCCAGCGCAGGGAGCGGCGGGGTGGGGAAACGGGGGCGGTGTCGTTCATCAGGCTTCCTTGTCGGCGGCGTCGCCGGAAGGGTTCCGGCAGGCAGCGTCAGGCACAGCATCCCTGTTGCCGACGACAGCGGCAAGCGTGACCCACGTCCCTGTTCAGGTCGCTGCCGGCCCGGTGAGCGTGGTGTGTGCAGCGGCGATCAACTGCGGGGTGGTCGGCCCCGCGCTGCGTACCACCCGCAGGCCCAGCGCCTGCGCCTGCACGCCCAGCCGTTCGCTGGCGACCAGCGCGGTGGCATGGGCCTGCAGCCGCTGCTGCCACTGCGGCGACAGCTGCTCCCACACACGTTGCAGGGCTTCACCGCTGCTGACCGCCATCAGCCAGGGCGCAGAACACTGCCCCAGCCGTGACAGGGCGCGAGGCGACAGGCGCAGTGGTTGGCGCCGATAGACATCGGCACGTTCGATGCTGGCACCCGCCGCCTGCAGCCGGGCGGCAATCAGGCCCCGGCCACCGGGCGCGGTGACCAGCCCGATCCGCAGGCCCTGTACCGCCGCCAGTACAGGCAGGGCCAGCAACCCCTCGCTGTCCATCCGCCGCGGCGCGTGGACCTCGCTGATGCCGTGCGCCTGCAACGCGCGTGTGGTGCCCTCGCCGACCGTCAGCCACGGGCTGTGCTGCGCCGGGCGCAGCGGCAGAAGCGCGGCAGCCGCCGTGACGGCTGCGGGGCTGGTGAACACCACCCGATCGCAGTTCAGCGCGCGTTGCAGCTGGCGCACCACGGCAGGGCCCTGCAAGCGTTGCAGCCGCCACGGCGACAGCGCCACCAGCTGCCCGCCGAGCCCAGCAACGGCGCGGCGCAGCGCCGCATGCTGGCCCTGCGGACGCAGCGAGATCAGCGTCCAGCCCGCGCCGAGGCACGCGCTGCCAGTGGGTATCGTATGGTCATCCATTGCCTGCATTATGCGGGCCCGCCGTTGTCGTGGTTGCTGCTCCGATGTCCGTTGATGCCCTGAGCTCCTCGTTGGCCTCCCTGCAGGAGGTGCTGGACTGCATGCCTGCGGTCCGTGCCATGCAGATCCGCCTGGACGGCTATGCCGATGGCGTGCTGCGCATCACCGCGCCGCTGACGGCGAACGTCAACGACAAGGGCAACGCCTTCGGCGGCAGCCTGGCCTCGGTGCTGACCCTGTCCGGCTGGGCGCTGGTCAGCCTGCGCCTGCGCCTGGCCGGCCACGATGCCGAGGTCTACGTGGCCGACAGCAACCTGCGCTACCTGGCACCGGTCTACGAAGACCTGCACGCGCATGCCGAGGCGGCCGAAAGCGGTGCCTGGGACACCTTCCTGGCCACCTTCCGCCAGCGTCGCAAGGCCCGCATCAGCATCATCGCTACCCAGCCGGCCGCCGACGGCCGGGCCGCTGCCGAGTTCAGCGGTCGCTTCGTTGCCTTCGCCAAAGGGTAGGATGGCAGGCTGACGCCCTGCGGAAACCCCTGATGCGCCGCCTCATCCAGATCCTGTTGTGTTCCCTGCTGCTGGTCAGCGCCATGGCCGGTGCCGACGAGCTGAGCCGCAAGCAGCGCAAGATGCTGGAAGAGACCCAGATCGCCTACGGGGCGACGATCCGCTGGGGCAGCATGGACGACGCCATCGGCTACCTGGATCCGGTGCTGCGCAAGGAAAAGCCGCCCACCGAGTTCGAGCTCAACCGTTATGCACAGCTGCGGGTGTCCTCCTACCGCGAGCGCAGCAGCGCCTCGCTGCCCGATGGCCAAGTCGAGCGCCGGGTGGAAATCGGCGTCATCAACCAGAACACCCAGGCCGAGCGCACCGTGGTGGTGACCGAGCGGTGGCGCTGGGATGCCGAGGCCAAGCGCTGGTGGCAGGCCGGCGGCCTGCCGGATCTGTGGCAGGGGCAGTGACGGGCCGCGTCCGGCTTGTGCGACAATCGGCGCCCGCTTATCGACCCGTGACCTGAGTGAATTACGAAGAGTTGCTGGCCTTTGCAGGCCGAAACCCGATGCTGTCCGCGGCCCTGGTCGGCCTGACCGTGGCCCTCATCGTCACCGAAATCCGCCGCCTGTTCCGGGGCTTCAAGGGCATCAAGCCCGCCGAACTGACCCAGCTGATGAATGCGGGCGGCACGGTGGTGGTGGACCTGTCCGCCAGCGGTGACTTCGAAAAGGGCCACATCGCCGGCAGCCGCAATGCGCAGGCCAGCGCGTTCGGCCCGGAGCACAAGCTCGTGGCCAGCGCCAAGCAGGCGCCGGTGGTTCTGGTGTGCCGAAACGGCAACGCATCGGAAACCGCCGCCAAGGCGCTGAAGAAGGCCGGTTTCGAAAAGGTCTTCGTGCTCGAGGGCGGCATTCCCGCCTGGCAGCAGGCCGAACTGCCGCTGGTCAAGGGCCGCAACTGATTGCCGCAGGTGGCGGATCCGGCCTTGTATGGGCCTGATGCCGCCCCCATCGCAGTAATTCGACCCTAGTTTTCATTGCATTCACCTGGAGTTACTGGAAATGTCCGAAGAGATCACCAACGGCGCCGCTGCGCCGGTCGATGCCGCTACCGGCCCCGCTTTCACCGTCGAGAAGATCTACGTCAAGGACGTCTCCTTCGAGTCGCCGAACGCACCGACCATCTTCAATGACCAGGTGCAGCCGGAGCTGCAGCTGAATCTGAACCAGCAGGTGCAGCGCCTGGGTGAGAACGCGTTCGAAGTCGTGCTGGCCGTCACCCTGACCTGCCAGGCCGGTGAGCGCACCGCCTACGTGGCCGAAGTGAAGCAGGCCGGCGTGTTCGGCCTGGTCGGCCTGGACCCGCAGTCGATCGACGTGCTGCTCGGCACCCAGTGCCCGAACATCCTGTTCCCGTACGTGCGCCAGCTGGTCAGCGATCTGATCCAGGCCGGCGGCTTCCCGCCGTTCTTCCTGCAGCCGATCAACTTCGAAGGCCTGTACGCAGAAACCCTGCGCCAGCGCCAGGAGCAGGGCGACGCACCGTCGCTGGCTGACTCCGAGCCGGCCGGCAACGCCTGAATCCGTCGCGACGTCACGGATGAGCACTACCGCTGACAAGATCGCCGTGCTGGGCGCCGGTTCCTGGGGAACCGCGCTGGCCAGCCTGCTCGCCCGGCACGGTCATCCGACCGTGCTGTGGGGGCGTGATGCCGCCGTGGTCGAGGCCATCGACCAGCGCCACGAGAATCCGCGCTACCTGCCGGGCATCCCGCTGCCGGACAGCCTGCATGCCACCACCGACCTGGCGTCGGCGGTGCACGGTGCCGCCTGGATCCTGGTGGTGACCCCGTCGCACGCGTTCAACGAGACCGTGCGCGCGCTGGCGCCGCTGCGTCCGGCCGGTGCCGGCGTGGCCTGGGCGACCAAGGGTTTCGAGCCCGGCTCCGGCCGTTTCCTGCATGAAGTCGCGCGCGAGATCCTCGGCGAGGACGTGCCGCTGGCTGTCGTCACCGGGCCGTCGTTCGCCAAGGAAGTCACCCAGGGCCTGCCCACCGCGATCACCGTGCACGGCGACGTGCCGGCGTTCGCGCAGACCGTGGCCGAAGCGATGCATGGCCCGGCGTTCCGTGCCTACACCGGCGACGACATGGTCGGTGCCGAGCTGGGGGGCGCGATGAAGAACGTGCTGGCCGTGGCCACCGGCGTTGCCGATGGCATGCAGCTGGGCCTCAACGCCCGTGCCGGCCTGATCACCCGCGGCCTCAACGAGATGCTGCGGCTGGCCGCGGCAATCGGTGCCAAGCCGGAAACCCTGATGGGTCTGGCGGGCCTGGGCGATCTGGTGCTGACCTGCACCGGCGACCTGTCGCGCAACCGCCGCCTGGGCCTGGCCCTGGGCCGCGGGCAGACCCTGCAGGATGCCGTGCGCGAGATCGGGCAGGTGGTCGAATCGGTGCAGACGGCCGATGAGGTGATGCGTCAGGCACGCCGACACGGCATCGACCTGCCGATCTCCGATGGCGTACGCGCCGTACTGCACGGCGAGCAGACCCCGGCAGAGGGCCTGCGCGCATTGCTGGCGCGCGAACAGAAACCGGAATATCCGGACACGCTGTTCAAGTAACCGAAAACCCCGGCCAAGCGCCGGGGTTTTTTCATCAGGGAGTACCCCATGCGGGTGCCGGACCGGAGACAGACTTTGGTGGGTGCCAAGCTTGCTTGGCATCACGCGCGCAGCATATCCACGCATGGCGTGGATCCACTGCAACGCCCGATCACCGCGCCCGTGGCGGCGCGTTGCCGTTGTCCATGTCCGAGAAGATCAGCCAGGGTCCATCGCCCGCGCGCGTCAGCGTCAGCGTGAACTTTCCGGTATCGCTGACGTTGCCGCCAAACGAGTAGGCACCAATGATGTAGGCCGTGCTCCTGTCCACCGCGTACGCCAGCGCACGCAGGCGCAGCGGGCTTCCGCCCTGTCCGGCGTAGGCGGCCGCGATCGCGTCGCGCCCGCGCACCGGCGGCTGGTGGCTCTGCAGGATGAATCCGTCTTCGGCGAACAGCGCCGCCAGTGCCTTGCCATCGCCCGCGCTCCACGCCCGCTCGTAGTCGCGCAGCACGCGATCCAGTGCCGCAGGCAGTGCCACGTCGGGCAGGCGTTCAGCGGGCGGCGGTGCGCTGCTGGCGTGCTGCGCGAGGGCAGGACCGGCCAGCAGCACGGTGGCAAGAAGGATCGCGGCATGGAAGGGTCGGCGCATGCGAAGAGTCCCGGGCGGTGGCAGAAGCCTGGCCTCAAGAATAACCACACGGGCCGGCCCCGGATCACGCGGCCGAGGGTGCGCGAAACGTCCCTGTCAGCCCGGACGCAGCAAGGTGCCGGCCTGCACTGACAGTGACAGGCAGGCCATCACCAGTCCTTCCATCACGCGATCGCCCACGTACTGCTCCTCCGGCCCGTTCTGCCGGACACGCTCGGCGGCCAGCAGCATCTCCAGCGCCACCCGCAGGCCGGCGTGCGCGCAGTCGGCATCGGCCAGCGCCAGTTGACGGCCAGGCAGCGGATGGCGTTCCGGCCAGGGCAGGCCATCGGCGGCTGCGCCGCTGCCGATCCGTTTCAGCGTGGCGATGAAGGTGTTGGGGTCGGACGGGGACTGTTGGGGGGTCGCATCGGCGTCGTTGGCCGGCGCGCTGTCGGAATGCGGAGGGGGAAACTCGGGTGTGGTCATTGATGAGGCTCCGTGCAGAACAGACGGTAGCCGCCACGGATAAAGGTGGCGGGCGGAGACGTGGCTCGAAAACCGGGAGGTTGCTAGGCCGGCAGGCACAAGGCCTCCACGCTCCGCCCGCCATGGCCGGCGGACGCGTTGCCAGCCGGCACCACACGAGGTGACACCGGCTGGCAACCGTAATCAAGCAACTCCACGGGTTTTCGATGCCCGGCCACCTTTTGGGGTGGCACCGCATCTGTACCTGTGTCACTGCGCAACGCCAATGAGCCGAGTTGTATTCAACCCACGATGCTCGACGCTTTCAGCATCCTCGCACACGGTTAAGTAGTCGCAGACGTTGATGGCGCAAGGGCCTCACGCGTTCGGGGAATTTGCGACACGAGTCGTGGTTGAGTGCATCAGGGCGCCACGAAATCTGGACGATTGCGTCAGCGCGGGCCAGAAGCAGGCATCGGCCCTCTACGACCGCCCGCGGTCACCCGCACCATGCCTCTCGTACCAGCCTTTAGTACGGTTCACGATACGAACGACCGACAACATCACCGGCACCTCGATCAGCACACCGACAACGGTGGCCAGTGCGGCGCCCGAATGCACACCGAAGAGCCCGACGGCGGTTGCGACCGCCAGCTCGAAGAAGTTGCTCGCGCCGATCAGCGCCGACGGGCCGGCCACGCAATGGGCGACGCCCAGACGACGGTTGAGCAGATAGGCCAGGCCCGAAGTGAAATAGACCTGGATCAGGATGGGCACGGCGATCAGCGCGATGACCAGCGGCTGCTCGACGATCTGCTGACCTTGAAAGCCGAACAGCAGCACCAGTGTCAGTAGAAGGGCCGACAGCGAAACCGGGCCGAGTCGGGTCAGCGCCAGCTGCAGACCGGCCTCGCCGCTACGCGAAAGCATCCAGCGCCGCAGCAGGCTGGCAACACCGACAGGTGCCAGGATGTACAAACCCACTGACAGCAGCAGGGTGTCCCACGGAACAGTGATCGCGGACATGCCGAGCAGCAACGCGACCACCGGCGCATAGGCCACCACCATGATCGCGTCGTTCAGCGCGACCTGGCTCAACGTGAAGTTCGCATCGCCGCGGCACAGGTTGCTCCACACGAACACCATCGCGGTGCAGGGCGCGGCTGCCAGCAGGATCAGGCCGGCGATATAGCTGTCGATCTGGCCGGCTGGCAGCCATTCCGCGAAGAGGTGACGCAGGAATACCCAGCCCAGCAGTGCCATCGAGAATGGTTTGACCGCCCAGTTGATGAACAACGTTACGCCGATGCCTTTCCAGTGCTGCTGCAACTGGCGCATTGCGCCGTAGTCGACCTTCAGCAGCATCGGGATGATCATCAGCCAGATCAGTGCCGCGACCGGCAGGTTGACCTTGGCCACTTCGGCGGACGCCAGTGCCGCAAAGGCGCCGGGCAGGAGGTGTCCCAGCAGGGTACCGGCCGCGATGCACAGCGCGACCCACAGGGTGAGGTAGCGCTCGAACAGTCGCATGCGCGCGGGCGCCGTCACGGTGTGCTGTCGGTCGGCTGCAACCGGCCGATCTGATCCAGAGCGTTCTGCATTGCCTCGCGGTCGGACCACAACGATCCGGGCAGATCGATCAACGCACGCAGCCGCGATTTTACGATGGCATGCGCGCGCGCAAATGCGGCTGCTTTCTCGGCATCGCTGCCTGCAACTGCGGCGGGATCCGGCTGGCCCCAGTGGCTGCGAATGAAGTCGCCAAACACCACCGGGCAGGCGTCTGCCGCGGCCGAATCGCACACGGTGATCACCAGATCCATGGGCGCAGCATCCACGAACTCATCCCACGATTTGCTGCGCAGCCCATCGATGGTGATTCCTTCGGCCTGCAGCTGAGCGAGTGCGAATGGGTTGACCTGGCCGGTGGGGTGGCTGCCTGCGCTGAATGCATTGAAACGTTCAGCGCCCCAGGCTCGCAGCGTGGCCTCGGCAAGGACGCTGCGGGCGCTGTTGCCGGTACAGAGGAACAGGACGTTGTGTGTCATGGTGCAGTCGTTGTGATGGCAGGAGGTTGGATCGGACTTCAGCACTTGCATGCGGGCGCAGCGGGCCCGCACTCCTCGCTCGGCGAACCCGCGCAGCAGTTGTGCGTGAGGTACTCGATCAAGCCGGTCATGGCGGCGAAGTTGGCGCGGTAACAGACATTGCGGCCCTGGCTCTCGTTCTCCACCAGGCCGGCCTGTACCAGCTCCTTCAGGTGGAAGCTGAGTGTGGCCGGTGGCACCTGCAGGGCCGCCCCGATGTCACCGGCCACGCGCCCCGCTGGACCGGCTTCCACCAGCAGGCGGAAGGCCGCCAGGCGGGTGGCGTGGCCCAGCGCGGTGAGCGCGACGATTGCATTTGACGTTTCCATATTTCTAGAATAGTCGAATGAATAAGACGATCGCAAGTACCCAGCTGCCGAATCTGAGGGAAGCCTCGCTGCCCCAGCCCGACCCCAGCCTGCTCGCCGCGGGGAATCTGGGACCGCCCCGCATCCTGCTGCTCTACGGTTCGCTGAGGCCGCAGTCGTTCAGCCGCAAGCTGGCCCTGGAAGCCGAGCGGCTCCTGCAGCATCTGGGTTGCGAAACCCGGGTGTTCGATCCGCATGCGCTTCCGATGGTGGACAGCGTGGACAGGAGCCATCCCGAAGTGCAGCGGCTGCGCGCGTGGTCGCAGTGGTCTGAGGGGCAGGTGTGGGTCAGCCCGGAACGGCACGGTACCGTCACCGGCGTGTTCAAGAACCAGATCGACTGGCTGCCGCTGGAGGACGGCAGCGTGCGGCCCACGCAGGGCAGAACGTTGGCCGTGATGCAGGTGAGTGGCGGCTCCCAATCGTTCAACACCGTCAACACCCTGAGGGTGTTGGGGCGCTGGATGCGCATGCTGACCATCCCCAACCAGTCTTCGGTGGCCAAGGCCTGGCAGGAGTTCGATGAGGACGGACGAATGAAGCCCTCGCCATACTACGACCGGGTGGTGGATGTCATGGAGGAACTGGTGAAGTTCACTCTGTTGACGCGGGGCCGGGCGGACTACCTGGTGGATCGCTACAGCGAGCGCAAGGGCGACGCTGCAGCGGCAGTGCTGGCGCAGGCCGCAGGGGCGACGACCGCAGCCGGCACCGGGTGACGGCACTGCGCGACGCCTCCCGGGTGCACCCGCCTCAGCTGGCAGCCCCCATCCGGCTGTGCCCCTCAAGGCGTGCCGCCGACAGATACCGGCAGTAGCGGCCGATGAAGATGCCGGTGAAACCACCGGATAGCAGCAGGTAGGCAGCGCTGAAACCTGCGTTCGCGCTCAGCGCGGGCGACACTGCGAGCGCCGTTTCGAAGCCATACTTCACCAGGAATGTGATCAGCAGCAGCGGCAGCAGGCTGTAGTCCGCGCTGCGCCACAACCGTCCCGTTGCACTGTTCATGGCCACACGCGCCCGGCGCAGCAACAGCCAACCCAGGCCCGTTCCTGCGCCGATGCCGACCAGCCACTCGCCCCAGGCCGACCACGATGCGCCGTAGCGGTGGCTGATGGACCACACCCCCCATGCCGCGAACACCGCCGGCACGATCGCCAGCGTGGGCAGCGAGGTTTCGCCGGGCTTCATGGCCGCGATGCCCCGGGTGATGAGAAACACCATCAGCACCCAGACCCAGATCGGAGTATGCGAAAGGAGTTGCTGGAACAGGCTCATGACAGGTCCCCTTGGGTGAGTGCCGGCGCAGTGGTGCCGGGCGGTGACGCCTACTATTCGCGCCGGAGCCTTCCCGAACCAGTGACAGGTGTCAGCCGCCTGAAGGGACATGACGGGTAGGTGGCGCTGGCATGCAGCAGCATGCTGCTGTCGACCAGCCCCGGAGTTCCCTGAACAGTAACTTCATTCATGTACCGGTCAGTTCAATATTCAGGGCTGATTTCGCCAACAAACGGATAATTCACACCTGTCGACCGCCTCTCCTCTCTCCCCCTCCCGGGAGGCGGTCGACGAAACCAAAATAATTAAAGGTGTGTCCCGATGAACAAGAATTCGCTGCTTGCCCTGGGTCTGCTGGCTGCCCTGCCGTTCGCTGCATCGGCTGCCGATGGCCTGTCGTACAACTACGTTGAAGGCGGCTACGTGAACACCGATGCCAAGGGCGGCGACGCCGATGGCTGGGGCGTGAAGGGCTCGGTGGCCGTCCACCCGAACTTCCACATCTTCGGCGACTACAGCGCGCAGGAAACCGACCGCTTCAAGAATGACGTCGACCAGTGGCGCCTGGGTGTCGGCTACAACTACGGCATCGCACCGAACACCGACCTGGTGGCCCGCGTGGCCTATCAGAAGTACGACGAGAAGCGCGGCCTGGACTTCAATGGCTACTCCACTGAAGTGGGCGTGCGCACCGCGTTCAACCCGTACCTGGAAGGCTACGCGCTGGCCGGCTACGAAGATTTCAGCAAGAAGCACGGCTACAACCCGGACGGCGAGTTCTACGGCCGCGTCGGTGCCACCGCCAAGTTCAACCAGAACTGGGGCCTGAGTGGCGAAGTGAAGCTGGCCAAGGCGGGCGACCGCGAGTGGTTCGTCGGCCCGCGCTTCACCTGGTAAGAAACGCTCTGTCGTTAGTGCGTGTAACTGGCGTGTGACTCTCTCTCTCTCCCGCACGCCATCGAAGCCCGGCCTCGCGCCGGGCTTCACTTTTCTGCGCCCCAAGCGGCTGGCGCGCGACTGAGAACCGCTCCGTCGCAGCGGAAGCCGTTCCGCTATGATCGCCCGCACATCGCCGCGCCATGCGCGATGCGCCCGCCTCAAGCCCGCAGGAACTGCCGTGAATTCCCAGCCCGCACCGATCACCGCCCTCAATCACACGCTCGACAACGAGCCGCAGCAGATCACTGCGCCGCTGACCCACTCGGCCGCCTTCCTGGTGCTGAAGGTGAAGGATGATGCGGACTCGATCGCGAAGGTGCGCGACGTGCTGGCCAGCACCGATGACCTGATCAAGAACACGGCCATCCGCGAGATCGAACGGACCTTCACCTGCAACGTGGCGATCGGCCACCGTGTGTGGCAGCCGCTGGTCGGCAGTACCCCGCCGCGCGAGCTGCATCCGTTCCGCGAGATCAAGGGCGCCACCCACACCGCGGTGTCGACCCCGGGCGATCTGCTGTACCACATCCGCGCACGCACGATGGACCTGATCGTGGCGTTCGAGCGCAACCTGCTGATGGCGTTCGGCGATGCGGTGGAGACGGTCGATGAGGTGGCCGGCTTCCGCTATTTCGACGGCCGCGACCTGCTCGATTTCGTTGACGGCACGGCCAATCCGGAAGGGTTGTCGCTGCCGGACGCCACGATCGTCGGCGACGAGGATCCCGCGCATGCCGGCGGCAGCTACGTGGTGGTGCAGAAGTACCTGCACAACCTGGACGCATGGCGCGCGCAGAAGACCGAGGTGCAGGAGGCGATCATCGGCCGCACCAAGCACGACAACACCGAGCTGGACGATGCGCCGGCCGACGCGCAGAAGTCGCACAAGACGCTGTGCACCATCGAGGACGCCGACGGCGAGCACGACATCCTGCGCGACAACATGCCCTTCGCCAATCCGGGGCGCGGTGAGTACGGTACGTACTTCATCGGCTACACGCGCCGCCTGTGGGTGATCGAGAAGATGCTCGAGCGCATGTTCATCGGCAACCCTGCGCCGCTGCATGACCGCATCCTGGACTTCTCTACCGCGATGACCGGCGTGACCTTCTTCGCGCCTTCGCGCAAGGTGCTGGCCGACCTGGGCGGGTAATGCCTGCCCGCCATCTGCCTGTCATCCGCGCCGTCGACGATGGAGCGCTGGACGACTGCATGAGGGTGCTGCCATGGAATCCGTACTTCGCGCCGACCGTCGCCGCTGGTGGCGACCGCTGGCATCGCTGATCGGCCTTCTGGCGCTGGGCGGCGCCGGGGCCGTCTCGGCCGATGAGGCTCCACCGCACTGGATGGCCTACGCCGCCACGGCAGGCAGTGAGCTGCAGCAGCGCCTGCAGCAGGAGCAGGACCCGAAGGTGCAGCGCGTGCTGGCCTGGCTGCAGGCGCACCCACAGGTGCCCACGCCGCTGCCGGTCAGCCTCTGGATCGCAGCCGATGGCCGCATCGCGAAACTGGAATTCGACAGTCTCGGCGATGCGCAGGCGGACGCGGATCTGCGCGCGACACTGCAGTCGGCGCCGCTGTCGTCGGCGCCACCGGCCGACATGCGCCAGCCGTTGCGGTTGGGGCTGGTGCTGCAGCCGAAGTGAAGTGCACTGCGCGGCACTACCGCGCCGGCAGCAGCTCGCGCTCCCGCGCCGCCGCACTCCAGGCGCGCAGGCCGAATACTGCCAGCCCCAGGAAGAACACATACAGCGCGGCCGTGACGTGCAGCGACTTGAACAGGTACGCGCCCACGTAAACCACGTCCACCCCGATCCACACCCACCAGCACGCCACATGGCGGCGCGCCTGCCACCACTGGCCGACCAGGCTCAGGGCGGTCAGCATCGCGTCCAGCCATGGCAGCGCCGCATCGGTGAAGGTGTGCATGACCGTGCCCAGCGCCACGCCACCGCACAGGCCGATGATCAGGTCACGCAGCAGTTTTCCGCGTGCCAGCGGCACGATGCGGATGCTGCCCTCATCGGCGGCGTGCTGGCGCCAGTTGATCCAGCCATAGACCAGGAAGCCGGCGAAGGCGACCTGCAGCAGCGTGTCGGAGTACAGCCTGGCCTCGGCGAACACCAGGCCGTACAGCGCCACCGACAGCAGGCCGACCGGCCACGCTGCCAGCCGCCGGCGCGCCATCAGCCATACGCCCAGCACGCTGCACAGCGCGGCGGTCCACTCGAGCACGGCGCCGCTCACAGCGCGAACGTCACCGACAGGCGTGCCTGTCGCGCTGCGCCGGGGAACAGGTAGTAGTCACCGCCGCTGCTGCCGGTGTCGCGCCAGTAGAAGCGGTTGAACACGTTGTCCACCGACAGGTTCCAGGTCACGGCGCGCTCATGCACGCGGTGGCGGAAGCGCAGGCCGGCATCGAACACCGAATAGTCCGGCGCACGCACGCCGCCGTCGGCACGGGCCACATTGGCGGCGGCATAGCGCCAGCCACCGGTGACATCCAGGCCCTGCACGAACGGCAGTGCGTAGGCCAGATGCACACTGGCACGCACCTTCGGCACGTTCACCAGCTGATGGCCTTCCTGGCCCGGCGTGCCGGTATCGCGTGCACGCGCCTGCAGCACGCTGGCGCTGGCGACGATCTGCAGCGCATCGGTCAGCTGGCCGTTGGCGGTCAGCTCCAGGCCGGTATGGGTCTGCGTGCCGCGCTCGACGAAGGTGTAACCGGCATCGCTGTCATCCGGCATGGCGTACTGGTAGGGCTGCGAGATGCGGAACAGCGCGGCGCCCAGGGTGAGCGAGGCAGCTGGCACGTACTTGACGCCGGCTTCCAGCTGCCGTGACTGCACCGCCGGCAGGAAGGCATCGGCGTTGGAGGTCCAGAACGGTGCCTCCTGGCCCAGCGCAATGCCGCGCACATAACTGGCGTATGCATTGAGCTGGTCGGTGGCCTTCCATACCAGCGCGGTCTGCGGCAGGAAGCGCGACAGCCGGCTGTGCCGCTGCGGCGTGCCGCGCTTGTCGTAGGCGCGCTCGTCCAGGCGGACGAAGCGGCCACCAGCCAGCCACTGCCAGTCATCGCCGAACTGCATGCGGTCCAGCGCGAACACGGCGGTCTGGCGGCTGTCCAGGCGCCGTGCGGACGGGCCGGGCATCAGCGGCGAGGGCTCGTACACCGGCACCTGCGTGTCGTGGATGTTGCTGCTGCCTACGTACTCGTTGACGCTCGGTCGCCTGTCCACCGTGCGGCGGAACGTGTCGGCGCCGACCGTCAGCTGGTGGCCGACGCTGCCGGTGTCGAAGCGGCCACGCAGCTCGGCGCGCGCCTGCTGGTTGCGGCGCGTATCGTCCGGACTGCGGTAGTCGTAGATGTCGTAGTCGCCGTTGGGGGCGAAGTAGTTGCCGGGCACGCTGCCGTCAGCGCATGCGTCGGCGTAGTAGCAGCCATAGGCGAAGGCGACATTGTCGTCGATCACCGAGCGGCTGTGGCCCACCGACAGCCGCGACTGCCAGCGCTCGTTGAAGTCGTAGGTGTGTACGGCGGTGATGTTGGTGCTGGCGATTTCCACTGGGCGCTGCCACGGCTGATAGCCCAGCAGGTGCTCGCGGTCGACACCACGAGGCAGCTCCCGTGCGCCCAGCAGCTGGTAACCGGACACCGAGCGCTGCGAACTGGTCTGGTAGTTGGCGTCCACTTCCAGCTTGCCGCGCTCGCCGATCAGCCAGTCCGCTGCAAGCGAATAGAAGTTGCGGCGGCCGTCGGCGTGCTCGACGTAGGACTCGCTGCCCTCCCAGGCGGCATTGAGGCGGATGCCGAAACGCGGCGTGATCCAGTGGCCGACATCGACGGCGGCATAGCGCGAGCCTTCCGAATCGGTGCCGAGGGTAGCCGCGCGCACTTCCGCCGGGCGCTTGCCGATGTAGTTGATGATGCCGCCGGGCGCCATCACGCCCGCGGCGAGGCCGGCTTCACCCTTCAGGATCTCCACCGCCTGCACGTTCTCCAGCGCCAGCCGCTGCTCGCCGGCGATGGCCAGGCCGTTGAAGCGGTAGCCGGTGGCGGCATCGAGCGCGAAGCCGCGGATGGCGACGTTCTGGTAGTAGCCCACCGGCGCGTAGGCATCACCGAGCGAGGCGTCGTTGCTTGCCAGTTCGGACAACGAGCGCACCTGTCGACGGTCGAGGTAGTCGCGTTCGAGCACGTTCACCGAGGCCGGGGTGTCCTTCCAGGATCCGGCGCCGAATGCACTGACCCGCGCGCTGTCGGCCGCCGGCCTGCCGGCCTGCACGCGGACCGCTGCCAGCTCGGTGGGCGAACGTTCGCCGCTGTCGGCTGTCACGTCGGGGGAGGCTCCAGCCTCGCTGGCATGCAGCGGCAGCGCGGCACAGAGGGCGAGAGCGAGCAGGGTGGGACGCAGGCAGCGGTTCATTCGATTCGTCTTCGGACAACAGGGGAGACGAAGCGACGGCGCGCAGGTGCACCGGCCCGGAACGGGGGTGTGGCTGCGGCTCAAAGCTCCCTACGCCGGTGCAAACCGGATCAGGTTCCAAGGGACTCTCTCAGCCTGCAGATCCAGGCACCCCCGCTTCAGGCCGCTATTTCACTACAGATGGCAGGGATTTGCGAGCCGATGCCCTTCAGGCGGCGGCATGCAGCGCCTGCAGCAGGGCCTGGCCGGGTGCGCTGGCGAACCACGCGGCATGGCCCAGCATGAAGGGATACCAGGCGACATCGGCGTTCGCTGTCGAGCCGGTGATGCCTTCGAAGTACTCCACTTCGGACAGTGCGAAGTCGAAGTGGACCATCGGCAGCAGGTCCGCCAGCAGGTGCAGGCGGGTGGCCGACAACGGCAGTACTTCGCGGTAGCCGTCGAGCAGCGCCAGCGCGATGTCGATGCGCACCGCCTCATGGCCCCGCTCCAGCTCCAGCCAGGCCACGGCATTGCGCTCGATCGCGGTGGCCAGGTCGAACAGCGCGCTGGTGGGTGAGGCGAGGCCGAAATCCAGCACGGTGCTGACGTCGTCGCCGCGCCACAGCAGGTTGGACACATGCCAGTCGTTGTGCGTCCACAGCGGCGGCTCGGCGGACAGGCGCTCGGCCAGGCCGGCATGCCAGGGCAGGACGTCGCGGCGCAGCTGCGCCTGCCACGGAATCCGCGCCAGGTAGCGCGCCAGTCCCGGGCGGTCGGGAAGACCCGCTTCCAGCGCGCTGATGGGGTCGGCGGCGCGGATCAGCTCGTCGCGTGCCACCAGGACATGCGTGCTGCGCTGTGGGGCCTGGTAGCTGGCGGCGGCCTGATGCAGCCGGGCCAGCATGCGTCCGGCAGAACGCGCCCGTGCGATGTCCGTCAGCAGCGTCCAGGAGGCGGCGGCGCGGTACAGATCGTCACCCACCCCCGGCGAATGCAGTTCATAGGTCCACGGCCCATGCTCGATGGCGCTGTCGCCTCCGGCGGTGGGCAGAACCTTCACCACCGGCACGCTGGCAGCGTCCAGATGGGCGATGAAGCGGTGCTCCTCCTGCAGGCAGGCGGCACTGCGCACGCTGCGGTGGTGGCGCTTGATGAACACCCGGCCGCGGGTACCCTCGACCAGCGCGGCGGCCGACAACGGCCGGGGGCTGTGCCAACGCAGGGCGCTGTCCGCGTCCAGCACCGGATAACGGCGGGCCAGCCAGGCAACCTCGGCTGCATCGATCGCGGGCCAGTCGGCAGCGACCTCATCGTTGTTGAGGCCCTGCACGCGGTGGGCGGTGGAGGTCATGCGGGGGCCGGGGGCAAAGGAGTCATCCAGGGCTGCGCATTCAACGCCATGGACGGCCCGGACGCAAACGGGCGGGTCATCGACCCGCCCGTTGCCGGTGATGCCGGGCAGTGCCGGCGAGGGTTACCAGCCGCGGTGGCGACCGCGGTCGTGGTAGTAGCGGCGGTCGCTGTCGCGCCAGCGGCGGTCATGACCGCGGTCCCGATAGCCATAGCCCCGGTCGTAGCCGCGCTGGTAGCCGCGGTCGTAGCGGCGGTCATAACGACGGTCGTGGCGGTCCGGGGTGGTCAGGTTGCCGATCGCGCCGCCGGCCACGGCACCGCCGACGGTGGCGGCCGGATCGCCATTGGAGATCAGGTGGCCGGCGACGCCGCCCACCACCGCACCGACGACGGTGCGCTTGTCCTTCCTCGACATGGCGCTGGCGTCGCTGACCACGGCGACACCGGCCAGCAGGGCCAGGGCCATCGCCACGCCACGGAAGCTGAGAGCGGAAGTACTGAGCATGTTCGGTTCTCCTGTAGGGGCATGCCACGGTGGGCAGGGAGGGCGCGGGCGCCCTGGCTGCCGTAGTGACCACGCTGGCGCCCGGAGATTGCCGGAACATTGCGTGGGCCACTGGGCGGCGTGCGTATTCATCTAGCGTCAGGCGGCATGAAGCCTGCCTGAAAGTTCAACGGCTGGATGGACAGGATTCAGATTTTGCCGTCACGCAGATAGTCGAACAGCTCCGCATCGCCTTTCAGGCCCAGCTTCAGCATCGCATCGCCCTTCTGCCGGCTGATGGTGCTGACGCTCTTGTGCAGCTGCACCGAGATCTCCTTCACCGTCATGCCGGTGCCGAGCAACCGCAGCACTTCCAGTTCGCGCGGCGACAGCGGTTTGCCGTCGCCCTCGCGCATGCGCCAGCTGCCGGCGGCCTCGACCCGCTCGCGCAGGCTGCGGCTGATATAGAGCTGGCCGCGGTTCACCGCCTGGATCGCCTGCGGCAGCTCGTCCATCGACGAACTCTTGTCGACCAGGCCGAGCACGCCGCTGTCGAGCACCATGCGCAGGATCGCCAGGTTGCTGGAAACGCTGAGCATCAGCACCTTGAGGTCGGGATGGCGGCGCCGGATCATGCCGATCATGGCGAAGCCATCGGCCTGGGGACTGCCGGGCATCGAATAGTCGGTGACCAGCAGGTCGCATGGCTGGCTGGTCAGCAGCGCCATCAGCGCCTGGGCGCTGTCGGCTTCACCGACGACCTGGCCAACGCCGCTGGACTCGATGACGGCGCGGGTTCCGATACGGACCACGGGGTGGTCGTCTGCGATGATGATGCGCAAGCTCATGCTCTAGTATGACCACCGGGCACGCCGGACCGCGACCATCGCGGCTCCTGGCAGGATTCTAGGAGATCAACGCCGATGCGTAGCTGGGCTGTTCGCGGGCGGGTCCTGCTGCTGGCCATGTTGGGTCCTGCCGTCGCTTGGGCGCAACTCGCGCCCGGCCCATTGCCGTTGAGTCCCCTGCAACGCGAATACCTGACCGCGCACCCTCGCATCGTCGTCGGGCAGTATGACAGCGGTTGGCCCCCTTTCGAGTCGATCCACGAAGGCCAGCAGGTCGGCCTGGGACCGGACTACTTGTCGCTTTTGGCTCGTCGTTTGGGCGTGAAAGTCGAGGCACGCCGCTATCCGGACTGGACATCCGTGCTGGACGCGGCATGCCGGGGCGAGATCGATGTGGTCATGAACATCGGCCTGAGTGCCGACCGAACCCGTTGCATGGTCTACACCTCGGCCTATGTCGAAGCGCCGCTGGCGGTGGTCGGACGACCTGGAGACCTGCGTGCTTCGGAGATGCCGGATCTTGACGGACTGCGCGTCGTGATCGAGCAGGATTTCCTGACCGCACCGCAGGTGCGTGCACGGTTTCCACGCGCTCGACAACTTGTCGCAAATGGCACTTTGGCGGCGTTGCAGATGGTCAGAGACGACAAGGCCGACGTCTATATCGGTAATGCCTATGTCGCCACCGAGCTGATCGCGGCCCATCAGCTGAAGGGAGTGGTCCTGCTGCGGCCCAGCGATCTGCCGCCGGAGCGGGCGCACTTCGGCGTCCCCAACAGCAAGCAACCGCTGGCCGAGGCATTGGATCTTGCGCTGGCTGCCACCAGCCAGGCGCAGCGGGACGCGCTGGCCCAGCGCTGGCTGCGGCCTCCGGAATGGTCCGCGTCGGCGCAGCTGGCCCTGAGCCAGGCCGAAAAGCGCGTGCTGCAGCAGCCGTTGAAGATCACCTTCGCGCCCAATGCCGCGCCGCTTTCGTTCACCGACGACGACGGCCAGCCCAGCGGCCTGACCAGCGAGTACCTGCGGCGGCTGATCCAGGTCGGCGCCAACCTGGAGGTGGAAACCAGCCACGACTGGTTCGAGGTGCGCGAGAAGGCGCTGCAGGGTGAGGTGCAGGCGGTGATGGGCATTCCCACCGATTCGCGCTACCTGGGGCCGGACTGGGTGTTCAGCCAGCCCTTCATCAGCGTGCCGAGCGTGATCGTCGGCACGCGCGACAGCCCGGCGATCCTGGGGCTGGCCGATCTGCAGGGCAAGCGCGTGCTGCTGTCCGACCCGGAACGCCTGCGCGGCTACGTGCTGCAGCAGGCGCCACGGGCAAAGATCATTCCCGCGCGCAGTGGCGAGCAGGCGTTGCAGCGATTGGCCAATGGCGAGGCCGATGCCTACGTGGGCAACCTGGTCCTGGTCGATCACCTGTTGCGCAACCGCTTCCCGGGCCGTCTGCAGATCCTTGCGCCGGCCGGATTCGGCGACCAGCTGGCGCTGGCTGTCGACCGTCGCCATGCCGCCCTGGCGACCACCTTCGACCGCCTGCTGCTGCAGATGTCACCGCGGGAGCATGAGGCGCTGCGGGGCGACTGGCTGGCCGTGGAGTATCGCAGTGGCGTGGACTGGGACGCCGTGCTGCATTGGGGGCTTCCGCTGCTGCTGGTGCTGCTGACCGGGGCGGTGGTGCATGGCGTCGGTCACTGGCGGCTGCGCCGGGAGGTGGCCGGTCGCCGCCATCTGGAGCAGCGCCTGGCCGAGGTCACCGACAATCTGCCTGCGGTGGTCTACCAGGCACGTCGCGACGCGGACGGCAGCCTGGCCTTCCCCTTCATCGCCGGCGACCTGCAGGCACTGTTCGGCATTCCGCGGCAGCGTGCCGAGCAGGATGCGCAGGCGCTGCTGGCGCGGATCGAGGACACCGACCGCCAGGCCGTGCTGCAGGCGATCGACCAGGCGGCCCGCCAGTTCGCGCCGCTGGCCTTCGAGTTCCGCCTGCTGCCGGGTGATGACGGCACGCCCGCGCGCTGGGTACGCAGCCAGGCTCACCCTTACGCCACCGAGGCCGGCGCCGTCACCTGGAGCGGCTACTGGGTGGACGTGACCCAGGCACGCGTACAGGCCGATGCGCTGGCGGCGGCCAAGATCGAGGCGGAACAGGCGGCCGAGGCCAAATCACGCTTCCTGGCCACGATGAGTCATGAGATCCGCACGCCGATGAGCGGTGTACTGGGCATGCTGGAAGTGCTGGCGCACTCGCCGCTGGATGCAGAACAGCAGCGCATCCTTGCCGTGATCGAGGATTCTGCGCAGATGCTGCGGCAGATCCTCGATGACATCCTCGACTACTCGCGCATCGAAGCCGGTGCGCTGCGCCTGGAACCGGTGCCATTGTCACTGCGGACCCTGCTGGAAGGCGTGTGCCGGCTGATGTCGGCGCAGGCCAGCGCGCGTGGCCTGGCCCTGCACGTGCAGATCGATCCGCAGCTGGCTGCGGCGCATGAAGTGGATGGCGTGCGCCTGCGGCAGATCGTCTTCAACCTGCTCAGCAATGCCATCAAGTTCACCGCGCAGGGCGATGTGTGGCTGCGGCTGGAGGTGCTCGGGCCGACCACCGCCGATGGCAGCCAGCCGTTGTGCCTGAGCGTCATCGATACCGGCATGGGCATTGCGCCGGAACAGCTGCAGCACCTGTTCGCGCCGTTCACCCAGGCCGGTGCGTACATCCAGCGCGACCATGGTGGAACCGGCCTGGGCCTGAGCATCTGCCAGCGGCTGGTGCAGATGATGGACGGCACGTTGACGCTGCAGAGCACGCTCGGCGAGGGCACCCGCGCGGAGGTCCGTCTGTCGCTGGTGGAAGCCGGCATCGAGGACGTCGCCGTGCTGGCGAGCGAGCACGAGCAGGCGGCGCTGCTGCCGACCGCGCTGCGCCAGAGCCGCGTGCTGGTGATCGAGGATCATCCGACCAACCAGGCGATGATGGCCTGGCGGCTGCAGCAGCTGGGCCTTCCGCACGTGCTGGTGAGTGATGGCCAGCAGGCGCTGGACCGGTTGGCGTCGGAACGCTTCGACCTGGTGATCACCGATTGCCGCATGCCGGTTCTCGATGGCTTTGCGTTCACCCGCCTGCTGCGCGAGCGCGAAGGCCGCCAGGGCCAGGCGCGCATGCCGGTACTGGCATTGACGGCCAGCGTGCTGGACGACGACGCGCGACGTTGCCGCGAGGCCGGCATGGATGAGGTGCTGGCCAAGCCGTTGTCGCTGGCTACGCTGCGCGCGGCGTTGATGCGATGGCTGCCGCAGGCGTCCGTGGCACCGGAGGCGACCGCCGAGTCGTCCGCAGCGGTGGAGGGCGACGCATCGCTGGACCTGGCGGGCCTGCAGCGGCGCTTCGGTTCGCATGCGGTCGCCGTGCAGCTGGCCGCCACCCTGCTGCAGGCCAGCGAGGTGGATATCGCGGCCGTGCAGCGTGCGGTGCAGGCCGGCGACCGCGAGGCCGCCGCCCTGCACCTGCATCGCCAGGCCGGGGGGCTCGGGGCGGTGGGTGCGCATGCGCTGGCAACGCAGGCCAATGCCCTGGTCGAACGCCTGGAAGACGCCGGAGAAGTGGACAGCGCGCCGTTGTTCGCCGAAGTCCAGGCGTTCCTGTCACGCCTGCAGCAGCAGCTGCAGGGGCTGTCTCACTGAGCAGACTGCTGCTGCAGGTAAGCGATCACCAGCGCACGTCGTTCGGCGCCGGGAAACGCGTTGTACATGCGCGTGCCGGGCACCTGCTGCGTTGGTGACTGCAGGAAGGCATCCAGGGTCTGCGCGGTCCAGACGATATCGGCCCGGCGCATGCCCTGCGAATAGCCATAGTCGGGCAGGCTGCCAGCGCGGCGTCCGATCACACCGTGCAGGTTGGGGCCGAACCGGTGGATGCCACCGGCCTGCACCGTGTGGCAGCCCGCACACAGTTCGAACGCGCGCTGCATCGCCTGTTGTCGCGCCTGCTCAGGTGTGGCCGGTGGCGTGGCCGTGCGCTGGCAGCCGCTGCACGCCAGCAGCAGGACGAGGGCAGGGAGCAGACGGAAGGCACGCATGGGCGGAGAGGATAGCCGTGGCCGCCGCGGGCCGGGCTGCGACACGCGGTCGCAGCCCCCTGCGGTCACATGCCCGAGTAGTTCGGGCCGCCGCCGCCCTGCGGGGTCACCCAGACGATGTTCTGGGTGGGATCCTTGATGTCGCAGGTCTTGCAGTGCACGCAGTTCTGCGCGTTGATCTGCAGGCGTGCGTTGTCGGCTTCGCCAACGAACTCGTACACGCCGGCCGGGCAGTAGCGCGCTTCCGGGCCGGCGTACTCGGCCAGGTTCACCTTCACCGGAATGCTCGGATCTTTAAGGGTCAGGTGGCTGGGCTGGTTCTCGTCGTGGTTGGTGCTGCTCAGGAACACCGAACTGAGACGGTCGAAGGTCAGCACCCCGTCCGGCTTCGGGTAGCTGATGCGGGTGTGCTGGGCCGCCGGCTCCAGGCAGGCGTGGTCCGGCTGCGTACGGTGCAGCGTCCACGGCGGGTTGCGCACGCCCAGCTTCGGCAGCAGCCACTGCTCCACGCCGGTCATCAGCGTGGCCACGGTCTGGCCCTTCTTGAACCACTGCTTGAAGTTCTTGGCCTGCTGCAGTTCGGTGAACAGCCAGCTGGCTTCGAAGGCCTGCGGATAGGCGCTCAGTTCATCGTGCTGGCGATCGGCGGCCAGCGCGTCGAACGCGGCGTCGGCGCACAGCATGCCGGTCTTGATCGCGGCGTGGCTGCCCTTGATGCGGCTGGCGTTGAGATAACCGGCCTCGCAACCGACCAGCGCGCCACCGGGGAACACCGTCTTCGGCAGCGACAGCAGGCCGCCGGCGGTGATCGCACGCGCGCCGTAGCCGATGCGGGTACCGCCTTCCAGGTGCTTGCGGATCTGCGGATGGGTCTTGAAGCGCTGGAATTCCTCGAACGGGCTCAGCCAGGGGTTCTTGTAGTCCAGGCCGACCACGTAGCCGATGGCGACCTTGCCGCCGTCGGCGTGGTAGAGGAACGCGCCGCCGTAGGTGTCGCTGTCCAGCGGCCAGCCGGCGGCGTGCACCACCAGGCCCGGCTCATGCCTGGCCGGGTCGATCTGCCACAGTTCCTTGATGCCGATGCCGTAGGCCTGCGGGTCCTTGCCTTCGTCCAGCTTGTAGCGGGCGATCAGCTGGCGGCCGAGGTGGCCGCGCGCGCCTTCGGCGAAGACCGTGTACTTCGCATGCAGCGCCATGCCGCGCTCGAAGGCCGGGCCGATGCTGCCGTCCTTCTCGATGCCCATGTCGCCGGTGGCCACGCCGATCACTTCGCCGTTGTCGCCGTACAGCACCTCGGCGGCGGCGAAGCCGGGGAAGATCGCAACCTCCAGCGCCTCGGCCTGCTGCGCCAGCCAGCGGGTCACTTCGCCCAGGCTGATGATGTAGTTGCCTTCGTTGTGGAAGCACTCCGGCAGCAGCGCATTGGGCGTGCTGCGCGACCCGGTCTCGCTGAGGAACAGGAACTCGTCGCGGGTGACCTTCTGCTTCAGCGGTGCGCCGCGTTCGGCCCAGTCCGGGAACAGTTCGGTCAGGGCGCGCGGGTCCATCACCGCACCGGACAGAACATGTGCACCGGGCTCGGAGCCCTTCTCCAGCACGCACACCGACAGTTCGCGGCCGGCTTCGATCGCACGCTGGCGCAGGCGGATCGCGGTGGCCAGCCCGGCTGGGCCGGCACCGACGATCACCACGTCGAACTCCATTACTTCACGCGGGGGCAGGGCGTTGGCTTCAGCGCTCATCGATTGCATGACTCGTGGGTAGTGCCGGTAGCAGGGCCACCGGCGGTTGCCTGGAAATCGCGCGTGCAGCCACGGCGAAACGGTTGTTTGAATGTGTCAGGGTACCGGGACGGGCGTGATCGAGCTAGATCGCCGATGTTCACGTCGTGATTGCTGCAGTGCAGCGTACGCCTGCAGCCGGATGGGAGCCGACCTTGGTCGGCACGCGCTTCCCGGATGACCGACAATGGCCCGGTCCCGACTGCGTGTGAGTGCCATGGCCCTGGATCCGTACGACCTGTTCGATGTCCGTTCCCTGCTCAGCGAGGAAGAGCGCGCAGTACAGGACAGCGTGGCGCGTTTCACCAACGAGCGCGTGCTGCCGATCATCGGCGATGCCTTCGACCAGGCGCGCTTCCCGGCCGAACTGGTACCGGAGATCGCATCGCTGGGCCTGCTGGGCGCGACACTGCCGGCCGAATACGGTGGCGGTGGCCTCGGCGCGGTCAGCTATGGCTTGATCTGCCAGGAGCTGGAGCGCGGCGATTCGGGCCTGCGCAGCTTCGTTTCGGTGCAGAGCTCGCTGTGCATGTATCCCATCTACGCGTACGGCAGCGAGGAACAGCGCCAGCAGTGGTTGCCGGCGATGGCACGCGGCGAACTGATCGGCTGCTTCGGCCTGACCGAGGCGCATGGGGGTTCCGACCCGGCCAGCATGAAGACCCGCGCCGTGCGCGACGGCAGTGACTGGCGCATCAGCGGCAGCAAGATGTGGATCACCAGCGGCCCGGTGGCCGATCTGGCCATCGTCTGGGCACAGACCGAGGACGGCATCCAGGGCTTCGTGCTGGAGAAGGGCATGGCCGGTTTCACCACGCAGGAAATCAAGCACAAGATGAGCCTGCGCGCCTCGTTGACCGGCGCGCTGTTCTTCGACGATGTGCGCGTGCCCGACAGCCACCGCCTGCCCAACGTGAAAGGCCTGAAGGGGCCGCTCGGGTGCCTGACCCAGGCGCGTTACGGGATCAGCTGGGGCCCGATCGGCGCGGCCATCGCCTGCCTGGATGAAGCGCTGGGCTACGCCAAGGAGCGCGTGCTGTTCGGCCGCCCGCTGGCCGCCACCCAGAGCGCGCAGATCAAGCTGGCGGAAATGGCCCGCCGCATCACCACCGCCCAGCTGCTGGCCCTGCAACTGGGCCGGCTGAAGGAAGCCGGCCAGCTGCAGCCGCAGCAGGTCAGCCTGGCCAAGTGGAACAACTGCCGCATGGCCATCGACATCGCCCGCGAGTGTCGCGATCTGCTCGGTGGGGCTGGCATCACCACCGAACACGTGGCGATCCGGCACGCGCTGAACCTCGAATCGGTGATCACCTATGAAGGCACCGAGACCGTGCACCAGCTGGTGATTGGCCGCGAACTGACCGGCATCAACGCGTTCTGACAGCGGGTTCCGGTGGGTGCCAACCTTGGTCGGCACATTTCTTCGGCGCGCATCCGGGCATCGGTGCGGACCAAGGTCCGCACCCACCATAAGCAGGTCACACGTACGTGTAGAGCCGAGCCCATGCTCGGCTGCTTCCTCTCACGCGCCGCCGGCAAACCCGTGCTGCCGCCAGGCTTCATACATCACCACGGCAACGGTGTTGGAAAGATTGAGGCTGCGGTTGTCCGGCCGCATCGGCAGGCGCAGGCGCCGGCCCTCCGGCAAGGCATCGAGCACATCCTGCGGCAGGCCGCGGCTTTCCGGGCCGAACAGGAAGGCGTCGCCCTCTTCAAAGGCCACGCTGTCGTAGCGCACGCTGGCGCGGGTACTGAGTGCGAACAACCGATTCGGTGCGATCCGCGCCAGCGCGGTGTCCAGATCCGGATGCACCTGCAGGCGCGAGTACTCGTGGTAGTCCAGGCCGGCGCGCTTGAGCTGCTTGTCTTCCAGTGCGAAGCCGAGTGGCTCGACCAGGTGCAGCTGCGCGCCGGTGTTGGCGCAGAGCCGGATCACATTGCCCGTGTTGGGCGGGATTTCCGGTTGGAACAGGATCACGTGGAACTGGGGTGCGGCATTCATCGGCGCAGTGTACCTGCGACGGCTGCCAGTACGGCGCACGCCCTGCCAGGGCAGGGCGGGCACCGCTTACGGGCGCAGCAGGACCTGGGCGGTTTCGGTGGCCAGGGCTTGCAGGTCGGCTGCGCTCGGACGCACCTGCAGGGTCGGCAGGTTGACGATGACCGAGTTGGCGACGTTGGTGGCGGCGGCGGCCAGGGTGGCGGCGTAGCGCTGGGCTTCCAGTTCGGCGGCCAGGGCAACGCGCTGTTCCAGGCTCGGGCGCACTTCCACCGCGGCCAGGGTGGTGATCGGCAGGGCGGCGGCGACCGGGGCGGCGGTGAAGCCGTCGCGTTCGGCCAGCTGCTCGGCGCTCGGCCGCACTTCCACGGTGGCCAGGGTCGGGATGCTGCTGGCGCGTTCCCAGGCCTGCTGGGCCAGCTGGTCGGCGGCCGGGCGAACCTGCACGGTGTCCAGGGTCTTGATGGATTCGGAGGCCTGCACCGACGAAACAACCGCGGTGCCGGCGATCAGGGCGATGGCGATGGCAATGGTCTTGGCGTTCATGACGGGGCCTGTTTAGTGTTGTTGAGCGGTGGTGTGGTAGTAAGGTAGAACACCAATTCGGGGGATGCAAGGGAAATTTTCGATTTCTTGCATTTGTTCAGTCTTCAGTCAGCTTTTGTCTGAAGCCCTTCTTGGCGCAGGAAGTACCAAGCAAACCCCGTGCCAACTTTTAATCATTGATTTGAAAGGGTTTTTATCCCGTCGGAAAGTGTCCGCGGGGCGGACACCTGTCCATCCGAGGGGACGCGGACACTGTCCGGACGCAGGGGCGGGGGAGACGTGACTGCTGTCGGGGGCCGCCGACAAGGCCCTGAACGGCTGCGAGGGCAAACACCCCCAGTGACTGCTGGCGGATTCCGGGCACCGGATGGGCACGCTAGGATCGGGCTTCACCAACGTGACCAAGGATCCGGAAATGTCTCTCGCCCTGCGCCCGCGTGCTGCACTGCTCGCTGTTGCCCTCAGCACTGCCCTGGGCACGCTCGCGCCCACTCCTGCACTGGCGGCCAAGACGGTCACGCCGGCCAAGGTCGATATTCCGTTCGAGCAGTTCACCCTGCCCAACGGGCTGCGCGTGATCGTGCATACCGATCGCAAGGCGCCGATCGTGGCGGTCAACGTCTGGTATCACGTCGGCAGCAAGGACGAGCCTGCGGGCCGCACCGGTTTCGCCCACCTGTTCGAACACCTGATGTTCCAGAGCAGCGAAAACCACGACGGCGAGTATTTCGAACCGTTCAAGCAGGTGGGTGCCACCGGCCAGAACGGCACCACCAATACCGATCGCACCAATTACTTCGAGAACGTGCCGACCACCGCGCTGGACATGGCGCTGTGGATGGAGTCGGACCGCATGGGCCATCTGCTCGGTGCGATCAACCAGGCGGCGCTGGACGAGCAGCGTGGCGTGGTGCAGAACGAGAAGCGCCAGGGCGAGAACCAGCCCTACGGCCAGGCCTGGGAGAAGCTCAACCGTGCGATGTACCCGGCCGGCCACCCGTATCACCACAGCGTGATCGGCTCGATGAACGACCTCAACGCGGCCTCGCTGGATGACGTCAAGACCTGGTTCCGCACCTGGTATGGCCCGAACAACGCGGTGCTGGTGCTGGCGGGCGATATCGACGTGGCCACCGCCAAGGAGAAGGTGGCCCGTTACTTCGGCAGCATCCCGGCCGGTCCGAGCATGGCGCAGCCGAAGGTCGACGTGGCCAAGCGCCCGGCCGACACCCGCGAGACGATGACCGACAAGGTGCCGCAGTCGCGCATCTACCGCGCCTGGAACGTGCCGCAGGTCGGCACCACCGACGTCGACCAGCTGCAGCTGCTGGCCTATGTGCTCGGCGGCGCCAAGTCCTCGCGCCTGAGCCAGCGACTGCAGCACCAGGACAAGCTGGTGGACAACATCAGCGCCGGCGCCTACGCCTCGCAGCTGGGTTCCAACTTCATCGTCATGGCCACGGTGAAGCAGGGCCAGGATCCGGCCAAGGTCGAGAAGATCATCGACGAAGAACTGGACCGGTTGATCAAGGAGGGCCCCACGGCCGACGAGCTGGCGCGTGCCAAGACCGGCTCGCGCGCAGCGTTCATCCGCGGCATCGAGCGCATCGGTGGTTTCGGTGGCAAGGCCGACGCACTGGCCGAATGCGCGGTCTACACTGGCGACCCGGGCTGCTTCCGCACGTCGCTGGCCAACATCGACAAGGCGACCGCGGCCGACCTGAAGCGCCTGGGCGCACAGTGGCTGGACGTCGGCAGCCACACGCTGGTGGTCGAACCGGGCGAGCGCGTGGCGCTGAAGGAAGATCCCTCACAGGCGCCGAAGCCGTTCAACGTGCCGGCGGTGGACCCGAAGTACAGCACTCTGCCGGAGCAGGTGGACCGCAAGGCCGGCGTGCCGCAGACCCGTGAATTCCCGCAGCTGAAGTTCCCCGCCCTGCAGCGCGCCACGCTGAAGAACGGCACCCAGGTGGTGCTGGCCGAGCGCCACGAGATTCCGGTGGTGCAGTTCAGCTACCAGTTCCCGGGTGGCTTCACCGCCGACCAGGGCCGCAAGCCGGGCACCGCCAACTTCACCATGAACCTGATGACCGAAGGCGCCGGCAAGCTCGGCTCGCTGGCCTTCGCCGATGCCGCCGATGCGCTGGGTGCAAGCCTGGACGCCGGTGCCGGCCTGGATTCGGTGACCGTGGACCTGTCGGCACTGAAGGAGAACCTGGTGCCATCGCTGGCCCTGTACCGCGATCTGCTGCGCGAGCCGCGCTTCGAACAGGCCGAGATCGACCGGGTCAAGGCCACCTGGATCGCCGGCATCCAGCAGGAGAAGGTCAACCCGAACGCGGTGGCCATGCGCGTGCTGCCGCCGCTGCTGTACGGCAAAGGCCATCCGTACGCCATTCCGTTCACTGGCAGCGGCGATGAAGCGGCCATCAGCAGCCTCACCCGCGAGGACCTGGTCGACTTCCACCGCGACTGGCTGCGCCCGCAGGATGGCACCCTGATCGTGGTTGGCGATACCACGCTGGCCGAGATCGTGCCCCTGCTGGACAAGCAGCTGGGCGACTGGAAGGCCACGGGCGATGCGCCGCAGGTGAAGGCGGCCACCGATGTGGCGCTGCCGAAGGGCCCGCGCGTGTTCCTGATCGATCAGCCGGGTGCGGTGCAGGCAAACCTGTTCGCCGGCCAGGTGGTGCCGCCGTCCAGTGACGCCAGCTCGACCCGCTTCGATATCGCCAACGGTGTGATCGGCGGTGACTTCACCTCGCGCCTGAACATGAACCTGCGCGAGGACAAGCACTGGTCCTATGGCGCGCGCAGCAGTGCGCCGAACTCGGTCGGACAGCGGCCGTGGGCGGCCAGTGCCCCCGTGCAGATCGACAAGACCGGCCCGGCGCTGGCCGAGATGCAGAAGGAAATCGTCGAGTTCAGCACGGGCAGCAAGCCGGCCACCGCTGCCGAGGTCAACCGCATCCGCAACATCCAGACGCTGAGCCTGCCGGGCGCCTATGAGACCGCCAGTGCGGTCGCCGCGACCATCAGCAGCATCGTGCAGTTCAAGCGGCCGGATGACTATGTGCTGCGTCGCAAGGCCGAGATCGAGGCGATGACGCCGGCCCAGGTGCAGCAGGCTGCGGCCGAGATCAAGCCGCAGGCGCTGACCTGGGTAGTGGTGGGCGACCTCAAGCAGACCGAGGCGGCCGTGCGCGCGCTGAACCTGGGCGAGGTGACCGTGCTGGATGCCGAAGGCAAGCCGGTCAAGAAGTAAGGGACAGGCCTGCCCGCCACGGCGGGCAGGCCTCCCGGCTACCCTCGATTCAGGCGGTTCAGGCAGAATCCCCCTCATACCCTTCCAGGATCTGCCCATGCGCGTTCTGCTGCTTTCCTCCCTGCTGCTCACCGTCACCGCCTGTACCTGGGTGCCGATCGAACCGGCCGGGAAGACCGTCCGCGTGCTGCCGGCCGGGCCGGCGCCGACCGGCTGCATCACCAAGGGCGAGGTGGTGGTCACCGTGAAGAGCAAGGTCGGCTTCTACAACCGCAACCCGCTGCGCGTGCAGGAAGAACTGGAAACGCTGGCCCGCAACGAGGCCCCCAGCGCCGGCGCCAATGCCGTACAGGCCGCCGCACCGCCTGCCGATGGCAGCCAGCGCTTTGCCGCCTTCCAGTGCCCGCCGCGCTGAATCCTTCACCATACGGGCAAGCCTGAATTCGTAAAGATGCGGTGAAGGCCCGGGGGGTTATAGAATAGCGCCCCCTTTTGCCTGAGCCTTGGCGCTAACCTCGATGCTCTTCAAGAATGTCTCGATCGCCGGCCTGGCACACGTCGATGCGCCTCATACGCTGACGACGAAGGAAATCAACGAACGCCTGCAGCCGACGCTGGACCGGCTGGGCATCCGCACCGACGTGCTCGGCGATATCGCCGGCATCCACGCCCGCCGCCTGTGGGACAACGGCGTGCTGGCCTCGGACGCGGCCACCATGGCCGGTCGCAAGGCACTGGAAGATGCCGGCATCGAAGCCACCCAGGTCGGCCTGCTGGTCAATACCTCGGTCAGCCGCGACTACCTGGAGCCGTCCACGGCCTCCATCGTCTCGGGCAATCTGGGTGTCAGCGACGAATGCATGACGTTCGATGTCGCAAATGCCTGCCTGGCCTTCATCAACGGCATGGACATCGCAGCGCGCATGATCGAGCGCGGTGACATCGACTATGCGCTGGTGGTGGATGGCGAAACCGCCAACCTGGTGTACGAGAAGACGCTGGAGCGCATGACCGCACCGGACGTCACCGCCGACGATTTCCGCAACGAACTGGCGGCGCTGACCACCGGTTCGGGCGCTGCCGCGATGGTGATGGCGCGCTCGGAACTGGTGCCGGATGCCCCGCGCTACAAGGGCGGCGTCACCCGTTCGGCGACCGAATGGAACCAGCTGTGCCTGGGCAACCTGGACCGCATGGTGACCGACACCCGCCTGCTGCTGATCGAAGGCATCAAGCTGGCGCAGAAGACCTTCACTGCGGCCAAGATCGCGCTGGGCTGGGCGGTGGAAGAACTGGACCAGTTCGTCATCCACCAGGTCAGCCAGCCGCACACCGCAGCGTTCATCAAGAACTTCGGCATCGACCCGAAGAAGGTCATGACCATCTTCGGCGAGCACGGCAACATCGGCCCGGCGTCGGTACCGATCGTGCTGAGCAAGCTCAAGCAGCTGGGCAAGCTGAAGAAGGGTGATCGCATCGCGCTTCTGGGCATCGGCTCGGGCCTGAACTGCTCGATGGCCGAAGTGGTCTGGTAAACAGACCCCTGCGTTGAATCCTGGGGCCGGTACTACCGGCCCTTTTTACAGGTGCGACCCGATGTCCAAGCTTCCCGGTTACCCCGCCCATCCCCAACGCTTCGAGGTCCGCCCCGGCCTGTCGATGAACTATCTCGACGAGGGCCCGCGCGACGGTGAGGTGGTGGTGATGGTGCACGGCAATCCGTCGTGGAGCTATTACTGGCGCACGCTGGTGGCCGGCCTGTCGGACAAGTACCGTTGCATCGTGCCCGACCACATCGGCATGGGCCTGTCGGACAAGCCCGATGACCGTGGCTATGCGTACACGCTGCAATCGCGCGTGGATGACCTGGATGCGCTGCTCAGGCACCTGGGCATCACCGGCCCGGTGACCCTGGCCGTGCACGACTGGGGCGGCATGATCGGCTTTGGCTGGGCGCTGTCGCACCACGCGCAGGTCAAGCGGCTGGTGGTGCTCAATACCGCCGCGTTCCCGATGCCGGCAGCGAAGAAGATGCCGTGGCAGATCGCGCTCGGACGGCACTGGAAGATCGGCGAGTGGATCATCCGCACCTTCAATGCCTTCTCCGCCGGCGCATCGTGGCTGGGCGTGGAGCGGAAGATGCCCGCCGACGTGCGCCGCGCGTATGTATCGCCGTACAACAGCTACGCCAACCGCATCAGCACCATCCGCTTCATGCAGGACATTCCGCTGGGCCCGGCCGACAAGGCGTGGTCGCTGCTGGAGCGTGCAGGCAAGGCGCTGCCGTCGTTTGCCGATCGCCCGGCCTTCATAGGCTGGGGCCTGCGCGACTTCGTGTTCGACCACCATTTCCTGCAGGGCTTCCAGGCGGCGCTGCCGCAGGCCCAGGTGCATGCCTTCAAGGACGCGGGCCATTACGTGCTGGAAGACAAGCACGAGGTGCTGGTGCCGGAGATCCGCGCCTTCTTGGACGCGAACCCGATCTGATCGGATCCCTTCGGTAGCGCCGGGCCATGCCCGGCGTTGTCGTACAGGGGGTCAGAGCCCTTCCGTGCCGGAAACGGGCCCGACCCCGACCGTCACGCCGCGATCGGCGCCTGCGGCGGAGACGACGGGCTGCTGCCGTTGTCGTCCGGATGATCGTCGTCGTTGTCCGCCTCGTCGCGCCAGCGCCAGTCGGCCAGCGTCAGCGGGTCCAGGCCGTAGGCGATGCGGGCCTTGTCGCACTGCGGGCTGGCCTTGCCGTACTCCCATGAGGCATCCACTTCGCGGCACACGCTGGGCCGGTTGGGGTGGATCGTGCAGCGCGAATACACGCCGATCTGCGCATCCAGTGCCACGCAGCGCACCGGTTTGGAGTGGGTGCCGCGCATGCACAGGCGATGCGGGTCGAGCACTTCGGTCAGCTGGTGGGGCACGCCGCCCGGGGTGACCTCGTCCGATTCCATCCAGTGGAAGGCCACGCGGTACTGGGTGCAGCAGGCGCCGCAGGTCATGCAGGGGTGTTGCATGGGCAAGCCGCCTCGGGCGGCAGTCGGAATCGGGAACGAGGCTGCGGATTTTCCACGAAGTGAGCCGCCGCGCAAGAAATTCCGTAAGCGGCGACAATGAACGGATGAACCGACCCTGCAACATTGCTGCGCGGTTGCCTGAACTGGCCCGTGAACGCCCCGACCAGATCGCCATCCGCTGCCCCGGCCGCCGCGGCGCCGGCAACGGCATGGCGGCCTACGATGTGACCCTGGACTATCGGCAGCTGGATGCCCGCAGCGACGCCATGGCCGCCGGCCTGGCCGGCTACGGGATTGGGCGCGGCGTGCGCACGGTGGTGATGGTGCGGCCCTCGCCGGAGTTCTTCCTGCTGATGTTCGCCCTGTTCAAGCTGGGTGCGGTGCCGGTGCTGGTCGATCCCGGCATCGACCGGCGTGCGCTGAAGCAGTGCCTGGACGAAGCCCAGCCGGAGGCCTTCATCGGCATCCCGCTGGCCCACGTGGCACGGCTGGCGCTGCGCTGGGCGCCGTCGGCGACCCGCCTGGTCACGGTGGGACGGCGGCTGGCCTGGGGCGGGACCACCCTGGCCGCGCTGGAGCGCGCGGGCGCGCAGGCCGGGCCGATGCTGGCGGCCACCGACGGCGAGGACATGGCCGCGATCCTGTTCACCAGCGGCTCTACGGGCGTGCCCAAGGGCGTGGTCTACCGCCATCGCCATTTCCTGGGCCAGATCGAGCTGCTGGGCAGCGCCTTCGGCATGGAGGCCGGCGGGGTGGACCTGCCGACCTTCCCGCCCTTCGCCCTGTTCGATCCCGCATTGGGGTTGACCTCGGTGATCCCGGACATGGACCCCACGCGGCCCGCGCAGGCCGATCCGGCACGCCTGCATGATGCGATCCAACGCTTCGGCGTGACCCAGCTGTTCGGCTCGCCTGCGCTGATGCGGGTCCTGGCCCGCCATGGCCGGCCGCTGCCGTCGGTGACCCGGGTGACCTCGGCCGGTGCCCCGGTTCCGCCGGATGTGGTCGCCACCATCCGTGGCCTGCTGCCGGCCGGCGCGCAGTTCTGGACGCCGTACGGTGCCACCGAATGCCTGCCGGTGGCGGTGGTGGAAGGCCATGAACTGGAGCGCACCCGTGCGGCCACCGAGGGCGGTGCGGGTACCTGCGTGGGCAACGTGGTGGCCCCGAACGAAGTGCGCATCATCGCCATCGACGATGCACCGCTGGCCGACTGGTCGCAGGTACGCGTGCTGGCCACCGGCGAGGTGGGCGAGATCACCGTGGCCGGCCCCACCGCCACCGACAGCTATTTCAATCGTCCGCAGGCCACCGCTGCGGCGAAGATTGCCGAAACGCTGGCCGATGGCAGTACCCGCATCGTGCATCGCATGGGCGATGTCGGCTATTTCGACGCGCAGGGCCGTCTGTGGTTCTGCGGACGCAAGACCCAGCGCGTGGAAACCCCGCACGGCCCGCTCTACACCGAACAGGTCGAGCCGGTGTTCAACACGGTGCAGGGCGTGGCACGCACCGCGCTGGTCGGCGTGGGTCCCGCGGGCGCGCAGGTGCCGGTCCTGTGCGTGGAGCTGCAGCGTGGACAGTCCGACAGCCCGGCGCTGCATGAAGCGCTGCGCGCCCTTGCCGGCGCACGCCTGCCCGAGGCCGGGCTGCAGCACTTCCTGGTGCATCCGGCGTTTCCCGTCGATATCCGTCACAACGCCAAGATCGGCCGCGAGAAGCTCGCCGTCTGGGCCAGCGCCGAACTGGAGAAGCGCGCATGAAGATCCTGGTCACCGGTGGTGGTGGTTTCCTTGGCCAGGCGCTGTGCCGTGGGCTGGTCGAGCGCGGCCACCAGGTGCTGGCATTCAACCGCAGCCACTACCCGGCGCTGCAGGCGCTGGGAGTGGGCCAGATCCGTGGCGACCTGGCGGACCCGCAGGCCGTGCTGCATGCGGTGGCCGGTGTCGATGCGGTATTCCACAACGGTGCCAAGGCCGGTGCCTGGGGAAGTTACGACAGCTACCACCAGGCCAATGTGGTCGGCACCGACAATGTCATCGCTGCCTGCCGTGCGCATGGCATCGGCAGGCTGGTCTATACCTCCACACCGAGCGTGACCCATCGTGCCACCCACCCGGTGGAAGGACTGGGCGCGGACGAGGTGCCCTACGGCGAGGATTTCCAGGCGCCGTACGCGGCGACCAAGGCGATCGCCGAACAACGGGTGCTGGCCGCCAACGACGCGACGTTGGCCACGGTGGCGCTGCGTCCGCGCCTGATCTGGGGGCCGGGCGACCAGCAGCTGGTGCCGCGTCTGGCCGAGCGCGCACGGCAGGGCCGGCTGCGCCTGGTCGGTGATGGCAGCAACAAGGTCGACACCACCTACATCGACAACGCCGCGCTGGCGCACTTCCTGGCATTCGAGGCGCTGGGCCCGGCGGCGGCCTGCGCCGGCAAGGCCTACTTCATCTCCAATGGCGAGCCACTGCCGATGCGCGAGCTGGTCAACAAGTTGCTGCAGGCCGTGGGCGCACCGCCTGTGGAGAAGGCAATCAGCTTCAGGACCGCCTACCGGATCGGTGCGATCTGCGAGCGCCTGTGGCCGCTGCTGCGGTTGCGCGGCGAGCCGCCGTTGACGCGTTTCCTCGCCGAGCAGCTGTGCACGCCGCACTGGTACAGCATGGAGCCGGCGCGCCGTGATTTCGGCTATGTGCCGCAGGTCAGCATCGAGGAAGGGCTGCGTCGGCTGCAGGCCGCGTCGTCATGACGGCAGCCTCACGGCGCTGAAGACTTCATCGCGCGCAGAACCGGCCATCACCGGTTGCACACCGCCGGACCGGGAGGATGGACCCCACGCCACCCACGGCCGAATATCTGCGAGGAGCGCCATGCTGCATTACGCCGTCATTTTCTTCGTCATCGCCATCATCGCCGCCGTGCTCGGTTTCTCCGGCATCGCCGGCGCGGCCAGCAACATTGCCTGGATCCTGTTCGTGGTGTTCCTGGTCCTGGCGGTGATCTCGATGTTCCGCAAGCGCGGCTAGTGAGCCCCGGAGCAGTGCCGGTAGATGGCCGGTACTGCTCCGTCGGAAGCGGTTGTTTCCTGTAGTACCGGGTACTGCCTGGCCTACAGCAGCCTCTGATCGGCTTCGTGCCGTTCCAGCGCCAGTTCGATCAGGCGCGTGATCAGCGTGGTGTAATCCACGCCACTGGCGCCCCACAGCTTCGGGTACATGCTGATGCGGGTGAAGCCCGGCAGCGTGTTGACCTCGTTGATGACGACGCGGCCATCGCCGGTCAGGAACACATCCACTCTGGCCATGCCGGCGCACTCCAGCGCCTGATACGCCTGCAGGGCGATCTGCCTGATCCGCTGCTGGGCGGCATCATCGATGTCGGCCGGGACCACAACGTCGGCGCCATTCTCGTTGAGGTACTTGGTGTCGTAGGCATAGAACTCGTCGTGCACCACCACTTCGCCACACACGCTGGCCTGCGGCTGCTCGTTGCCGAGCACCGCACATTCGATCTCGCGGCCGGCCACGGCCGCTTCCACCAGAACCTTGTGGTCGTAGCGCAGCGCCCGTTCCAGCGCGGCCGCGAAGCCGGCAGCGTCCTTGACCTTGCTCACCCCCACCGACGAACCCTGGTTGGCCGGCTTCACGAACAGCGGCAGACCGAGCTGGGCGATGACGCCGTCGACATCGATGGTCGCAGCCTGGTGGCGACGGATGCACTGCCAGGGCGCCACCTGCAGGCCGGCATCGCGCAGCAGGCGCTTGGTCACGTCCTTGTCCATGGCCACGGCCGAGCCCAGCACCGGTGAACCGACGAAGGGCAGGTTGGCCATGCGCAGCAGGCCCTGCAGCGCGCCATCCTCACCCAGCGGACCATGCACGATCGGCAGGACAACGTCGATCTGGCCGAGCACGGCAGCCGGATCGGCGGGCTGCAGCTGCGCCTGTCCGGCGCCCGGGTGCACCGACAGCGCGACGCCGGACCGGTGCAGCGCGATGCGCGCCGGATCATCGGCGTTGAGCAGGAAGCTCCCGGCCTGGCTCAGATGCCATCGGCCCTGCTTGTCGATGCCGATCAGCACCGGCTCGAAGCGCTCGTGGTCGAGTGCGTCGAGGATGTTCTTCGCCGACTGCAGCGAGACTTCGTGCTCGGAGGACGTACCACCGAAAATGATGCCGACCCGGGTCCTGCTCATGGGCAATGCGATGTCCTGGACGTTGCGTGGCCCCACAGCATGGACCTTCCTTCGCCCGGCAGGTGAGGCGGAGATGAACCCGCACCCATCCGCGCTGCCCGGCCCAAGCCCGGCACCCACGAAGGTAGAATGGGGCCATGGCTCTTTCCCTGCTCAAGTCCCTCAAGCCGGTCGCCGGCCGTGCCCTGCAGATCGCCCTGAACCGCGCCCTGGCGCTGGATCCGGATACCCGCCACGCGTTGGCCGGTCTGGATGGCCGCCATATCGATCTGACCCTGGAGGCTCCTGCGCTGGCCATGCGCATCAGCGTTGACGGTGACCAGCTGCGGGTGGGGCCGGTGGATGCGCAGGAAGCCGATCTGGCCGTACGCAGCAGCCTGTCGGGGGTGCTGGCCCAGCTGCCGCTGCTGGCCAATGCCCGGCGCGCCGACAGCACCGGCAAGGGACGCGTGCGCGTGGCCGGCGATGCCGAGTTGGCGCGCCGCCTGCAGCAGCTGGCCAAGGGCTTTGACCCGGACTGGCAGCAGCCGTTCGTCAGTGTGTTCGGCGAGGTGCTGGGCGTACAGGTGGCCAACACACTGCGCGGCGCGCTGCAGCACGCCCGCCAGGGCGTGATCGATCTGGCGCACAGTGCAGCCGAATTCATTACCGAGGAATCGCGCGACGTGGTGCCGCGCGCCGAGCTGGACGCGTTCCACGACGATGTGGATGTGCTGCGCGATGATGTCGAGCGCCTGGGTGCACGCGTGCAGCGCCTGCGGGGTGCGGCATGAAGGCGGTGCTGCGGGCCAGCCGCATCGGCCGGGTGATCCTGCGCTACCGCCTGGATGACCTGCTGCAGGACACGCCGGCCGAACGCTGGCTGCGCCTGGCCAAACCCTTCGTTCCGCGGGCCTCGGCCGACATCGCCGCGCAATCGCGTGGCGCACGCCTGCGCCTGGCGCTGCAGGACCTGGGTCCGATCTTCGTCAAGTTCGGGCAGATCCTGTCGACCCGTCGCGACCTGGTGCCGCCGGACGTGGCCAACGAACTGACCCTGCTGCAGGACCGGGTCAAGCCGTTCGACGGCGACACCGCGCGCCGCATCGTCGAGGACGCGCTGGGCCTGCCGGTCAGCGAAGCCTTTGCCAGCTTCGATACCGAACCGCTGGCGTCGGCCTCGATCGCGCAGGTCCATGCGGCCACGCTGGCCGATGGCCGCCAGGTGGTGGTCAAGGTGCTGCGCCCGGGCATCGAGAAGCAGATCGACGCCGATATCGCCCTGCTCAATTCACTGGCCGCGCTGGTTGAGCGCACCCACCCGCGTGCCGACAAGATCCGCCCGCGCGAAGTCGTGGCGGAAGTGGAGAACACCCTGGCCGCCGAGCTGGACCTGCAGCGCGAAGGCGCCAACGCCAGCGTGCTGCGCCGCTTCTGGGAGAACTCCGACGACCTGTACGTGCCGGAAGTGATCTGGAGCCACACGGCCGAGCGCGCGCTGACCCTGGAGCGCGTGTGGGGCATTCCCTCCGATGACATCGTGGCACTGGACGCCGCCGGGATCGATCGCAAGGCGCTGGCCGCCAAGGGCGTGCGGGTGTTCTACACCCAGGTGTTCCGCGACAACTTCTTCCACGCCGATGCGCATGCCGGCAACATCTGGGTCGACCCCGATCCGGCACGCCGCAGCGATCCGCGCTTCATCGCGCTGGACTTCGGCATCATGGGCCAGCTGTCGCAGGAAGATCAGTACTACCTGGCCGAGAACTTCATGGCCATCTTCAACCGCGACTACCGCCGCATCGCCGAGCTGCACGTGCAGGCGCGCTGGATGCCGGACCACGTGCGCATCGACGACCTGGAAGCGGCGGTGCGGTCGGTGTGCGAGCCGTACTTCACCCGCCCGCTGTCGCAGATCTCGCTGGCGGAAGTGCTGATGAAGCTGTTCCGCGTGGCGCAGCGCTACCAGCTGACGCTGCAGCCGCAGCTGATCCTGCTGCAGAAGACCCTGTTGAACATCGAAGGCGTCGGTCGCCAGCTCGACCCGCAGATCGATATCTGGGCGGTGGCCAAGCCGGTACTGGCGAAGATCCTGCGCGAGCGCTACAGCCCGCGCAGGGTGATGCGCGAGCTCGGCAAGCGCCTGCCGGAAATCATGACCCACGCACCGGACATGCCCCGCCTGGTGCATGCCTGGCTGACCCAGCAGGTGGAGGGACGTCACGAGCTGGCGATGCGCTCGCGCGATCTGGTATCGCTCGATGCCAGCGTGCAGCGCCTGCAGAAGCATGCGGTCGGTGCCATCACCGGCGTCGGCCTGCTTGCCATTGCCGCCTTGATGTACGTGCTGCAGCCGCCCGGCTGGTACTGGGGCGACCTGCCGATGTGGAGCTGGCTGTCGGGCGCGGTGGGTGTGGCCGCATTGGCCCGGGCGTGGTGGAAGTAGCCGCCGTGCTGCAGGCGCTCAAGGACGAACTGGCGCGCTTTGGCGCCGACAACGATGCGCGCGAAAGCGAGCGGGCCCGGCGCATGCTCAACATCACGCCGGATACCGGTGCGCTGCTGTCGCTGCTGGTACGTTTCGGACAGGCCCGGCGCGTGCTGGAGATCGGCACCTCCAACGGCTATTCCACCCTGTGGCTGGCCGAGGCTGCCGCTGCCATCGACGGCCATGTGACCACGCTGGAGTACGCTGCCGACAAGGTGGCCCTGGCCGGCGCGACCTTCGCCCGCAGCGGCCTGCAGGCGCATATCACCCTGATGCACGCTGACGCCGGGGCGTGGCTGGCGCAGGCGGCCGATGCCAGCATCGACCTGCTGTTCCTCGATTCGGATCGCGAGCAGTACGCTGGCTGGTGGCCGCACCTGCGCCGCGTGCTGCGGCCCGGTGGCCTGCTGGTGGTGGACAACGCGATCTCCCACGCCGAACAGATGGAGCCGCTGCGTGCGGCACTGGTGGCCGATCCTGATGTCAGCGTCAGCCTGGTGCCGGTGGGCAACGGTGAACTGCTCGCACTGCGCAACATTTGACTGCCTCGCGGCACAAACCCGGGGTCAGATCCCTTTTCCGCAAAAGGGCTCTGACCCCATACAGGCCGCCCGTATAATCGCGCGGTGAGCACCGAACCCGATACCCTCGCCGCGGTCGAGACCGACACCGCCCCCCTTCGGCTCCTGCACCTGGATGAACGCCTGGCGGTGGTCGACAAGCCGGCCGGGCTGATGGTCCATGACAGCAAGCTGGCCCGTGGCGAAGATGATTTCCTGGCCGATCGCCTGCGTGAGCAGCTCGGGCGCCCGATCTTTCTGGTGCATCGGCTGGATCGTGCCACCAGTGGCTGCCTGCTGCTGGCCTTCGACCGTGACACCGCCAGTGCGCTGGGCAAGGCCCTGATGGGCGGCGAGGTGGCCAAGGACTACCTGACGATCTGCCGCGGCTGGCCGGCCGAGGCGTCCTGGCGGGTCGACCACGACCTCGACGGCGGCCCCGGAAAACCGGTCAAGAAGCCTGCCATCACCGACTTCCAGTGCCTGGCTACCGGCGAGCTGCCGGTGCCGGTCGGCGAGTTCGCCCGTTCGCGCTATGCGCTGCTGCGCTGCCAGCCGCAGACCGGACGGTTCCGGCAGATCCGCCGGCATCTCAAGCATCTTTCGCACCACATGATCGGCGACACCAGCCACGGCGACGGCCGCCACAACCGCATCTTCCGCATGCAGGGGGTGCATCGCATGCTGCTGCACGCCGAGCGCCTGCGTTTTCCGCATCCCGAGGGCGGCACGGTGGATGTGCGGGCGCCGCTGGACCGGGAATTCCAGAAGGCGCTGGACCTGTTCGGCTGGCGGGTGGAGTGAAGGCAGCGCCGGACCCTGTCCGGCGCCTTCCGCCACGCAGCGGCCGCGCGTGGCACTCGCCGGGCATGGCCCGGCGCTACCGCCTCACTTCTTTTCCGGCTCGTTGACGATCGCTTCCAGATCCTTCTGCAGGTCGGCGAACAGCGGCTGCATGCGCGACTGGATGGCCACCATCACGTTCTGCATCAGCGCCGGGGTCTTGTCGAGCAGACTCTGGCCCGCCGGGCTCTCGTAGAACTCGGCCATCGCCAGCACGTCTTCCTTGCTGAAGGTCTTCTTGTAGAGATCCACGTACATCGGCCGCAGCTGCTGCCATGACAGGGCCTGGCGCAGGGTCTGGCTGGTCCGTGCCTGGATGCGCTTGAGCTGCTCCTGCTGCTGGGCATTGAGCTGGCGCTGCGACGCGACCTGCTGGAACTGCTGCTGCTGCATCGCCTCGATCTGCGGCAGCATGGTGTCGATCATGCTCTGCGCGCGGGAGGCCGACAGCAGGCGGTTGATGTCGCCGTCGGTCGGCGCGGCGGCCAGGACCGGGGCGCTGGCCACGGCAAGCGCCAGCAGAAGGGCAGCACGGCGCAGCAGGGCGGGCAGGGTGGATGCGGAGCGGATCATGCGAAGCTTCCTGCAGTACATGGGACGGCCAGCATACCCGCTGGCAAGGCGAAGGCGGCGTGTTCGGTGCCTGATCGGCGGCATACGGCGCGCGATGCCGCACTCCGCCACGTGGCTGCCGTTACAATGCGCGGATGGGCAATGGACCGGTCACCATCAGCGCGCAGCTTGAAATCCCCGACGGCGAGATCGTCGAGCGTTTCGTGCGTGCCAGTGGTGCCGGTGGCCAGAACGTCAACAAGGTGTCCACCGCGGTGGAACTGCGTTTCGACGTGGCCAACTCGCCCTCGTTGCCCGAACCGTTGCGCGCGCGCCTGCTGGCGCGGCGTGACCGGCGGATGACCGGCGAAGGCGTGCTGGTCATCGACGCGCAACGCTTCCGGACCCAGGATCGCAATCGCGAGGATGCGCGCGAGCGGCTGGCGGCCTTCATCCAGGCCGGGTTGAGCGTGCCCAAACCGCGCAAGGCCACCAAGCCGACCCTCGGGTCGAAACTGCGTCGTCTGGACGCCAAACGCGGGCGCGCGCAGATCAAGCGCGGGCGCTCCTCACGTGACTGGGAGTGATTGCTTGAACAACCCGACTCCGTTGCTGCCGGCCATCCCGCCGAACATGCCGCAGGTCAGATCCAACCCGTTCCTGCGCTGGCTGGCGCGCTGCACCCTGCGCATGGGCGGCTGGAAGGTGGTCGGCACCCTGCCGGACATCCCGAAGCTGGTCTTCATCATCGCCCCGCACTCGTCCAACTGGGACGGGTTCTGGGGCATGGCGGCCAAGATCGCACTGGGCATGAAGGTCAAGGTGCTGGGCAAGGCGTCGCTGTTCTGGTGGCCGCTGGGCCCGCTGCTGCACCGGCTGGGCGTGATCCCGCTGGACCGCAGCTCGCCGCAGGGAACCGTCGGCCAGGCCGTGGACCTGATCCGCAACAACGACAGGATGTGGTTCGCGATCACCCCTGAAGGCACCCGCAAGGCGGTCAAGGAATGGAAGGCCGGATTCCTGAAGATCGCGCGGATGGCCGATGTGCCGATCCTGACCGCCTATTTCCATTATCCGGAGAAGGTCATCGGCGTCGGTCCGCTGTTCCATCCCACCGGCGATGACGTGGCCGACATGGCCGCCATCCGCGAGTTCTACCGGCCCTGGATCGGCAAGACCCGCGGTACGGTCTGAGCCGGCCGCCAGTGAAGGTCCAGACGCCACGTCCGGCACATGCCGGGCGAGCGCGACAGGAGTAGGGTGGACGGTCGGCATCCCATCCCGTCTGCCCAAGGAGCGTTTTACATGTCGCGTACCGTAGTCCTGGCCGCCGCCATCAGCCTGGCGCTGGCGGCCTGTTCCGGCAAGGAGTCCACCCCCGTGTCCGCAGCCCAGAATACCCCGGCCCAGCAGCCGGCCGATGCCTCCACCAACCCGCTGCTGAGCGCCAGCACGCTGCCGTTCCAGGCGCCGCCGTTCGACAAGATCAAGGACAGCGACTACCTGCCGGCGTTCGAGGAAGGCATGCGCCAGCACCTGGCCGACGTGCGCAAGATCGCCGACAACAGCGAGCCGGCCACCTTCGACAACACCATCGTGGCGATGGAGCGCAGCGGTGAGACCCTGACCCGCGTGTCGCGCATCTTCTTCGGCCTGGTGCAGGCCGATACCAACGATGCGCGCCAGAAGATCCAGGAAGAAGTCGCGCCGAAACTGGCCGCGCACCAGGACGAGATCAGCCTCGACCCGAAGCTGTTCGCACGCGTGAAGTCGCTGTACGACCAGCGTGACACGCTGGGCCTGGACCCGGTGCAGAAGCGCCTGGTCGAGCATTACTACGACGGCCTGGTGCGTGCCGGTGCGCAGCTGTCCGACGCCGACAAGGCCAGCCTGCGCAAGCTCAACGTGGAAGAGACCACGCTTTCCACCCAGTTCCATACCCGCCTGGTCGCCGCCACCGCTGCCGCTGCCGTCATCGTGGACGACAAGGCCAAGCTGGCCGGCCTGGATGAGAACGCGATCAACACCGCAGCTGCCGATGCGAAGGCGCGCAAGCTTGACGGCAAGTTCCTGCTGCCGCTGCAGAACACCACCCAGCAGCCGGTGCTTGGTTCGCTGAGCGACCGCGACCAGCGCGCCGCCGTGCTCAAGGCCTCGGAAACCCGCGCCGAGCGCGGTGATGCCAACGACACCCGCCAGACCGTGCAGCGCCTGGCCCAACTGCGTGCGCAGAAGGCCAAGCTGCTGGGTTTCGACACCTTCGCCGACTACCAGCTGGGCGACCAGATGGCCAAGACCCCGGCCGCCGCGCTGAAGCTGCTGACCGACACCGTGCCGGCTGCCACCGCCAAGGCACGTGCCGAAGCCGGCGAGATCCAGAAGGTGATCGACGCGCAGAAGGGCGGTTTCCAGGTTGCGGCCTCGGACTGGGACTTCTACGCCGAGCAGGTACGCAAGGCCAAGTACGATCTGGATGAGTCGCAGATCAAGCCCTATTTCGAGCTGGACAACGTGCTGCAGAACGGCGTCTTCTACGCCGCCACCCAGCTGTACGGCATCACCTTCAAGCCACGTACCGACATTCCGACCTACCACCCGGACATGAAGGTGTACGAAGTGTTCGACAAGGACGGCACCTCGCTGGCCCTGTTCTACACCGACTACTTCAAGCGTGACAGCAAGTCCGGTGGCGCGTGGATGGACGTGTTCGTCGAGCAGGATGGCCTGACCGGCGCCAAGCCGGTGGTCTACAACGTCTGCAACTTCACCAAGCCGGCCGAAGGCCAGCCGGCGCTGCTGAGCTTCGACGACGTCACCACCCTTTTCCACGAGTTCGGCCACGCCCTGCACGGCATGTTCTCGAACGTGAAGTACCCCTCGATCGCCGGCACGGCCACCTCGCGCGATTTCGTCGAGTTCCCGTCGCAGTTCAACGAGCACTGGGCGCTGGATCCGAAGGTGTTCGCCAACTACGCCAAGAACTACAAGACCGGCGAGCCGATGCCGCAGGAACTGGTCGACAAGATCCTCAAGGCGCGCAGCTTCAACCAGGGCTACGCCACCACCGAGTACCTGTCGGCTGCGCTGCTGGACCTGGCCTGGCACACGCAGAAGGCCGACGCGCCGCTGCAGGATGTCGGAGCCTTCGAAGCCAGCGCGCTGAAGAAGTTCAAGGTCGATCTGCCGCAGGTTCCGCCGCGCTACCGCACCACCTACTTCGACCACATCTGGGGCGGTGGCTACTCGGCTGGCTACTACGCCTACTTCTGGGCGGAAGTGCTCGACCATGACGCCTTCCAGTGGTTCACCGAGAACGGTGGCCTGACCGCGGCCAATGGCCAGGAATTCCGCGACAAGATCCTCTCGCGCGGCAACAGCGTGGAGCTGTCGACCCTGTACCGCGATTTCCGCGGCAAGGACCCGTCGGTGGAGCCGCTGCTGAAGTTCCGCGGGCTGAAGTAAGAAAGCGAAAACGGCGGGGGCGACCCCGCCGTTTTTCTTTCTGTAGCGTCGAGCCATGCTCGACGTTCTTCTGTAGAGCCGAGCCCATGCTCGGCTGATGTTTCCTGGAAAGGCAGCCGAGCATGGGCTCGGCTCTACAAACAGCGTTACGTCCCCACGTGCACCCGGTTCGCCTGTTCGGCAAGGCCCAGGTGATCCAGCGCGATATCCAGCGCCAGCACGTAGCTCTGCGCGCCATAGCCGGCGGCGATGCCCAGGCGCTGGCCGATGCCGGCCGGCAGACAGGGCTCAGCCACCGCGCCGTCGTCATGCACCTCCACGTAGGCGTTGTGCAGATAGGGCAGCAGGCGCTGCAGACGCAGGCTGCCGGCACACGCGCCGGGATCGAGCAATGTCACTTCGCCGCGGCTGTGATCGGCCACGCGCAGGGCATCCAGCAGTTCCTGTTCCGAACCGCAGGCACGGATGGCCACGCTGGTGCCGGCATCGATCGCACGGTGTACCAGCGACTTCAGTACCGGTGCCGGCAGCGGCAGTGCGGTACGGATCAATGTGCCGGCCGCTTCCGGGCCGCGGATGATGAAGATCGACATGGCTCAGCCCTCCTGCGCCAGGCGGCGGCCGACGATGGCCAGCGACAGCGGATAACCGGCCTGCTGGCTGCGCTGGTCGACCACCACCGCGGCCGGCCCATGCTGCAGGCGCAGGCGCGCGTCCAAGCCGGGTTCGCGGGCGCTCTGCAGTTCGATGTAATGCGCCGGCAGCCGCTCCAGGGCGGCCTGCAGCGCGCTGCCCTCGGCCTGCCATTGCGCCTCGTCGGCCACGCCCACGTCCAGCAGTACCCAGTCGGCCGAGCGCGCCTGCGGCTGGCACAGGCACTGGCGCACTTCGGACAGGCTGGCGCAGTCGCTGCACAGCACGCGGTGGCCGGACAACTGCGCCGGCAGCTGCGGACGCGGTGCCGATGAAGAGGCGTGGCGGATCACCAGGAGGGTCATACAACACCTTGCGGAAAGCGCCGTTCGGCGCGGTGGGCAGACGATGCGCGCAGTGCCCGTAAAGGTGCGATGCCGGGCGCCGGGCCCGGGCGTAAAACCTGCGTAACCCTGCATCGGCAGCGCCGGGCCATGCCCGGAGAGCACATGGCGCGGCCGTTCCAACACTCGGCCGGGCATGGCCCGGCGCGACCGGGAACCTCTTGCACCCGGATGGGGTCTGAAGACCCTGCCACCCCATCGGAACCTGACATGGATGCTGTTGCCCGACCGCCGTTCCCGCAACGCGCTCTCGCCTGGCTGAAGAAGGAGGCGCTGCCGCTGCTGCTCATGCTGGGCCTGCTCGCCGCCGCCCGCGACACCCTCGCCAATCATTACGTGGTGCCCAGTGGCTCGATGCAGCCGACCCTGCAGCCCGGTGACCGGGTGGTGGTGGACATGCGTGCCTATGGCCTGCGCCTGCCGTTCACCAACACGTCCCTGCTGTCCACCGGCCAGCCGCAGCGCGGCGAGGTGGCGGTATTCGATTCGCCTGCCGACGGCACCCGCCTGATCAAGCGGGTCGCCGCCGTGGCCGGCGACCACGTGCAACTGCACGAGGGCCACCTGAGCATCAACGGCCACCCGCTGCAGATGGCCGACCTGCAGGACGTGGAGGCCTTCGGCAGCCGCCGTGCGCGCCTGGACCTGGACATGGGCGGTGGTCCCGACATTGCGGACCTGGTGGTACCGGCCGGCAAGCTGCTGGTACTGGGGGATCATCGCGGCAACAGTTTCGATGGACGCTTCTTCGGCTTCGTCGACGCCGACAAGGTCTACGGGCGCGCGGTGGCCGTCTACTACCGCCGTGGCGATGGCTTCCAGTGGCAGCACCTGTGAGCTGAATCGATACGTCAGGGATATCAATCCTGACTTTTCAGGTTATGGATCGACTGGGTGGACGGGCCTAGTCTGGGGCCCGTTCCCTCCACCCCGGCCGCCCCCTACGGCCCTTCGATCCCATGACTGGCGAAACCGCCGCGGCCCCCGAACGTCGCTTCCCTCCTGCCGATTCCAGCCCCGAGACACGCATCCAGCAGGGCACGCCAGCGTTCCGCCGCACGGCGGTCGCGCTGTTCCTGGCCGGCTTCTCCACCTTTGGCCTGCTGTACACGGTGCAGCCGTTGCTGCCCGAGTTTAGCCGCCACTTCGGCGTCTCCGCCGCCGGCAGCGCGATGTCGCTGTCACTGACCACCGGCACGCTGGCCGTGGCGATGCTGCTGGCCGGGCTGCTGTCCGACGCCGTGGGCCGCAGGCCGTTGATGATCGTCGCCCTGCTGGCCTCGGCCATCCTCTCGCTGAGTACCGCCCTGGTCGATGACTGGACCACGCTGCTGGTGCTGCGCACCCTGCTGGGCCTGGCCCTGAGTGGCGTGCCGGCGGTGGCGATGACCTATCTGGTCGAAGAAATGGACAGCCGCGCACTGGGCCTGGCGATGGGCCTGTACATCGGCGGCAACGCGATCGGTGGCATGAGCGGGCGCCTGCTCGCCGGCATCATCGCCGACCATTGGGGGTGGCGCTGGGGCATCGGCGTGGTCTCGATCATCGCCGTGGCCAGCACCGTGCTGCTGTGGCTGCAGCTGCCGCCATCGCGGCATTTCCAGGCCCGTCGCGGCGGCCTGCGCCAGCTGCCGTCGCGCTGGCGCACGTTGTTCGCCGATCCCGGCCTGCCGTGGCTGTTCGCCACCTCCTTCGTGTTGATGGGCGTATTCGTCACCCTCTACAACTACCTCGGCTATCACCTGCTGGCGCCGCCGTACCACCTCAGCCAGACCGTGGTCGGGCTGATCTTCAGCGTCTACCTGGTCGGTACGTTCAGCTCGGCATGGATGGGCCAACAGGCCACGCGGTACGGCCGTGGGCGCGTCCTGTCGATCTCCTTCGTGCTTATCGGTGCCGGCATCGCGCTGCTGGCGATGCCGTGGCTGACCACGATGGCGCTGGGCATCGCGCTGGTGACCTTCGGCTTCTTCGGCGGTCATTCGGTCGCCAGCAGCTGGGTCGGCAGCCGGGCGGGCATGATGCGCGCGGAAGCCTCGGCACTGTATCTGTTCGCCTACTACCTGGGGTCGAGCGTGCTGGGCGGTGTGGGCGGGCTTGCCTACGCCGCGTGGGACTGGCTGGGGGTGTGCGCGTTCGCGGCAGTGCTGACCCTGCTTGGCGGTGGCATCGTCTGGGCGTTGCAGCAGCGGGCCCCGCAGCCGGTGACGGCCTGATGCTCGCCGGGCCATGCCCGGCGAGCGCGCAGCGCGGCGCTTCACTCTTCGGCGAACGCGCCGCGCAGCAGGCCGGCGAAGTTGCGGATCAGCGGCGTCACTCCCTCACGGCGCCATGCCAGCTGCACCTCCGAGTGCGCGCCGGCATCGGCCAGCGCGACAAAGCGCGCGCCTTCCACCCGGATGTGGTCGCACGAGGACGGCAGGATCGCCGCACCCAGGCCAGCCGCCGCCAGGCTGATCAGCGTGGACGCCTCACCGGCTTCCTGCACGATGCGTGGAGTGAATCCGGCAGCCGCGCACAGCGCGATCATGTGGTCATGGATGCCGGCGCCGGCACTGCGTCGAAAGGCCACGAACGGTTCCTGCGCGAACGCACGCAGCGACAGCGTTCCCTGTTCCGGAAGCCGGCGCAGGGCAGGGTGGTCGGCATGCACGATCAACGCCAGCGGATCGACGAACAGGCTGTGCGCAACCAGTTCCGGCGGCAGCGCGCGCTTGCGGATGATGCCCACGTCCAGTGAACCGTCGAGCAGGGCGTCGATCTGCTGCAGCGTGTTCATCTCGCTCAGCTGCAGCCGCACCTGCGGATACTGCTGGCGGTAGCGCAGGATCGAGCGCGGAATCTGCGGCGACAGCGGTGTGGCCCGGGTCAGCCCGATATGCAGCTCACCCTGTTCGCCGCGCTGTGCGCGCTGCACCTCGTCCACTGCCGTCTCCACCTGCTGCACGATGGCCCGCGCGCGCTCCTGCAGCAGTTCACCGGCAGGCGTCAGCTGCACGCGGCGATGGCTGCGCACGAACAGGCGCGCCCCGATCAGGTCCTCCAGCTGGCGGATCTGCTGGCTGAGCGGCGGCTGCGACATGCCCAGCCGCTCGGCCGCCTGGCCGAAGTGCAGGGTCTCGGCAACGGCAAGGAAATAGCGCAGGTGGCGCAGTTCGATGGACATGCGCCCAGTCTATTCATCGCCAGCCGGAAATGAATCAGAGGTTGGATCCGACCCCGTGCCGACCAACGGTCGGCACCCGCCAACAGCAGCTGGCACTAAACAGCAGAGGGAAACTGTCGAAGGCGGGGTGGGTCCGGTTGCGGGGGTGTGAGCGGCATGGATGCCGCGACCAAGCCCCCATGGACGGGTTTACGGCGCCCCCCGCAACCGGACCCATCCCGCCGTCCCACACATAGCCAGCTGTTGCCGTTGCTTCGGCTTGAGGCTTCGGCAGGTGCAGGGCGGCAGCCCTGCAAACCAGAACCCCCTCACCGCTCGGAGTGCCCGCTCTGGTCGTAATCGCGCGGGCTGAACAGTTCCGGCTGGATCAGCTCGATGAACGCTCGTGCCTGCGCCGACAGCGCCTTGCCGCGGCGCACGATCACGCCATAGCTGCGCTCCGGGAACCAGCGCTTCATCGACCGCGCCGCCAGCCGCTCGTGGTCGGTCTCGTTCAGGCACAGCGCCGGCACGATGGAAATACCCATGCCCATCGCCACGTACTGCTTGATTACTTCCCAGCCGCCTACCTCAAGGGCGACGGTGTACGCGATGCGATGGCGCTGGAACACCTGGTCGACCAGACGGTAGGTGATCTGCCGCTTCGGCGGCAGCACCAGCGGATAGCGGGCGATGTCGGCCAGCTCCAGCTCCGCGCCCCGGGCCAGCGGATGGTCATGCGGCGCGATCAGCACCTGCTCGAAACGATAGGCCGGGGCGTAGCTGAGGTCGGCGGGCACGTCGGTCATCGAGCCGATGGCAAGGTCAGCGGCGTCCTCGCGCAGCAGGTCGGTGCCGTCCGCGCTGATCGCGTTGTGCAGGGTCAGGCGCACGTCCGGGTGATGCATGCGGAAGCGCTCGACGATCTTCGGCAGCAGGTACAGGATGGTCGAACTGTTGGCCGCGATGTTCAGTTCGCCCGCATCCAGCCCGCGCACCTTGTCGCGGAAGCGCGCCTCCAGCCCGTCCAGGCTCTCCACCAGCGGTTGCGCCATTTCGTACAGCAGCTGGCCCTCGCGGCTGGGCACCAGGCGGCGGCCGCTGCGCTCGAACAGCGGTACGCCCAGCTCCCGCTCCAGCGCCTGCAATTGCAGGCTGATGGCCGGCTGGCTGACGAAAAGCGCCTCAGCCGCCCGTGAGACTGAACCCAGACGCACGGTCTGGCAGAACGCACGCAAGGGCTTCAGGCGGTCGGATTTGTAGGAAAAACGAGGACTTGGCGAGCTGCGCGTGGTCATGGCGTAACGAGTATTAGCACAATTTATGTAAAGCATTGCAAAAACTGTTTTGCCAAATACTGAGCGCCAGCGGCACGGTGGAGACGTTCCCCACTGCTGGAGTCGTCCCATGTCCGCCGTCGCTTCCGCTGTTCCCTCCCCCGCCGCCAAGGCCACGCCCGGCATCGCCCTGGCGACCCGGGTGGCCGGCCAGGACACCCTGCTGCCGGCGCCGCTGCTGGCCCTGCTGGTGTCGCTGCACCGGGCGGTGGAGCCGGGTCGGCAGGCGCGGCTGCAGGCTCGCCGTGAGCGCCAGGCGTTCTTCGACCGCGGCGGCCTGCCGGACTTCCGTGAGGACACCGCCGCGATCCGCAGCGGCGACTGGACCGTCGCACCGCTGCCGGCCGCGCTGCAGGACCGCCGCGTCGAGATCACCGGCCCGACCGATCCGAAGATGGTCATCAACGCGCTGAACTCCGGCGCCAAGGTGTTCATGGCCGACTTCGAGGATTCGACCTCGCCGACCTGGCGCAACCTGCTGGCCGGGCAGCAGTCGTTGGCCGCTGCGGTGCGTGGTGACCTGGAGTACACCGCGGCCAATGGCAAGCACTACACCCTGCGCCCGTACGACGAGCAGGCCGTGCTGATCGTGCGCCCGCGTGGCTGGCATCTGGACGAGAAGCACGTCCGCATCGATGGCCAGTTCCTGGCCGGTGGGCTGTTCGACGCGGCGGTGTTCGCCTTCCACAACGCCCGCACGCTGCAGCGCAAGGATCGTGGCCCGTACTTCTACCTGCCCAAGCTGCAGAGCATGGAAGAGGCGGCCCTGTGGGAGACCGCGCTGTCGCACATCGAAGGCATGCTGGGCCTGCCGCACGGGCAGATCAAGGTGACCGTGCTGATCGAAACGCTGCCGGCGGTGTTCGAGATGGACGAGATCCTGCACGCGCTGCGGGACCGCATCGTCGGCCTGAACTGCGGGCGCTGGGACTACATCTTCTCTTACCTGAAGACCTTCCGCCGCCACGCCGACCGCGTGCTGCCCGAGCGCGGCCAGGTGACCATGACCCAGCCGTTCCTGAAGGCGTATTCGGAACTGCTGATCCAGACGTGCCACCGCCGGGGGGCACATGCGATGGGCGGCATGGCGGCGCAGATTCCGATCAACAACGACGCCGCTGCCAACGAGCAGGCGATGGCGCGTGTGCGTGCCGACAAGCTGCGCGAGGTGAGTGCAGGCCATGACGGCACCTGGGTCGCGCATCCGGCGCTGATTCCGGTGGCGATGGCGATCTTCGACGAGCACATGCCTGCGCCCAACCAGCACCACGTCCTGCGTCAGGACGTGCGCGTGGGCCGCGACGAACTGATCGCGCGTCCGCCGGGCACCATCACCCGCGCCGGCTTCGAGGGCAATGTCGAAGTCTGCGTGCGCTACCTGGCCGCGTGGCTGGACGGCAACGGCTGCGTGCCCATCCATCACCTGATGGAAGACGCGGCCACCGCCGAGATCAGCCGCAGCCAGTTGTGGCAGTGGCTGCATACCCCGGGCCAGCAGCTGGACGACGGCACGGCCATCGACCTGGCACTGCTCGACACCACCCTGGCGCAGCTGCCCGCACGCCTGGGTGATACCACGGCGCTGCCCGGCGGCGCGCGCATCGGCGAAGCCATCGCCCTGCTTGGCGAACTGAGCCGCAACGATGAACTGACCGACTTCCTGACCCTGCCGGCCTACGCGCGCATCGACTGATCCCCGCGCCCGTTTCCACGCCGCTTCCCTTCCCGCTGCACGCACCACTGAACTGGAGATAGACATGAGCACCCTGCCCACTGCCGAACAGATCCAGCACGACTGGGATACCAACCCGCGCTGGGAAGGCATCCAGCGCAACTACAGCGCCGCCGACGTGGTGCGCCTGCGCGGCACTGTCCATATCGAGCATTCGCTGGCCCGGCTGGGCGCGGAGAAGCTGTGGAAATCGCTGCACGAGCGCGAGTTCGTCAACGCGCTGGGCGCACTGACCGGCAACCAGGCCATGCAGCAGGTCAAGGCCGGCCTGAAGGCGATCTACCTGTCCGGCTGGCAGGTGGCGGCCGATGCCAACCTGGCCGGGCAGATGTATCCGGACCAGTCGCTGTATCCGGCCGATTCTGTGCCTGCGGTGGTCAAGCGCATCAACAACACGCTGCTGCGCGCCGACCAGCTGCATCACGCTGAAGGCAAGGACGACATCGATTTCCTGCAGCCGATCGTAGCCGATGCCGAGGCCGGCTTCGGTGGCGTGCTCAATGCGTTCGAACTGATGAAGGCGATGATCGAAGCCGGCGCCGCGGGCGTGCATTTCGAGGACCAGCTGGCATCGGTGAAGAAGTGCGGCCACATGGGCGGCAAGGTGCTGGTGCCGACCCGCGAGGCCATCGAGAAGCTCAACGCCGCGCGGCTGGCGGCCGATGTGCTGGGTGTGCCGACCCTGCTGGTGGCGCGCACCGACGCAGAAGCGGCCGACCTGCTGACCAGTGACATCGACGGCAACGATAAGCCGTTCACCACCGGCGAGCGCACCGTCGAAGGCTTCTACAAGACCCGCAACGGCCTGGAACAGGCCATCAGCCGCGGCCTGGCCTATGCACCGTATGCCGATCTGGTGTGGTGCGAGACCGGCAAGCCGGACCTGGAGTTCGCGCGCAGGTTCGCCGAAGCCATCCATGCGAAGTTCCCCGGCAAGCTGCTGGCCTACAACTGCTCGCCGAGCTTCAACTGGAAGAAGAACCTGGACGACGCCACCATCGCCAAGTTCCAGAAGGAGCTGGGCAGCTATGGCTACAAGTTCCAGTTCATCACCCTGGCCGGTTTCCACGCGCTGAACTACGGCATGTTCAACCTGGCCCACGGTTACGCGCGCCGGCAGATGAGCGCCTTCGTCGAGCTGCAGGAGGCGGAGTTCGAAGCGGCCGAACGCGGCTTCACCGCGGTCAAGCACCAGCGCGAGGTCGGCACCGGTTACTTCGACGCGGTCACCCAGGCGATCCAGCAGGGACAGTCCTCCACCACCGCGCTGACCGGTTCGACCGAAGAAGAGCAGTTCCACAGCGAACGCGCGGCCTGATCCAACGGTGGCCGTGCGATCGGCTGCCGACACCGCTCAGGGTGGCCAGGGAAGGGCCAGACAACGCCGGCCGGTCGGGGGACCTGCCGGCGTTGTTGTATCCCCTCGCCCCGGTCCCGCATGGCATCCGCGTCAATCGGGCGCACGCCTCGTCACGCAACTTGGCCCAAACCCTGTGAAGACGGGCATCAGCTTGATCCGGCAGGAATTTTTACGGACAGTCGTGCTCCCAAGGTGCACCCCCCGGTCTCCACGCACCTACCGGCTGTCGATTCGTAAAAATGAGATAGGGCGCACACTTTAAAGCGGTGCTATGCTCCGCGGCTCACCAGGGGACGCTGGCGGCGGGTGCAGGGAATGACCGGCAGGGGTGCGGCCGAGAACACTGATGCAACGACCGGTATCGCCCATGTGGCGATGGCCGAGATCGTGCATGCGCTGCTGTCCGATGCCGAGGTCGCATTGTTTGCCAGATTCGGCCGGCCGCGCCGGCTCGAAGCCGGGCAGTGGCTGTTCCAGCGCGGCCATCGTGGCGAGCGCATGTATGTGATCCTGGAAGGCCGGATCGAACTGGATTTCGGCGAGGATCTGGTGATCAAGGTCCTCGGCCACCAGGAGTTCTTCGGCGAGCTGGGCCTGCTGGTCGGCGATCACCTGCGCAGTGCCGGTGCACGTGCGCTGGTCGATTGCCAGGTGCTGGAACTGGGGCCGGCCGATTTCCAGCGTCTGGTCGATGCCGATCCAGGGCTGGTGGCCTACTTCCTGCGCCGTACGATCATGCGCGTGCTGACCAACGAGCAGGCCCTGATCAGCCAGCTGCGGCGCCGCAACCACGATCTGGAAACGGCGCTCGACAATCTGTACATCACCACCCACCAGCTCACGCACACCCGTGAGCTGGTGCGTACCGACGAACTGACCGGGCTGCACAACCGCCGCGGGCTGACCCTGTACCTGCAGGAGTGCCGGGCCGATGGGCAGGGCGCACCGCAGGGCCTGCTGCTGATCGATTGTGATCGCTTCAAGCAGATCAACGACCGGCACGGTCACCAGGCCGGCGACCGGGTGCTGCAGAGCATGGGCAACATCCTGCGCTCGATGGCCGGCGAACACGACCTGGCCTGCCGCCTGGGCGGCGATGAGTTCTGCCTCATCCTGCGGCGCGGCACCCACGAAATCGTGCAGCATGCCGCCGAGTTCATCCTCAGCGCGGTGCATGGTCTACTCGAACGCAGCCATGGCACGCCCCATGTGAGCCTGGTGAGCATCGGCGCCAGCCTGCTGGCGCCGGATGCGGACTGGAGCGAGTGGTATGCGCGTGCGGACCGAGCGCTGTACCAGGCCAAGCGCGATGGCGGCAACTGCCTGCGCTGGGTGGACGCGCCGGACGGGCACTAGAGCGGAGACACCGGTGATGAAGGGCGACAAAGGAACGTCGGCGCCACACAACCAGCAGCTGCGCGCGCTGCTGTTCACCGACCTGTGCGATTCGCTGCAGCTGGTTGAGCGGATCGGTGATGTGGCGGCGGCCGAGCTGTTCCAGCAGCATGACCGTCTGGTGCTGGGTCTGCAGCAGCGCTGGAACGGGCAGCTGATCGACCGTTCCGACGGCCTGTTCGTACTGTTCGAGCGCACCATCGATGGCGTCGGTTTTGCCCTGGCCTACCAGACTGCGGTGGAGGCGCTGGGGCGTGAGCGCGGCATCGTGCTGCGCGCGCGTGCGGGCCTGCATGTCGGTGACGTGCTGTTGTGGAACAACAGTGCCGAAGCAATGGCCCATGGCGCCAAGCCGGTGGAGGTGGAGGGCCTGGCCAAGCCGATGGCGGCGCGGCTGATGCAGCTGGCCTGGCCGGGCCAGGTGTTGCTGTCGGCCACCGCCGAGCAGATGGCACGGCGCGCTACCTCCACGCTGCCCTGGGCCAGCGAGGCGCTGCGCTGGAAGCACCATGGGCGCTGGCGCTTCAAGGGCATCACCGAGCGCCAGGATGTGTTCGAGATCGGCCTGCGTGGCAGTGCGCCGCTGCGTCGACCGCGCTCGGGCGAGAAGGCATGGCGCGATCTACCCTTGTGGCGGCGTCCCGCGGCTGTGGTCACCGAGGCCGCGCTGGCGGTGACGCTGGGCGTGCTGCTGTGGATGCTGCTGCGCCCGGCGCCGGCCATCGCCTTCGCCGAACGGGACTGGGTGATCCTGGCCGCGGTGCAGAACACCACCGCCTATCCGCAGCTGGACAGCAGCCTGGAGCAGGCGCTGTACATCAGCCTGGGTCAGTCACGCTTCGTCAACATCCTCAGCGAGTTGAAGGTGCGCGACACCCTGCAGCTGATGCAGCGCTCGCCACAGGCACGGCTCGACCGAGGCCTGGCCATCGAGGTGGCCCTGCGCGATGGCGCGCGCGCGGTGCTGGTACCGAGCGTGCTCGAGCTCAACGGCAAGGTGCGGGTCAGTGTCGAAGTGGTCGATCCGCACAGCGGCCAGACCGTCTATACGCGCTACGCCGATGGTCGAGGCCTGGAATCGATCCTGACCTCCACCGACCACGTGGTGGCAGCGCTGCGCGCCGACCTGGGCGAAGCGTTGCGTGATGTCGGTCGCGATCAGCGACCGCTGCCCACCGTGGCGACGGCCAATCTCGATGCCCTGCATGCCTACGCCAAGGGCGTCGATGCCACGGCGGCCGCCCGCTACGACGACGCACTGATGTTCTACGAGCAGGCCACCCGGCTCGATCCCGCATTCGCCTTTGCCTATGTGGGGCAGATGACCATCCAGCACGCCAAGGGCAACCTGGAGCAGGCCGCCGTGCTGTACCGGAAGGCGGTCAGCCAGCGTGCCCACCTGACCGCACGCGACCAGCTGTACCTGGACGCGTGGGCAGCGGATTTCGCAGGTGCACCGCCCATGCGCATCGCCGACAAGTGGCGCCTGCTGACCGAGCTGTACCCGGACGACCCGGCCGGTTGGATGAACTACGCCAAGATCCTGTACACCCAGGGCGACTATGACGGCGCCCTGGCCGCAACACAGCCGCTGCTGGCCCGCCAGCATTCTCGGCGTGCACTGGTGCTGGTGTTCGTGGCGCGGGTGCAGCTGGCCCGTGGCGAAGTCGCCGCAGCCGAAGCGGCGCTGCGTGGCGCACGCCTTCATCCGGGCTGGAATGGCGATGGCATGGAGCCGGTGATCGCCGCGCTGGCTGGTGATTTCGAGGCCGCCAATGCCGGCTTTGCGGCGATGCCCGTATCGGGGCCGGGGACGCGCATGCTGCGCGCGGCGGTGCTGGCCATGCAGGAGCGCGCGCACGAGGCAGCCACCGACATGCGGCAGGTGGCTGCCCAGTGCACGACGGTCGGTGGGCTGTGCGACATCTACGCGCTGCAGGCACTGGCCTGGCGCGAACAGGAAGGCGACCACGTGACGGCGCAGGAATACCTGCGTGTGCTGGACCGGGCGCTGGCCGCGGTCGACCGCCGCCATCCTGCGCCAGCGCGCCGCAATGCATTCATCGCCCTGGCGGCGGCCTATCATGCCGCGCGCGCAGGCCACGCCTCGGTGGTGATGCAGCGCAGGGACCCGCTGCAGGCCCTGCCCGAGCGCGACGCGGATCCGCGTCTGCGCGAGCTCTGGAACCTGCTGCGTGCCCGCATGGCCCTCGACCAGGGTGACCTGGACCAGGCGCAGGACCTGCTGGCGCAGCAGCCGTCGGCGAACCTGTTCCAGTGGCGGGTGCTGCAGCTGGATCTGGTGACCGCGCGCGGCGACCAGGCCGCGGTCGCACGGCAGGCGGCGTGGCTGCAGCGCCACGCCGGCCTGGCATTTGCTGAAGACACCGGTGACTACGCTCTGTTGCCACTGAACGCGATGGACGTGCAGCGGCTGGCGGCAGGCCGCGCCGCCGCAGTGATGCCTGACAAGGGCACGGTGGCCGCGCCCTGAGGCCGGTCTATCGATCCAGGCCGGGCAGGCCATCCTCGAACAGGAACGGCACGGTGAATGAGGCACGCGCGTCCAGCAGCTCGCGCAGGCGCGGAGCGGCCTTGGCGAACTCGGCCTTGCTGCCCAGCGTGGCCAGCGGCGTATGGCAGGCGCGCACGCAGTCTTCATCGGCGCCCAGATCGAGCAGTGCCTGGCCCGGATCCGCGGCGAAAGCCTTGCGGAAGTCATCGTCGCTGGACAGGCGTTCCAGCAGCTGCTGGACGACGTGGGTGGGAAGCGGTGAAGAAGACATGGCGTGCAACCGACGGGCTGGGAAAATGGAAGTATCGGCGGCGATCGTGCGAAGTTGATGGCAGGCACGTGCATCGCGCTATGATCGGCGCCCCCGCAGGCCTTTCGATTGCACGCCGATGAGATTCCGCCGTTGCCGGACACTGTTCGTCGAGCCGGTCGAACGCCCGGCCTTTGCATTGGCCGACCTGATGGCCGGCGGCACCGGGGTGACCTTCGAGCAGCGGCTGCAGGTGCGTACCGCCCACCTGCCTTCGGCATGCGAGATCGATGCCGACAGCTGCGCCTGGCTGTTGGCCTGCAGCGCCGAGCATTGGCAGCCGATGCCGGAGGATGCGGCCTGCCGCCGCCGCGTACTGGCGCTGCTGCAGCAGCGACTGCTGGTGAGCGACGATCCGGCCCATGCCGAGGCCTGTGCGGCCGAGCAGCGCGTGCGCGACAGCCACTGGTGGCCGCTGTCGGCGCTGCACTACCAGCAATCCTGCTGGGATGGCGTGGACAGCAGCGCGGACATGCAGCGTCAGCAGCTGGTGACCGCGCGCGACCTGGTCCGCAGCTTCGGCAATCCGCCGCCGGAGGCGCCGCCACGCCAGCCCGGCGCGCTTGCGCTGCCCCGCTGCGATGATGATCCGATGCAGGAACTGCTGCAGGCGCGTGCCACCTGCCGGAATTTCGATGCGACCCGCGCGCTGCCGCTGCCGTTGCTGGCACGGCTGCTGCAGCAGGTGCTGATGGCGCAGGCACAGGTGGAAACCGATCCGGACGTGCGGTTCCTGAAGAAGAACGTGCCCTCGGCCGGCAGCCTGCATCCGCTGGAAGCCTATCTGATGGTGCGCGACGTGCAGGGCCTGGCGCCGGGGCTCTACCATTACCACGCAGTCGCGCATGAACTGGCCCCGCTGCCGGTGCAGCCCGACGATCCCGCAGGGTTCCGCCTGCGCCTGCTGGCGGGCCAGCACTGGTTCGCCGATGCCCACGTGCTGCTGGTACTGGTGTGCCGCTTCGAGCGCACCTTCTGGAAGTACCGCAACCACGCCAAGGCCTACCGTGCGGTCATGCTCGACGCCGGGCACATCTCGCAGGCGTTCTACAGCGCGGCCACCGCACAGGGCCTGGGCGCGTTCGTCACGGCGGCCATCAACGAGGCCGAGGCCGCGCGCGCGCTTGCCCTGCAGCCGATGGCGGAAGGCGCGCTGGCGGTATGCGGCTTCGGCTGGCGCGCGGCAACGATGCAGACCTCGGAGATGGACCCGGCGGGCCGTGTCTGGCCCGCCAGGATCACGCCGTAGCGTGGCTCAGGTCGCTTCGAAGTCGACCAGGACCGCGCCGTCCCCGACCTGGTCGCCGGCCTTCGCCCGGTAACCCTTCACTGTGCCGTCGGCCGGTGCCTGCAGGGTGTGCTCCATCTTCATCGCCTCGAGTACCACCAGCGGCGTGCCGCGCTTGACCTGGGCACCGGCCTCGACCAGCGTGGCCACGATCCTGCCGGGCATCGGCGCCAGCAGGCTGCCTGCATCGGCCACCGCATGCTCCGACTCGCCGACCGGGTCGTGCAGGGTGAAGCGGTGCTGGCCATCGGCGCCGAACAGATACAGCTGGTCACCCTCGCGCAGCAGCTGCAGTGACCAGCGACGGCCGTCCAGCTGCACCGTCAGGTGCTGGCTGTCGAGGCGACCGAGCACCGACTGCGGGGCCGCATCATCACATTGCACACGCCAGCCATCGGCCTGTGCCCACACCTTCAGCACGTGCCGGCGCTCTCCCTGCTGCAGCGGCAGCACGCGGGGCGCGGGCGCACCCAGGCGCCAGCCATCCTGTGCGCGCCAGGGCGAATGGGGGTCGCGCGGGTCGCTGCCGGCGTCGGCCGTGCTGGCAACCGCGGCGACCGCGGCCAACTGCCACAGTGCATCGTCGCTGTCACCGATGGCGCTCAAGGCGGCCTGCTCGCGTTCGATCAGTGCGGTATCCAGCCGGGCGTGCGCGAATGAATCGGTGTGGACCAGCCGGCGCAGGAAACCGGCATTGGTGGTCACGCCCACCACCTGGCAGTCAGCCAGTGCCTGGCTCATGCGCCGCAATGCGCTGTCGCGGTCCATATCCCAGACGATCAGCTTGGCGATCATCGGGTCGTAATACGGCGTGATGGCGTCGCCTTCCTCCACGCCGGTATCCACGCGCACGTTGGCCGAGGCCGCCGGCAGGCGCAGGCGACGCAGGGTGCCGGTGGACGGCAGGAAGCCGCGGTCGGCATCTTCGGCGTACAGCCGTGCTTCGATCGCGTGGCCTTGGATGGCCAGCTGGTCCTGGCGCAGCGGCAGTGGCTGGCCACAGGCCACGCGGAGCTGCCATTCCACCAGGTCGGTACCGGTGATGAACTCGGTGACCGGGTGCTCGACCTGCAGGCGGGTGTTCATTTCCATGAAGTAGAAATCACCGTCCGGGCCGGCGATGAACTCCACCGTGCCCGCGCCGACGTAGCCCACGGCGCGTGCAGCGTCGACCGCCGCCTGGCCCATCGCCGCGCGGCGCTCGGCACTCATGCCCGGTGCCGGGGCCTCTTCCAGCACTTTCTGGTGCCGGCGTTGCACCGAGCAGTCACGCTCGAACAGGTAGACCGCATCACCGTGGCTGTCGCCGAACACCTGGATCTCGATATGGCGCGGGCGCTCGACATACTTCTCGACCAGCACGTGGTCGTTGCCGAACGCCGAGGCGGCCTCGCGCTGGCAGCTGGCCAGCGCATCGATGAAGTCCTCGCTGCGTTCGACCTTGCGCATGCCCTTGCCGCCACCGCCGGCGCTGGCCTTGATCAGCACCGGATAGCCGATCGTATCGGCCTGCGCGCGCAGGAAGTCCGGCGCCTGCTGGTTACCGTGATAACCCGGCGTCAGCGGCACGCCGGCTTTGGCCATCAAGGCCTTGGCCGCGCTCTTGTCACCCATCGCGCGGATCGCGCTGGCCGGCGGCCCGATGAAGGTGATGCCGGCGGCGGCACAGGCATCGGCGAAGTCGGCGTTCTCGGACAGGAAGCCGTATCCGGGATGGATCGCCTGCGCGCCGCTGCGGCGTGCGGCGTCGAGCAGGGCCTCGCCGCGCAGATAGCTCTCGCGTGCGGCGGCCGGTCCGATGTGGATGGCCTCGTCGGCCAGGCGCACGTGGCGGGCATTGCGGTCCGCATCGGAATACACCGCCACGGTGGCGATGCCGAGGCGGCGGCACGTGGCGATGACGCGGCAGGCGATTTCGCCACGGTTGGCGATCAGGACTTTGGTGAACATGGCGACAGGCTCGGTCATGGCGCGGGTTACATGCGGAACACGCCGAAGCGCGTCTGCTGCGGGGCGGCGTTGAGGCTGGCCGACAGCGCCAGGGCCAATACCCGGCGGGTATCGGCCGGATCGATCACGCCGTCGTCCCACAGGCGCGCGCTGGCGTAGTACGGGTGGCCCTGCTGCTCGAACTGCTCGCGGATCGGCGCCTTGAACGCGTCCTCTTCCTCGGCGGGCCATTGCCCGCCCTTGGCTTCGATGCCATCGCGACGTACCGTGGCCAGCACGCTGGCGGCCTGTTCGCCACCCATCACGCCGATGCGTGCGTTGGGCCACATCCACAGGAAATTCGGCGAATAGGCCCGCCCACACATGCCGTAGTTGCCGGCGCCGAAGGAGCCGCCGATCACCACGGTGAACTTGGGCACCTTCGCGCAGGCGACCGCCATCACCAGCTTGGCACCGTCCTTGGCGATACCGCCCTGTTCGTACTTGCGCCCGACCATGAAGCCGGTGATGTTCTGCAGGAACAGCAGCGGGATGCCGCGCTGGGTGCACAGCTCGATGAAGTGCGCGCCCTTCAGGGCGGACTCGGAGAACAGGATGCCGTTGTTGGCGATGATGCCGATCGGGTAGCCGTTCAGATGGGCGAAGCCGGTGACCAGGGTGGCGCCATAGCGCGGCTTGAACTCATCGAAGCGCGAGCCATCGACCAGGCGTGCGATCACCTCGCGCACGTCGTAGGGCTTGCGCGTATCGGCCGGGATCACGCCGTACAGTTCGTGCGCCGGCAGCAACGGTTCCTCCGGCGGCTGCATCGCCATCGCCGGTTCCGGCTTGCGCCAGTTCAGCTGGGCGATGATCGCGCGGACCCGTGCCAGCGCCTGCAGGTCGTTGTCGGCCATGTGGTCGGCCACGCCGGAAATGCGCGTGTGCACGTCCGCGCCGCCCAGTTCCTCGGCCGTCACCACTTCACCGGTGGCCGCCTTCACCAGCGGCGGGCCGCCGAGGAAGATGGTGCCCTGCTCGCGCACGATCACCGTTTCATCGCTCATCGCCGGCACGTAGGCGCCACCGGCGGTGCAGCTGCCCATGACGCAGGCGATCTGCGGGATGCCCTGCGCGGACAGGTTGGCCTGGTTGTAGAAGATGCGGCCGAAGTGGTCGCGGTCGGGGAACACCTCGTCCTGCAGCGGCAGGAAGGCGCCACCGGAGTCGACCAGATAGATGCACGGCAGGTGGTTCTGCTCGGCGATCTCCTGTGCACGCAGGTGCTTCTTCACCGTCATCGGGTAATAGGTGCCGCCCTTGACCGTGGCATCGTTGGCCACGATCACGCACTCCACGCCGCTGACCCGGCCGATGCCGGCGACCACGCCGGCTGCCGGCACAGCGTCGTCATACATGCCATGAGCAGCCAGCGGCGCGATTTCCAGGAAGGCGCTGCCGGCATCGAGCAGGGCGTCGATGCGGTCGCGTACCAGCAGCTTGCCGCGCGCGGTGTGCTTGGCGCGTGCCGCCTCGCTGCCGCCCAGGGCAGTGCGGGCGAGGGTGGCGTGCAGATCGTCGACCACGGCCTGCATCGCCGCGCGGTTGCTTTCAAACGTGTCGCTGCCCGGTTGCAGCTGGCTGTTCAGGACGGTCATGGGGTGGCCTTACAGAGTGCGCTGGAACAATTCACGGCCGATCAGCATGCGGCGGATCTCCGACGTGCCCGCACCGATCTCGTACAGCTTGGCGTCGCGCCACAGGCGGCCGGTCGGGTACTCGTTGATGTAGCCGTTGCCACCGAGGATCTGGATCGCCTGGCCGGTCAGCCAGGTGGCCTTCTCGGCGGCGTACAGGATCGCACCGGCCGCGTCCTGGCGGGTGGTACGGCCCTGGTCGCAGGCGCGTGCCACGGCGTACACGTAGGCGCGGCAGGCGCCCAGGCCCACGTACATGTCGGCGATCTTGGCCTGGATCAGCTGGAAGCTGCCGATCGCTTCGCCGAACTGGTGGCGTTCGTGCACGTACGGCATCACCACGTCCATGGCCGCAGCCATCAGCCCCAGCGGGCCGCCGGACAGCACCACGCGCTCGTAGTCCAGGCCGGACATCAGCACGCGCACGCCACCGCCGACGCTACCGAGCACATTCTCTTCGGGAATCTCGCAGTCCTGGAACACCAGCTCGCAGGTCGGCGAGGAGCGCATGCCCAGCTTGTCCAGCTTCTGCGCGGTGGAGAAACCCGGCATGCCCTTTTCAACCAGGAAGGCGGTGATGCCCCTGGCGCCGGCGTCCATGTCGGTTTTGGCATAGACCACCAGCACATCGGCGTCCGGGCCGTTGGTGATCCACATCTTGTTGCCGTTGAGGACATAGCGATCGCCGCGCTTGTCGGCGCGCAGCTTCATCGATACCACGTCCGAACCGGCACCGGGTTCGCTCATCGCCAGTGCGCCCACCTTGGCGCCACTGCACAGGTCGGGCAGGAAGCGCTGCTTCTGCGCCTCGCTGCCGTTCTTGCGCAGCTGGTTCACGCACAGGTTGGAGTGCGCGCCATAGGACAGGCCGATGCCGCCGGAGGCGCGCGAGACCTCTTCCATCGCCACCACGTGGGCCAGGTAGCCCATGCCGGTACCGCCGTATTCTTCCTCGACGGTAAGGCCGAGCAGGCCCTGTTCGCCCAGTTTCGGCCACAGTGCCTGCGGGAACTGGTTGGTCGCATCGGCCTCGGCCGCCAGCGGCGCGATCTCGGCGGCGGCAAAATGGGCCACGCTCTGGCGCAGCAGGTCGATCTCTTCACCGAGATCGAAGTTCAGGGATGGCACGTGCATTACAGCGGCTCCACGGCGGCAAAGTGGGGGATGGACGCACCCAGGGCTTGCCGGCGATGGTTTCCAGGACCGCGCCGGCACGGGCGAGGCCCCAGCGTAACGGGGTTCGGGAAAGAAGTGAACACAAATTCAAAAATTGAAACCAGAATCAAAACATGGCCTACAAACGCTCTGCACTGATGGAAGAACGCCTGGCCGGGGCCCGCGAGCGGATCCTGCTGGCAACCCGTGAACGGGTCGCCACCGGCGGCTGGCGAAACGCCCCGGTGACCGCCGTGGCAACCCAGGCGGGGGTCTCCACCGGCCTGATCTACCGTCATTTCCCCTCCAAGGCCGACCTGTTCGTGGAGGTGCTCAACGCGGCGGTGGCCCATGAAGTGGCGATCATGGAACGCATCGCCAGCGGCCCGGAGGCCGCCAGCGAGCGCCTGCGGCTGGCCATCGCCGCCTTCGTGCGTCGCGCCCTGGCGGGTCCGGGGCTGGCCCACGCCTTCATCGTCGAACCGGTCGATCCGGACGTGGAAGCCGAGCGCATGCGCGGCCGCCGTGCCTTCGGCGATGTGTTCCTGCGCCTGGTGGAGGAAGGTGTGGCCGCCGGCGAACTGCCTGCGCAGGATGCGCATGTGGCGGCCGCGTGCCTGGTCGGCGCCTTCACCGAAGCGATGGTTGGCCCGACTGCGCCCAGCCGTGAAGCGCATCGCGACGAGGATGCGCTGGTCGACGCCATCTGCAGCTTCTGCCTGCGTGCCATCGGCGCACCGGTGAATCGGTAGCGCCGGGCCATGCCCGGTGGCTTGTGTTGCTGGGGTCAGATCCCTTTTGCGGCGCAAAAGGGATCTGACCCCAGCCCCCGGCATGTTGCGCCGCACCAGCATTGACGCCTGTTGTCGCGCGCAGGGCGCGTTCTATACTCGGCCCATCACGCAGTCGCTCAGCCGTGGTCCAACGACTACCAGCCAGGGGTAACGAAGAGTGCGGAATTACGATCTGGAGTTCCTGAAACGCTTCTCCATGGTGATCGCGCTGTTGATGGCCATCACTCTGGGTCTGATCTTCCTTGCCGCCTTCCTGCACACCCGGATTCCGCCCGAGGTGTCGCCCACTGCGGCCAAACGCACCGAACAGCGCATCGCGCCGACCGGAGCGGTGTACGCCGGCAGTACCGGTGCAGCCGCGCAGGCGGCCGCCAAGGCGGCCGCGCTGGCCAAGGCCGCCTCGCAGGTGGCCTACGGCGGCACCACCGATGGCAAGGTCATCTTCGACAACCTCTGCACCGCCTGCCACACCACCGGGGTGGGCCAAGCGCCGACCCTGGACCGCGCGCACTGGGACCAGCGCATCACGCAGGGCAAGGACACGCTCTACAAGCACGCCATCGAGGGCTACACCGGCCCGGACGGCGGCATCATGCCTCCCAAGGGCGGCAACCCGGCGCTGACCGAGGAACAGATCCACGCCACCGTGGACTGGATGCTGGGCAACCTGAAGTAGGGCCTTTCCGCAGCGCCGGGCCTGCCCTCGGCAGCCTCTGCTCAACCTGCATGGGCGGCTGCCGGGCATGGGCCCGGCGCTGCGATCCCGTCGTCGACGGCCCCCGGGGCTTTGCCCACCTGGGCAGATCGCCGGGCTGCAGTCGGGCGTTCGTATTTCGGGGTTAGTCTGTGCCCCCATTCCGTGGAGTCTGCCCGTCGATGCGCCGCCGTTCCCTTGTTCTCGCCCTGTCCCTGCTGCTGCCGGCACCTGCCTTTGCCCAGGCCCAGCCGCAGGCCATGCCGGCCCCGGCGACGTCCACCCCGCGCAACTCCACCGTTGTACTGGCCACCGCGCCGGCCGACTGGCGCGCGCTGGACGGCCAGCGTGTGCGCATCGCTGCGCCGCTGACCCTGGCCGGCACCGACGCTCTGGAACGCTCCGGCCAGCTGACGGTCGCCTTCGGCGGTCGCCTGTGGCAGCCGACCGAAGTGGCCGCGCCAGGCACCGCCGGCATCGAACAGGTGATGGCTGACAACCTGCGCCGCCGCCTGGTCCTGGACGATGGCAGCGACGTGCGTGATCCGGGCAGCGTGGCCTACCTGCCGGGCAACCCGGTGCTGCGCACCGGCATGCTGCTGCGCAATGTGGAAGGCACTGTCCGCGTGGACGCGCAGGGCCGCCCCCAGCTGCGGGTCGAAGGCACGCTGAGCCTGCCCGCACTGCAGCGGCCGGCGGTGCCGGAGGTGCCTGGCAGCCTGCGTATCGCGGCGTTCAACCTGGAAAACTACTTCAATGGCGACGGCCAGGGCGGCGGCTTCCCGACGTTGCGCGGTGCCCGCACGCTGGAGGAGCACAAGGCCCAGGTGGCCAAGCTGGTCGCCACCATCAGTGCGCTCGATACCCACATCGCCGCCCTCATGGAGCTGGAGAACGATGGCTACGGACCGCAGTCGGCCATTGCCGAGCTGCTGGCCGCGCTCAATGACCGGCCACACGCCGGGCCGGACGACGCATGGGTGGCGGTCGATCCGGGCGAAGGCCCCGGCACCAATCCCATCCGCGTTGGCATCATCTACAAGCGCGGTGCGTTCAAGACATTGGGCCCGCCGTTGACCAAGCTTGACGGCCCGTTTGCCGAGCACAGCCGCGCACCGCTGGCGCAGGCTTTCCAGGGCAAGGGCGCACCGTTCATGGTGGTCGCCAACCACTTCAAGTCCAAGGGGTGCCGCGACGCCAGCGGTGCCGACGCCGACCGCAACGATGGCCAGGGCTGCTGGAATGCGACGCGCGTCGAATCGGCCCGCCAGCTCAACCAGTGGGTGCAGGCCGAAGCCGCGCGCCTGAAGGTGAAGGATGTGGTGATGCTGGGCGATTTCAACGCCTATGCGATGGAGGATCCGATCCGCACGCTGCACACGCTGGGCTGGCAGGACGCCTTCAAGGTGGCCAAGGTCGAACATCCCTACAGCTACGTCTACAACGGCTACAGCGGCCGCCTCGACCACGCCCTGCTGAGTCCGTCCATGGCCCGCCGCGTGGCGGGCGCCGCCGAATGGCACAGCAATGCCGACGAGCAGGACGCCAGCGGCTACCAGGGGCGCAATGTGCCCGGCCCATGGCGCAGCTCCGACCACGACCCGCTGCTGCTGGGCTTCGACAAGTAATGCCCAACGCCGGGGTCGGATCCCATTCCAACGGAATGGGATCCGACCCCCGGGCCGTACTCACCCCCAGGCGATCAATCCGATCGCCAGCACTGCCAGCGCCAGGCCGGCCCGGTTCCACTTCGTGGTCGGTTCGCCAAAGACAAACACGCCCACCAGCGCGCCCAGTACCACCACGCCGATGTTCATGCCGGCGAACACCGTGGCCGGGCTGTCCGGCATCGCCTGGTGCGCGTGCACATAGAACAGGATGTTGCCGCCGTTGAGCAGGCCCAGCAGCGCACCCGCGCCGAGGTTGTGCCAGGCCAGCCGGCTGCGACCGCTGAAGTGCCGCCACAGCTGCAATGCCAGCATCAGTACGAAGGCCACGCTGAAGCTGGCCAGCACCGCCGCCATCGACGGCGTGCCGGACAGCGCCACCTGCTTGAGCAGCACGTCCACCACCGCGAAGCCGCCCCACACGCCCAGCAGCCAGCCCCAGCCACCCGGCGAGGACGCCACCGCCGGGCCGCGCGGGCGCAGGCTGATGGCCACCATCGCCAGCAGGCCCAGGCCGAGCCCGGCCAGCTTCCACGGCGTGGCGGTCTGGCCGAAGAACAGGAACGCCGCCGCCAGTGACAGCAGCAGCGACAGCCGCTGCGCCACGTCGCTGCGGACGATGCCGGCCACCGCCACCGCGCGGCCCAGCACCAGGAAGATCGAGGGCAGCACCACCGCCAGCGCCAGCAGCGACGGCCACGGGGCATGCGGCGCGCGCAGTGCGTCCAGCGGCGGCTGCAGCACCACGGCGGTCAGGGTCGCGGCCACCAGGTAGTTCCAGGTGACCATCTGCGCAACATCCAGTTGGCGGCGTCCGGCCACCTTCAACAACACCGAAACCAGCACGCTGCAGATCACGGCCAAAGACAGGTAGAGCATGGGGCGGGCACAGGGCAGGGGCGGGGGACGGTATCATGGTGCCATGCACAAGCCTTCGTTCCCCGTCGCCCCTGGCGAAACCGCCTGCCTCGAACTGGACGGCCCGGCCGGCCCGCTGGAAGTGGTCGTCGACCTGCCCAAGGCCGATGTGCCGGTGCAGCCGATCGTGGCCATCGTCTGCCATCCGCTGTCCACCGAGGGCGGCACCCTGCACAACAAGGTGGTCACCATGACCGCCAGCACCCTGCGCGAGCTGGGCATCGCCACGGTGCGCTTCAACTTCCGCAGCGTCGGTGGTTCGGCGGGCACCTTCGATGGCGGCGTGGGCGAGCAGGATGACCTGAAGGCCGTGACCGCCTGGGTGCGCAGCCAGCGCCCCGACGACCGCCTGTGGCTGGCCGGCTTCAGCTTTGGTGCGTTCGTTTCGCTGAAGGCAGCCGCCACGCTGCAGCCGGAGGCGCTGATCTCGATCGCGCCGCCGGCCGGCCGCTGGGATTTCGACGGCGTGCAGCCACCGGCCCGCTGGCTGGTGATCCAGGGCGAGCAGGACGAGATCGTCGACCCGCAGGCGGTCTATCAGTGGCTGGACGCGCTGCAGGCTCCGCATGAGCTGGTGCGGATGCCCGACACCAGCCACTTCTTCCATCGCAAGCTGATCGACCTGCGGGGTGCGTTGACCCACGGCGTCAAGCACTGGCTGGGCGCAGCGGCATGAGTGCAGTCGAGTTGACCCCGTCGCAGCGGTATGCGGCCGGGGTTGCCCGGGGTGACTGGCAGGACGACCCCGCCCAGCACGCGGCGCTGGCCGAGCTGGACCGCATCCACGTGGGCCTGCTGGACAACGCCGACGACGGCTGGCTGGACCGGTTGTCCTCGTTCTGGAAGAAGCCCGAGCCGGTCAAGGGGCTGTATTTCTGGGGGGGAGTCGGCCGCGGCAAGACCTTCCTGGTGGATCTGTTCTACGACGGGCTGCCAATCAAGCAGAAGTACCGCACCCACTTCCATCGTTTCATGCGCAGCGTCCACGAGCGCCTGCGCGAGCACCAGGGCCAGAGCGACCCGTTGGCGAAGATCGCCCAGGAATGGCGCAGCAACCTGCGCGTGCTGGTGCTGGACGAATTCTTCGTCACCGACATCGGCGACGCCATGCTGCTGGCGCGCCTGCTCGAACGCCTGTTCGCCGAGGGCGTGACCCTGGTCACCACCTCCAATACGGCGGTGGAGAACCTGTATCTCAATGGCCTGCAGCGCGAGAGCTTCCTGCCCGCCATCAGCCTGCTGCAGCGCTTCTGCGTCGAGCTGTACGCCGAAGGCACGGAGGATTACCGGATGCGCGCGCTGACCCGCTCGCCGGTGTACCGCGCGCCGCTGGCCGCCGATAGCGACGACTGGCTCGCCACGCGCTGGAACGAACTGAGTGGTGGTCAGCCCGCCAAGGCCGGCAACATCGAGATCGAAGGCCGCAAGATTCCGGTCCGCGGCCGGGGCAAGAGCATCGCCTGGTTCGACTTCGCCGCCCTGTGCGAAGGCCCGCGCGGCCCATCGGACTACATCGAGATCGCGCACGAGTTCAATACGGTGCTGCTGGGCGGCATTCCCGCCTTCGATCGCCTGAACGAGGACGCCGCGCGCCGCTTCGTCAACCTGATCGACGAACTGTACGACCGCCACGTCAACCTGGTCTGCACCGCCAGCACCTCGCCGGTCGAGCTGTACACCGGCCAGCGCCTGCAGGGCGCGTTCGAGCGCACCGCCTCGCGCCTGATCGAGATGCAGAGCGCTGAATACCTGGGTACCCCGCACCGGGCGTGAGGGCCCGGGAGCTGCACGATCTGCCGGAAGGGCAGCCGCGCGCAGGCGCTGCAGCGGCAGCTCGACGTTACCGGCTGGGCGCCAGTGCGTTCCCCTGCGGCCGCTCCTCCGGCCCGGTCGACACCTGCAGGCCGTTGTCGCTGCGCTCCAGCAGCCGCAGCGGCTGGCCCTGGTAACGCACTTCCAGCGCATCGTGGGTATCGGCCAGCGCACGCACCAGCGGGCACAACGCCATCGCGCTGGCCTCCACACGCTGGGCACCGGCTTCCAGGCGCCGGTCCAGCTCGGCATCCAGGCGCTCGGCACGTTCCTCCATGGCGTCGCTGCGGCCGGTGAAGACCTGCCAGAGCACGCTGCGGGCGATCGAGCCGGACAGCGTCTCGGCCATGTCCTGCACCTTCGCCTCGAATCCGGGACCGAAGGTCGCCTGTTCCCAGTAGCCCTTTCCGAGCGTCCCCTCGATCCAGTCATCCGCCTGCCGCCGCAGGCGCCTGACCTTGCGGCTGTTGGCGGTGCCGGTCAGGCTCTCGTAGACGCCATCGAGCGCGTCGAAGCTCAGCTGGCTGACATCGCGCGCCAATGCCGTGGCGGCGGGCATCAACCGGCGCGCGCCGGCCTCCAGCTGGCGCAGGCGGGCGGCATCGGCGTCGCTGACCGGCACGATCGTGTCATCCAGGCTCAGCACACCATCGTGGAACACCACCTCGTGCGGCGCCTGCGGGCCGTGTCGCAGCCAGATGCCGCCGCTGTCCACCAGCACGTCATAGTCCGTGCGGATGCCACACTGGTCCGCGTGCAGCTTCGGCGCGTCGGCCGCCTGCGCCGGCATGATGCACAGCGCCGACAGCACTGCCAGGGCAGGCAGTCGCAGGTCCATTGGACATTCCTTTTCCAGTCGCCAGAGCCCAGCGTCCGCCTCTCCGGCCTGTCCGTCATCGGCCGAAAGTCACGCCGTCCACCGGCTGCCCACCTTCTATCCACAGGGTTGTCCCTTGGTCATTCCGTTACTGTCATGTGAAGCTGTCATTGTTCTGTTTCCGCACTCCTTTGTACCGCCGGAATGACGCGTTCCGGTCTTGACTGCGCGGCCCGTTCCGGCAGGTCCAAAGCGTCCGATCCGGGCGCCGATGGCACGATCCTTGCGGCGCAAGGGATTGCCGAATTTCACTACATTTGGCGTTGACGGACCCCACCACCCCCACTATCTTGTGGCCATCGGTCGCAGCGACCCCAAGTCGCAAGGACAACGGGGAAGGCGCAGAGGCGGGAGCCACGCGGCACCCCCGTCCACAGCGATACCCGTCGGCGACCGTCACGGCAGCGGCAGGCGCAGGTCTCACCTCCTGCGACGCCCAGCTGCCATCCTGGACCGTCATGTCCTGGGCCGCGCCACCGATGCACCTGCAACCACCCCATCACGCCAAGAGGACACACGCCGTGACCACCGAAACCAGCGCCACCATCGAAAAGGAAAGCGAGTTCCTGTTGACGTCGCCGCCGACGGCCAACGCGATGAGTGTGACCAAGCGCAATGGCACGACCGAACTGGTGGATCTGAACAAGATCGTGCGTGCGGTGCAGCGTTCCTCCGAAGGCCTGCACGCCGTCGATCCGATGCGCGTGGCCACCCGCACCATTTCCGGCCTGTACAACGGCGCCACCACCCGCGAACTGGACGAGCTGTCCATCCGCACCGCCGCCCTGCTGATCGGTGAAGAACCCGAGTACGGCCGTCTGGCCGCGCGCCTGCTGGCCAACTACATCGCCAAGGAAGTGTCGGGCCAGGAAATCTATGCCTTCTCGCAGTCGGTCAGCCGTGGCCATGAAGTCGGCCTGATCAACGACCGCCTGCTGAACTTCGTGCAGACCAACGCGCGCAAGCTCAACGATGCGATCGACATCTCGCTGGACCTGAACTTCGATTACTTCGGCCTGCGTACCCTGTACGACCGCTACCTGCTGCGCCATCCGCACACCCGCAAGGTGATCGAGACCCCGCAGCAGTTCTTCCTGCGCATCGCCAGCGCGCTGAGCGAGGACGTGTCCGAGACCCTGGCGCTGTACAAGCGCATGGGCAACCTGGACTACCTGCCGTCCAGCCCGACCCTGTTCAATTCCGGCACCACCCACGAGCAGCTGTCCTCGTGCTTCCTGCTCGATTCGCCGCAGGACTCGCTGGAGTCGATCTACTCCAAGTACGGCGATATCGCCCAGCTGTCGAAGTTCTCCGGCGGCATCGGCGTCAGCTACACCCGCGTGCGTTCGCGTGGTTCGCTCATCAAGTCCACCAACGGCCATTCCAACGGCATCGTGCCGTGGCTGAAGACCATGGACTCGTCCGTGGCGGCGGTGAACCAGGGTGGCAAGCGCAAGGGCGCGGCCTGCGTGTATCTGGAAACCTGGCACGCCGACATCGAGGATTTCCTCGAGCTGCGTGACAACACCGGTGACGAAGCCCGCCGTACCCACAACCTGAACCTGGCCAACTGGGTGCCGGACCTGTTCATGAAGCGCGTCGAGGCCGACCAGGAATGGTCGCTGTTCGATCCGCGCGTCGTGCCGGAGTTCACCGATCTGTTCGGCGAAGCCTTCGAGCAGGCCTACCTGCAGGCCGAAGCCCAGGGCAAGGCCAACCGCACCATCTCCGCCCGCAAGCTGTACGCCCGCATGATGCGTACGCTGGCCGAGACCGGCAACGGCTGGATGACCTTCAAGGACAAGTGCAACCGCGCCAGCAACCAGACCCTGCGTCCGGGCAACGTGATCCACCTGTCCAACCTGTGCACGGAAATCCTGGAGGTCACCTCCAACGATGAAACCGCGGTGTGCAACCTGGGTTCGATCAACCTGGGCAACCACTTCGACGAGCACAACGAGTTCGACTTCGAGAAGCTGGCCGAGACCGTGCGCCTGGCCGTGCGCCAGCTCGACCGTGTCATCGACCTGAACTTCTACCCGATCGAAACCGCCCGCCGCGCCAACCTGCGCTGGCGCCCGGTCGGCCTGGGCTGCATGGGCCTGCAGGACGTGTTCTTCCGCAAGCGCCTGCCGTTCGACAGCGCCGAAGCCCGTGCCCTGTCGAAGAAGATCGCCGAGACGATCTACTTCCACGCGCTGGAAACCTCGACCGAGCTGGCCCAGGAACGCGGCAAGCACCCGTCGTTCAACGACACCCGTGCCGCCAGTGGCGAACTGCAGTTCGACGCCTGGAACGTGGTGCCGGAAGACACCGCGCGCTGGGATGCCCTGCGTGCCCGCATCAAGGAGCACGGCCTGCGCAACTCGCTGATGATCGCCATTGCCCCGACCGCGACCATCGCCTCCATCGCCGGCTGCTACGAGTGCGTCGAGCCGCAGGTGTCCAACCTGTTCAAGCGCGAAACCCTGTCCGGTGACTTCCTGCAGGTCAACCGCTACCTGGTGAACGAGCTGAAGAAGCTGGGCCTGTGGACCGCCGACATGCGCGATGCCATCAAGCTGGCCGAAGGTTCCATCGCCGGCCTGACGCAGATTCCGGAAACCCTGCGTGAGGTCTACCGTACTGCGTGGGAACTGCCGATGCGTTCGCTGATCGACATGGCCGCCGAGCGTGGCGCCTTCATCGACCAGTCGGCCTCGCTCAACCTGTTCATGGAAAGCCCGAACATCGGCGCGATGTCGTCCATGTACATGTACGCGTGGAAGCAGGGCATCAAGACCACCTACTACCTGCGCTCGCGTCCGGCCACCAAGATCGCCAAGACCACGGTCAGCAACGCGGCCCCGGCCAAGGTGTTCAGCCCGGACGAAGCCATCGCCTGCTCGCTGGAGAACCCGGAAGCCTGCGAGGCCTGCCAGTAATCGCGCGCTGTGCCGTAGATGGAGCCGGGCTCGGCCCGGCTGCGCAATGACAAGGTAGCGCCGGGCCATGCCCGGCGTTTTGACCCGAGAAGACAAGGAAACACCCATGGCCGACAAGCCCAAGCAGATGCTGCTCGATCCCGGTTTTGAACTGACGTTGCGCCCGATGCGCTACCCGCAGTTCTATGACATGTACCGGAATGCGATCAAGAACACCTGGACGGTGGAAGAGATCAATTTCCAGATCGACATCACCGACCTGCACAGCAAGATGTCGCCGGGTGAGCGCCACCTGATCCATCGCCTTGTCGCGTTCTTCGCCACCGGCGATTCGATCGTGTCCAACAATCTGGTGCTGAACCTGTACCAGCACCTCAATGCGCCGGAAGCGCGCATGTACCTGTCGCGCCAGCTGTATGAAGAAGCGCTGCACGTGCAGTTCTACCTGACCCTGCTCGACAACTACCTGCCGGACCCGGAAGAGCGCGCCAAGGCGTTCTCGGCGGTGGAGAACATCGACTCGATCAAGAAGAAGGCCGATTTCTGCTTCAAGTGGATCGACTCGATCCAGGACCTGACCCGCATCGAGACCCGCGAACAGCGCCGCCAGTTCCTGCTCAACCAGATCTGCTTCGCCGCCTGCATCGAAGGCCTGTTCTTCTTTGCTGCGTTCGCCTACGTGTACTACTTCCGTTCGCGCGGCCTGCTGCCGGGCCTGGCCTCGGGCACCAACTGGGTGTTCCGCGACGAAAGCGCCCACATGGAGTTCGCGTTCGAGTCGGTGCGCGTGGTCCGCGAGGAAGAGCCGGACCTGTTCGATGACGAGATGAAGCAGCAGGTGTACGACATGCTGGCCGAAGCGATCGAATGCGAAGTGCAGTTCGCCGAGGACGTGCTGTCCGGCGGCGTGGCGGGCATCTCCACGCGCGACATGCGCCAGTACCTGCAGCACTGCGCCGACCAGCACTTCGCCAAGCTGGGCATGGAAAAGAAGTACAACGTGCGCAACCCGCTGCCGTTCATGGAACTGCAGGACGTGCAGGAGCTGACCAACTTCTTCGAACGCCGCGTTTCGGCCTACCAGGTCGGCGTGCAGGGCGAAGTTGCCTTCGACATGAACTTCTGACCCGTCCGGTCAGGCCTGTCGCAGCGAAAACCCCGGCCAACGCCGGGGTTTTTTGTGGGTAGCGCCGGGCCATGCCCGGCGGGTACCGCCCGGGGCTGCGCGCAGCGTCGATCGCGCCGCGCGCTCGCCGGGCATGGCCCGGCGCTACCGCCGCCCTTCCACCGCCATGCGCACCGCCAGCCCGGCCAGGACCGTGCCCATCAGCCAGCGCTGTGCCGCCTGCCAAGTGGGGCGCGCGGCGAGAAATGCCGCGATGCTGCCGGCCAGCACCACGATCACCGCGTTCACGCTCAGGCTCACCACGATCTGGGTAGCACCCAGGACCAGCGACTGCATCAGCACGCTGCCGTGTCCGTCCGGATGCAGGAACTGCGGCAGCAGGGACAGGTACATCACCGCGATCTTCGGGTTCAGCAGATTGGTCAGAAAGCCCATCGCAAACAATCTGCGTGGGCTGTCCGGCGGCAGGTCGCGCACCGCGAACGGCGAGCGGCCACCGGGTCTGAGCGCCTGCCAGGCCAGGTACAGCAGGTACAACGCCCCCCCGATGCGCAGCGCGTCGTAGGCGAACGGCACCGTCATCAGCAGGGCGGTGATGCCCAGCGCCGCGCACAGCATGTAGAACACGAAACCCAGCACCACCCCACCCAGCGAGACCAGGCCGGCGCGGCGGCCCTGGCAGATCGAGCGCGAGACCAGGTAGATCATGTTCGGTCCGGGCGTGAGCACCATGCCCAGCGAGATGAGGGCGAACGCCAGCAGATCGGAGGGCGCGGGCATGGGCAGTCCTGGCAGTGGGCGTGGCGCAGTGTAGCGCTGCCTGTACGGGGCCTGGCTTAACATTGCCGCACCCCACACCGAAGCCCTACCCATGACCCCGATCCCTGAAACCGTGCCACCGATCGAAGTGCGCATGGCCGAAATCGTCTTTCCCAACCATACCAACCATATGGGCACGCTGTTTGGTGGCCAGGCGCTGGCGTGGATGGACAAGGCCGCCTTCCTCGCCGCCGCCCGCTACTCGCGCCGCACCGTGGTGACCGCGCGCAGCGACCAGGTCGACTTCAAGCTGCCGATCCGCATCGGCCAGATGGTGGAAACGATCGGCCGCATCGTCGAGGTCGGCCGCAGCTCGATGAAGGTCGAGGTGGAACTGATTGCCGAAGACCTGCACAGCGGCGAGCGCAGGCTCTGCACCCGCGGCCACTTCGTGATGATCGCGCTGGACGAGGCGGGCCAGCCGATCGCGGTGCCGCCGCTGCCGGCGCCCTGAGCCGGCGCTTGTGGGGGCGCCGTGCTGCCCCCATCTGGTCGGCATGACCCCGCCGCTGACCGACTTCATCGACCGCGCCCAGCGCCTGTTCGTGCTGACCGGCGCTGGCTGCAGCACGGCCTCGGGAATCCCCGATTACCGGGATACCGATGGCCAATGGAAACGCACGCCGCCGGTCACCTACCAGGCATTCATGGGCGAGGCCGCCACCCGCCAGCGCTACTGGGCACGCAGCCTGCTGGGCTGGCCGCGCTTCGGCCTGGCCCAGCCCAACGGCACCCACCAGGCGCTGGCCGCGCTGGAGAAGCAAGGCAAGGTGCAGTTGCTGCTGACCCAGAACGTGGATGGCCTGCACCAGCGCGCCGGCAGCCGGAACGTGATCGACCTGCATGGGCGGCTGGACCTGGTGCGCTGCATGGGCTGCGAGCGCCGCAGCGGTCGCCAGGCGTTCCAGCAGCGCCTGCTGGACGCCAATCCCGGCTGGGACACGCTCGAGGCCGGCATCGCCCCCGACGGCGACGCTGATCTGGAGACCGATTTTTCCTCCTTCGTGGTGCCCGACTGTCCGTCCTGTGGCGGCCTGCTGAAGCCGGACGTGGTGTTCTTCGGCGAGAACGTGCCGCGTGAACGCGTGGCGGCAGTGCATGAGCACCTGCAGCAGGCCGATGCCGTGCTGGTGGTGGGGTCCTCGCTGATGGTCTATTCCGGCTTCCGTTTCGTGCAGGCCGCAGCAAAGGCCGGATTGCCGGTGGCTGCCGTGAACCGTGGCCGCACCCGTGCCGACGACCTGCTGCAGTTCAAGGACGAGCGCGATTGCGCTGAAGCGCTGGCCGGGTTCGTCATCGGGTAGCGCCAGGCCATGCCCGGCGAGCATGCAGCGCCACCGCGAAACAGCGATCCATCCACATGGTTGATTCGCCGCCCTTGCAGCGGTGCAATACGCACCCCCCTCTGCCCGTCCCTGCACCCCTCGTGAGCCAGCTGTTCTCGCCGATCACCTTCGGCCGCCTGACCCTGTCCAACCGCATCGTCATCGCGCCGATGTGCCAGTATTCCGCCGAAGACGGGCGCGCCAGCGATTGGCATGCCATGCATCTGGGCAACCTGGCGCAATCCGGTGCCGGCCTGCTGATCCTGGAAGCGACGGCGGTTGAGCCGCGTGGACGCATCAGCTGGGCCGACCTCGGCCTGTGGGATGACGGTACCGAAGCTGCGCTGGCACACGTGCTGGCCAGCGTGCGGCGCTGGTCGCCGATGCCGCTGGGCATCCAGCTGGGCCATGCCGGCCGCAAGGCCTCGGTACAGCGTCCCTGGGACGGCGGTGGCCAGCTGCCGGCCGATGATGCACGTGGCTGGACCACGGTGGCGCCGTCAGCGCTGCCGTTCCATGCTGCCGATCCCGCGCCGCAGGAACTGGATGAGGCGGGCATCGCGGGAATCGTTGCTGCCTTCGCCGCCAGCGCGGTGCGCGCCGAACGCCTGGGCTTCGAACTGATCGAAGTGCATGCCGCGCACGGCTATCTGCTGCACCAGTTCCTGTCACCGCTGAGCAACCGGCGCACCGATGGCTACGGGGGTTCGCTGCCCAATCGCCTGCGCCTGCTGGTAGAGGTATTCGATGCCGTGCGCGCGGCAGTGTCCGACAAGGTGGCCGTCGGCGTGCGCATCTCCGCCAGCGACTGGGTCGACGGTGGCTGGGATCTGCTGCAGAGCGAAGCGCTGTCCCAGGTGCTGGACGCGCGTGGCTGCGATTTCCTGCACGTGTCCAGCGGCGGCCTGGATGAGCGCCAGAAGATCAGCGTCGGGCCGGGCTACCAGGTGCCGTTCGCGGCCGCGATCAAGGCCAAGGTGCGCATGCCGGTCATCGCGGTGGGGATGATCACCGAACCGGAGCAGGCCGAATCGATCCTGCGTCATCGCCACGCCGATGCCATCGCCCTGGCCCGCGGCATCCTCTACGACCCGCGCTGGCCCTGGCACGCGGCAGCCGCGCTGGGCGACAGCGTGGTGCCGGCCGCGCAGTACCTGCGCTGCGAGCCGCGTGAGGCACGCGGCGTGTTCACCCCGCGCTGAAGGTCATGCCCGCCAGGCGGGCGGCAGGCCGGCCTGCAGGTGATCGAACAGCGCACGGATCCTGGCGGTGAAGTCGCGGCGGTCGCTGACGCAGAAATAGACCTCCATCGGTTCCGGGCGCCATGCGCTGTCCGCGCCGAACACCGCCTGCAACCGGCCATCGCGCAGAAAGGGATCGGCCACGAAGGCCGCCAGCCGGGTGATGCCGGCACCGGCCGCGGCCAGTTCGGCCAGCGCGTCGATGTCATCGCACACCATGCCGGGCGGCAGCGGCGCATCCGCGCGCTGGTCGCCCTTGCGCAGGCCCCAGCGCAGAGGCCGCCCATCGGTGGGGAAACGATGCAGCACACCCCGATGCCCGCGCAGTTCGGACGGCTCCTGTGGGCAGCCATGCGCCTGCAGGTAGGCAGGCGAGGCGCAGAAGACGAAGGGAATGCGTGCCAGCGGCCGCGCCACGACGCCGTCCTCCAGCTGCGCACCGATGCGGATGCTGGCATCGACCGCCTCCGGACCATGCTGCACGGCCCGGTCGGACAGCCGCAGTTCCAGCTGCAGCTGCGGATAGCGTTGCTGCAGTGAAGGCAGCAGGGGCGCCAGCACGTGGCGGCCGAACGCGCGGCTGCTGGCGATGCGCAATGGCCCGGCCGGCTCGATGTCACCGCTGGTGACCAGGGCCTGCGCCCGCGCCAGATCGGTTTCGATGTGGCGCACCTGCGCCAGGTACAGCGCACCGGCCTCGCTCAGCGCCAGCTGGCGCGTGCTGCGGTTCAGCAGGCGCACGCCCAGGTGTGCCTCCAGGCGATGGATGTTCTGGCCGACGGCGGTGGCGCTGATGCCAAGGCTGCGGGCCGCAGCGGCAATACTGCCGGTGTCTGCGGTGCGGGTGAAGCTGCGGATCAGCTGCAACAGGTTCATGACCCGCCAGCGTGCCACGAAAGCCCGCCACGATCACTTGGAACTGTCCGAAGTGGTTCGTTGCATCGGTGACAATGGATCACGCGGGCGGGGTGCTGCCCTACACTTGCAGGATGCGACCCGATTCCATCCTCACCCTGTCCTGCCCCGACCGTACCGGCATCGTCTACCGCGTGTCGGGCCTGTTGTTCGATCATGGCTGCAACATCCTCGACGCCCAGCAGTTCGGCGACGAGGAAAGCGGCCGGTTCTTCCTGCGCGTGCATTTCGACCGCGACGCCAGCCTGCCCCTGGACACGGTACATGCGTCCATGGCGGCACTGGCCCGCGAGTTCGGCATGGACTGGCAGCTGCAGGACGGTCGGCGTCGTGCGCGCCTGCTGGTGCTGGTCAGCAAGCAGGGCCACTGCCTGAATGACCTGCTGTTCCGCGCGCACAGCGGGCAACTGAAAGTGGATATCGCGGCAGTGGTGTCCAACCATGCCGATTTCGCACCGCTGGCTGCGTCCTACGGCGTGCCGTTCCACCATCTGCCGGTGAACGCGGATACGCGTGCGGTGCAGGAGCAGCAGATCATCGATCTGGTCGAACACGAGCGTATCGACCTGGTGGTGCTGGCGCGCTACATGCAGATTCTTTCACCCACCCTGTGCCGCGCGCTGGCCGGCCGGGCGATCAACATCCATCACAGCTTCCTGCCCAGCTTCAAGGGCGCGCAGCCCTATCACCAGGCGCACGCGCGCGGGGTAAAGATCATCGGCGCCACCGCGCACTATGTCACCGAGGATCTGGACGAAGGTCCGATCATCGAACAGGACGTGGCCCGGGTCGATCATGCGATGACGCCGCGCGACCTGGTACGCCTGGGCAGCGATACCGAATCGCAGGTGCTGGCGCGTGCCGTGCGCCGCCATGTGGAGCACCGCATCCTGCTCAACGGGCACCGCACGGTGGTGTTCCGCTGATACCTGCCCGGCCGGACGTGCGTCAGAGGATCCCGATCCCCGCAGTGCCCAGTGCTTCGCGCACCATCCCGTCGTTGGCCTCGGTCACCGGCCGGGTCAGGTCCCAGAGGAATTTCACCCTGAAGCCGGACGTGGCTGCGTCCTGCGCGCTCCACAGCACGCAGTAGTCGCGGGCCAGGCCACAGACGTGCACCTCGTCGATGCCGCGCTCATGCAGCCAGCCGGCCAGGCCAGTGGCGGGGCGTCCGCCATCGGGGCCGTGGTTCTCGCGGAAGGCGCTGTAGGAATCCACCTGCTGGCGGGTGCCCTTGCGCAGGATCAGGTCGGCCATGTTCCAGTCCACCTGCGGATGCAGGGCGGCACCGGAGCTGCCCTGCACGCAGTGGTCCGGCCACAGGGTCTGCGGTTGCGCATGCAGCAGGATCGTTTCGAACGGACGATGGCCGGGGTGCTGGCTGGCGAACGAAGCATGGTCCGCGGGATGCCAGTCCTGGGTGGCCACTACGGTGCGGTAGCGGCGCTGCGCCAGCAGCTGCGCGATCGGCGCGACCAGCGCATCGCCGCGGTCACAGGCCAGCGCGCCACCGGGCATGAAGTCCGGCTGCAGATCGATCACCAGCAGGGCGACAGTGGCGGGCAGGGTGAGCATGGACGTTCCAGCGCGGCGGAAGAGGCGACCAGCGTGGCCGCCCCCTCGCCACACGTCAATCGCCCTGCGGCGTTTCGTTGTCCTGGTCGTAATACAGCAGCCCGATCCGGATCCGCTCGCGGCCGGTCTCCCGGCGGTGCCGGTTGGCATCGCGCAGCGAGTACACGCAGCCACAGTACTCCTGCTGGTAGAACCGCTCGCGCTTGCTGATCTCGATCATGCGGCTGGCACCACCGCCCTTGCGCCAGTTGTAATCCCAGTACTGCAGGCCCTCGTAGCGCGCCGCGGCGCGGATGCCGCAGTCATTGATCTGCGCCATGTTCTTCCAGCGCGAGATGCCCAGCGACGAGCTGATGGTGTCGTAGCCGTGCTCATGCGCGTACAGCGCCGTGCGCTCGAAGCGCATGTCGAAGCACATCGTGCAGCGGATGCCGCGCTCGGGTTCGTTCTCCATGCCGCGCGCGCGGCTGAACCAGTTGTCGGTGTCGTAGTCGCAGTCGATGAAGGGGACGCCATGCTGCTCGGCGAAGCGGATGTTCTCCTGCTTGCGGAGCTCGTATTCCTTCACCGGATGGATGTTGGGGTTGTAGAAGAAGATCGCGTAGTCGATCCCGGAGGCGGTGATCGCCTCCATCACTTCGCCGGAGCAGGGCGCACAGCACGAATGCAGCAGCAGGCGCTTGCCGTCGGCGGGCAGGGACAGGGTGGGGCGTTGGAGCTCGGTCATCATCAGGTACCGCACGGACCGCCGGCAACGGCGGCGGCCCGTGCATCGGGGTGGAGAGACAGGTCAGGCGACGCGGGCGTCGGCGTGCTCGGCACGCAGTTCCACTGCGGCGGCAACCAGTGCCTGCAGTGCAGCGCGGGTTTCCGGCCAGCCACGGGTCTTCAGCCCGCAGTCCGGGTTGACCCACAGCTGCTCCGGCTTCAGCACGGCCAGCGCCTTGCGCAGCAGGTCCACCATCTCCGCCTTGTCCGGCACGCGGGGGGAGTGGATGTCATACACGCCCGGGCCGATCTCGTTGGGATAGTTGAACTTCACGAAGGCATCCAGCAGTTCCATGCGCGAGCGTGAGGTCTCGATCGAGATCACGTCCGCGTCCATCGCTGCGACCGAGTGGATGATGTCGTTGAACTCCGAATAGCACATGTGGGTGTGGATCTGGGTGGCATCGCGCACGCCGCTGGTACTGATGCGGAACGATTCCACCGCCCAGTCCAGGTAGGCGCGCCAGTGGGCGCGGCGCAACGGCAACCCCTCGCGGATGGCCGGCTCGTCCACCTGGATCACGCCGATGCCGGCTGCTTCCAGGTCCTGCACTTCGTCCCGCAGGGCCAGCGCGATCTGCCGGCAGGTCACATCGCGTTCCTGGTCGTCGCGCACGAACGACCACTGCAGTACCGTCACCGGACCGGTCAGCATGCCCTTCATCGGCTTGTCGGTGAGCGATTGCGCGTAACTGGACCAGCGCACCGTCATCGGCTGCGGGCGGCTGACGTCGCCGAAGATCACCGGCGGTTTGACGCAGCGCGAGCCATAGCTCTGCACCCAGCCGTTGCCGGTGAAGGCGAAGCCTTCCAGCTGCTCGCCGAAGTACTCGACCATGTCGTTGCGCTCGAACTCGCCGTGGACCAGCACGTCCAGGCCCAGCGCTTCCTGCACGCGTACCGCATGCGCGGTCTGCTGTTCCAGGAAGGCCTCGTACTCGGCCAGGCCCAGCTTGCCGGACTTGTGCCGGGCGCGTGCCTCGCGCACCTCCAGCGTCTGCGGGAAGGAACCGATCGTGGTGGTGGGCAGCAGCGGCAGCTGCAGCGCCGCATGCTGTGCGATGCGGCGCTGCGGGTAGGCGGTGTGCCGCTGCGCATCGGCCACGGTCAGCGCGGCTAGGCGTGCGGCCACGGCCGGGTTGTGCACGCGTGGCGAGCGACGACGCCCCTCCAGTGCAGCGCGGTTGGCAGCCAGGCCTGCTTCCGCATCCGCCCTGCCATCGAGCGCGTCGGCCAGCAGGCGCAGTTCCTGAAGCTTCTGCCGGGAGAACGCCAGCCAGCCCTTCAGTTCGTCATCAAGCTTCTTTTCCAGCGCAAGATCCACGGGCGTGTGCAGCAGGGAACAGGACGGTGCCAGCCAGAGCCGGTCGGCGCCGCGGTCCACCTGGGCAAACCGGGCCAGGATCAGTGCGTTGTCCAGATGGGTGCGCCAGATGTTGCGGCCGTTGACCAGGCCGGCCGACAGCACGCGCTCGGCCGGCAGCGCCTTCAACACGGCGTCCAGCTGCTCCGGCGCGCGCACCAGGTCCACGTGCAGTCCGTCCACCGGCAGGCCGGTGGCCAACGCCAGGTTGTCCTCGAGCGCACCGAAATAGGTCGCGACCAGCAGTTTCGGACGCCGTGCCGTGGCCAACCGGGCATAGGCGCGCTCATAGGCTGCCTGCGCATCGGCGTCGAGATCCTGCACCAGCAGCGGCTCATCCAGCTGCACCCAATCCGCACCGGCGTCGGCCAGCTGGCCGAGCAGCTGCACATAGGCCGGCAGCAGGGCATCCAGCAGGTCCAGTGCGGCGCTGCCGTCGGTGGTCTTGGACAGCAGCAGGAAGCTCACCGGCCCCAGCAGCACCGGACGGGTGTGGATGCCCAGCGCCCTGGCCTCGTTGAACTCGGCCAGCGGCTTGTCACCGCGCAGGGCGAAGGCCTGGCCCGCGTGCAGTTCCGGCACCAGATAGTGATAGTTGGTGTCGAACCACTTGGTCATCTCCAGCGCGCGCAGGTCGATGCCATCGCGCTGCAGGCCACGGGCCGTGGCGAAGTAGGCGGCCAGTGGATCGTGCGCGGCCAGTTCGCGGTAGCGTTCGGGAATGGCATCGAACAGCCATGCGGTGTCGAGCACCTGGTCGTACAGGCTGAAGTCGTTGCTCGGCGGTACATCGACGCCGGCCTCGATCTGCAGCTGCCAGTGCCGGGCACGCAGCGCCGCGGCGGTGGCCTGCAGGGTGGCGGCGTCGTCCTCGCCGGCCCAGTGGCGTTCGAGCGCCCGCTTCAGTTCGCGCTTGGCGCCGATGCGGGGAAAGCCCAGGTTGGTAACAGTGGTCATTGCAGCGTGTCCTCATTGCATGTCGGCATTGAGGAACGAAGGAACCGCAGGACGACGCGTGCCGTTGCCGGCCCACGGGCGTCTTGCCAGCGACCTTCGCCCCCGCGGGCGAACCGGATGCCGTGAAAAGGACGCACGTGGCCGCGCACCCTGCAGGCGCAGGACGACGACGGCCCCGGCAACCTCCCCGCGGAGATTCCAGGTCGAGTCAGGGGACGGTCGTGTCCCCCGGCCGGGGCCGGTATTCGGGCTGTTGGACGCGGGCCGCAGCCCACCTACTACCTGCCGCTTCCCAGGCGCGAGCCCAGTGCTGTTGGCAGGATTCGTTTCCATTCACCGCTGCGGGGCAGCTCCGGAATGGGCGCGCGAAGCGCCTTCACCGGATTCCCGTTTAAATTCATCCCTTCATTCGCATGAAGAGATGAATACCTTCGGCGTGCACAAGGTAGGCCGGTTGGCAGCAATGGTCAAGGCCCGGCATCACACCACCGGGATGTGGCACCTTTCTCAGGCAGTGAGAGGCCGGCTTGCGATACTGGCAACCGACGGACGGGAGGTGACGTGTGGCGGCGAAGTACTGCGATCTGGTCATGAAAGGTGGCATCACCAGCGGCATCGTGTACCCCAATGCGGTACTGGCGCTGGCGCGCGAGTATCGCTTCAAGAGCATCGGTGGCACCTCGGCAGGCGCCATCGCCGCCGCGGTGGCGGCGGCGGCGGCCTATGGTGATCGCCGCCAGCAGGCGGGCGAGTCGCTGCCCGGCGATGCCGGGTACGGTGGATTGTCGGCGGTGTCGGCGCAGCTGTCGCGGCGCGGGTTCATCTACGGTCTGTTCCAGCCGGCGCGCGGCGCGCGTGCAGCCTATCGGCTGCTGGTGGTGCTGACCGGCAATGCAGGCTGGCCCCGCAAGCTGCTGTGCCTGGCCATCGCCGTGTTCCAGATCGCGCCGCTGGAAGTGCTGGTGTCGCTGGCATTGCTGCTCGCGCTGGGCGCGTGGGGCGGCGGCTGGAGTGGAGTGGCGGCAACATTGCTGCCGTCCCTGCTGTGCGCCTACGGCGCTGGCGTGGCCGGGGCCGCGCTGCGGGTCGCGCGGGTGGCACGACGCAATCTGCTGGGCCTGTGCAGCGGCCTCGGCAGCGACGCGCGCCGGCCGGCGTTGACGGAATGGCTGCACGGCTGCCTGCAGCAGCTGTCAGGCAAGCCGGCCGATGTGCCGCTTACCTTTGCCGACCTGCACGATGCGCCGCGCTATGCCGACGAGCCGGACAGCCCGCATGCCATCACCCTGCAGATGATCACCACCTGCGTATCGCACAACGAACCCCGCACGCTGCCGCTGGGCGGCGCGCAGTTCTGGTTCCTGCGCGAAGAGTTCGACCAGCTGTTCCCGGCCAGCGTGGTGCAGTGGCTGGTCAACCATGCGGGTCCGCCGCTGGACGTGGATGGACGACTCTATTACCGCCTGCCGCAGGGGCCGCAGCTGCCGGTACTGGTGGCAACGCGGATGAGCCTGAGTTTCCCGTTGCTGATCAGCGCAGTGCCGCTGCATGAGCCCTCGCGCCGCGAGCGCCGCTGCGACCCTGGGGCGACCGCTTCCGATCCGGAACACAACGTGGCCGACAGCATGGAGGGGCTGACCAGTGCCGGCCAGGCCTGCGGCCCGGTGATCACCGCCTTCCGGATCTGCTGGTTCTCCGATGGGGGCATCAGCAGCAACTTCCCGATCCATCTGTTCGACGCGGCGCTGCCGCGCTGGCCGACCTTCGCCATCAACCTGGTCTATCCGCAGCATGCGGAGGAGGTCAGCTCCGGCGGCAATGCACGGCAGGCGCTGGAGCGATCGGTGTTCCTGCCCAGCGAGAACCGCCATGGCTGGCAACGCACCTACCAGTCCATCGCCGCGCCGGTGGCGGCCGGCGAGCTCGGCCGTTTCCTGTTCGCGGTGGTGGCAACCATGCAGAACTGGCGCGACCTGCTGCAGGCGCGTGCGCCGGGCTATCGCGACCGCATCGTGCACGTGACCCTGCAGGGAGACGAGGGCGGCATGAACCTGGACATGCCGCAGGAGGTGCTGACCCGCATCGCCGACAAGGGCAGCCTGGCCGGTGCGCGCTTCTGCGCGTTCTCCTTCGAGAATCACTACTGGATCCGCTGGCGCAACCTGGCCTCGGCCTACCAGCGTTACACGCTGGAAGTGGCGCGTACCGACGATCCCGCGCAGCAGGTGCTGGCCTATCGGGCGGCGTACACGATGGTGGCTGCCGGCGTGCCGTCGCCGCCGTCGTACAAGCTGGGCTCGGAGGACAAGCGGCTGGCGTCACAGCAGTTGTGGGGGCTGATGGTGGAGCAGGGCCGCAGCTGGGAGGATCTCGGCCCGGACCTCACCGACGGCGCACCACGGCCGCTGCCGCAGATGAAGGTGACCCCGATCTACTGACCGCTGCCGCAGCCGATTGAACTGTTCCGGCGGGTGCCGACCTTGTCTGGTGGGTGCCGACCTTGGTCGGCACGATCTGATCCCTGCGGTGGCTCATCGCCAGGGTTCGTGTCGACCAAGGTCGACACCCACCAGGGCAATGCGTCGTTCTGACAGCTTGCGAAGATCTGTTGCAACCGGACCCGCCCCGCCATCCCACGGAATGCAAGCTTTTGCCGTTGCTGTTGCTTCGGCCTGTGCAGGTGCAGGGCGCAGCCCTGCCGAACCAGCCCTATCGCCCCGGCAGCTGCGCGAACGCGCGCTGCATGCAGTCCTCGCGCGGGCACACCCGGCAACCCGGGCCGATCGACACCGAATTGCCCGGGCTCTGCACATCCAGCCCCAGCGAATACACCAGCCGCTCGGCATGCTGCAGGTCGCAGCCCAGCGCTACTGCGAAGGTCTTGCGTGGTTGGCCGTGACCAACCGGGCCGCTGCTGACCTGCCGGGCCAGCCAGAAGTGGCGCCGCCCATCGGGCATGCGCGCGGTCTGGGTCAGGATGCGGCCGGGCTGGTTGAACGCCTCGTAGACGATCCACAGCGGGCATGAGCCACCCACCTGCGAGAAGTGGAAGTCGGTGGCCGAGTGACGCTTGGAGACGTTGCCGGCGCGGTCCACACGGATGAAGAAGAACGGCAGGCCGGGCGCGCTGCGGCGGGCCAGCGTGCTCAGCCGGTGGCAGACTGCTTCGAAGCCGACACCGAACTGGTGCGCCAGCAGCTCGATGTCGTAGCTGCTGGCTTCGGCCGCACGCAGGAAGCGCAGGTAGGGCATTACCAGGGCCCCGGCGAAATAGTTCGACAGGCCGATGCGCGCCTGCGCGATGCGCGCCTCGTCGCTGAATCCGGCGCGGGCAATCACCGCATCGATCTGCGGCAGGTAGCCGTGCAGTGCCAGTTCGGCGGCCATCTGGAAGGCCTGCTGGCCCGGCTCCAGGTAGTCCGGCAGCCACAGCCGGCGGGCACCGGCATCGTAGTGGCGCTTCTCGCGCCCGGCCTGCAAGGCAGTCACTTCCACCAGCACGCCGTGGCGATCGGCCAGCAACTGGCGCAGGCGCGGGGCGACGTGCCCCGGCGACAGTCCCCATTCGGCGAACAACCGCTCGGCCAGCTCATCCAGCTCCGGGATGTGGTTGTGCATGCGGTTGAAGAACTCGCGCACCTGGTCGCCCGCCGGCAGGGTGCTGCCGGCACCGGGTTCGCCCAGCTGGAACTCCAGTGCGGCGGCATGTTCCCGCAACGCAAGGTGGCGGCGATGCAGGTCCAGCAGCGCCCGGCTCACCTGCGGCAGGTTGCCGGCCAGTGCCCGCAGCTCGGTGGCACTGACGTCGGCCAGCCCCAGGTCCCGCAGGGTTTCGGCCAATGATTCCTGCAATGCCGCGGGTTCATCCTCGTCGAACAGGGCGGAAACGTCGCCCAACACCTCCCCCAGCTTCTTCTGCACGGCGGGCGTCAACGGGCGCTTGTTGCGCTCGATCTGGTTCAGGTAGCTGGCAGACAGGCCCAGGGCGCGGGCCAGGTCGATCTGGCTGTAGCCGCGCTGCTCGCGCAGGCGCAGCAGGCGCAGGCCCAGCTGGCGCTGTGAGGATGGTAGATTCACAGAATTAACAGGAATCGTGAGGGGTGTTGGCCAGATTAAGCGGATTCAGGCCGGAAATCGAGGCGGCGGCTGTGAATAATGCCAAGCATCTTTCGCACCCCTGGATGTCGTCATGACTGTTGCAGCGCCCCGTATCCGCATGCTGATCGATGGCCAGTTCGTCGAATCGGCGACCTCCCACTGGCAGGACGTGATCAACCCGGCCACCCAGGACGTGCTGGCCCAGGTCCCGTTCGCCACCACCGCTGAAGTGGACGCTGCCGTGGCCGCCGCCAAGGAAGCGTTCAAGACCTGGCGCAAGACCCCGATCGGCACCCGTGCGCGCATCTTCCTGAAGTACCAGCAGCTGATCCGCGAGAACATGAGCGAGCTGGCGCACATCCTCACTGCCGAACAGGGCAAGACCCTGCCGGATGCCGAAGGCGATGTGTTCCGCGGCCTGGAAGTGGTCGAGCACGCCGCCGCCATCGGCAACCTGCAGCTGGGCGAGCTGGCCAACAACGTGGCCAACGGCGTGGATACCTACACGATCATGCAGCCGCTGGGCGTGTGCGCCGGCATCACCCCGTTCAACTTCCCGGCGATGATTCCGCTGTGGATGTTCCCGATGGCCATCGCCACCGGCAACACCTTCATTCTCAAGCCGTCCGAGCAGGACCCGATGGTCACCATGCGCCTGGTTGAACTGGCGCTGGAAGCCGGCATTCCGAAGGGCGTGCTGAATGTGGTCCACGGTGGCGAGGAAGTGGTCAACGCGATCTGCGACCACCCGGACATCAAGGCGGTCTCCTTCGTGGGTTCCACCCGCGTGGGTACCCACGTGTACAACCGTGCGTCGCTGGCCGGCAAGCGCGTGCAGTGCATGATGGGCGCCAAGAACCACGCCGTGGTGCTGCCGGATGCCAACAAGGAGCAGACCCTCAATGCGATGGTCGGTGCCGCCTTCGGTGCCGCCGGCCAGCGCTGCATGGCGGCCTCTACGCTGGTGCTGGTGGGTGAAGCGCGCGGCTGGGTGCAGGATCTGGTGGCCAAGGCCAAGACCCTGAAGGTCAGCGGTGGCACCGTGTCCGGTACCGATGTCGGCCCGGTGATTTCCTGCAGCGCGCGCGAGCGCGTGGAAGGCCTGATCGCCTCGGGCGTGGAGCAGGGCGCGCAGCTGGTGCTCGATGGCCGCAATCCGCAGGTCGATGGCTTCGAGAAGGGCAACTTCGTCGGCCCGACCATCTTTGCCGGTGTCACCACCGACATGCGCATCTACCAGGAAGAAATCTTCGGGCCGGTGCTGGTGATCCTGGAAGCGGAAACGCTGGAAGACGCCATCGCGATGGTCAACAGCAACCCGAACGGCAACGGCACCGCACTGTTCACCCAGTCCGGCGCCGCCGCGCGCAGGTTCCAGGAAGACATCGACGTCGGCCAGGTCGGCATCAACGTGCCGATCCCGGTGCCGGTGCCGCTGTTCTCCTTCACTGGTTCGCGCGCCTCCAAGCTGGGTGACCTGGGCCCGTACGGCAAGCAGGTGGTGCTGTTCTACACCCAGACCAAGACCGTCACCGCGCGCTGGTTCGATGACGAGACGCTGAGCCACGGCGTCAACACCACGATCAGCCTGAAGTAACGGCAGGAGCAGCCATGAGCCACTCGATGACGACGGAACTGGAAGAAGCGCAGCAGGCCTACCGCGAGGCCGCCCGCGACTTCGCACTGGCCGAACTGGCGCCGCACGCCGCGCGATGGGATGCGGAGGGCATCTTTCCGCGCGAGGCGATCGCCAAGGCCGGTGAACTGGGCTTCTGCGGTCTGTACATGGACCCGGAAGTGGGCGGCAGCGGCCTGAGCCGGCTGGACGCCGCCGTCGTCATCGAGGAGCTCGCCAGCGTCGATCCCTCGACCGCGGCCTACATCAGTATCCACAACATGGCCTCGTGGATGGTGTCCAAGTGGGGTCAGCCGGCACTGCGCGACGCGTGGGGCAACGATCTGGCGGCGGGCATCAAGCTGGCCTCGTACTGCCTGACCGAACCGGGCGCCGGTTCCGATGCCGCCTCGCTGAAAACCACCGCCGTGCGCGATGGCGACCACTTCGTGCTGAACGGCGCCAAGGCCTTCATCTCCGGCGCCGGCGCCACCGAACTGCTGGTGGTGATGGCGCGCACCGGCGGTGCCGGTGCCGGCGGCGTCAGCGCCATCGCGGTGCCGTCGGACCTGCCGGGCATCAGCTTCGGCCGCAAGGAAGAGAAGATGGGCTGGAACAGCCAGCCCACCCGTGGCATCACCTTCGAGAACGTCCGCGTGCCGGTCAGCCACCTTCTGGGAGAGGAAGGCGGTGGCTTCAAGCTGGCGATGAAGGGACTCGATGGCGGCCGCATCAACATCGCCGCCTGTTCGCTGGGTGCCGCGCAGGGCGCGCTGGATGCCGCACGCCGCTACATGGGCGAGCGTCGCCAGTTCGGCAAGGCGCTGGCCGAGTTCCAGGCACTGCAGTTCAAGCTGGCCGACATGGTCACCCAGCTGGTGGCCGCCCGGCAGATGGTGCATACCGCCGCGCGCAAGCTCGATGCCGGCGCCAGCGACGCCAACGTGTGGTGCGCAATGGCCAAGCGCTTCGCCACCGATGCCGGTTTCACTGTCTGCAACGAAGCGCTGCAGATCCACGGCGGCTACGGCTACATCCGCGAATACCCGATCGAACGCCTGCTGCGTGACTGCCGCGTGCACCAGATCCTGGAAGGCACCAACGAGATCATGCGGGTGATCGTTGCCCGTCACCTGCTCAACACCGAAGAGGAACTGCGATGAAGGATTGGCGTACCCAGGAGCACGTGGGCCTGAAGGTCGAGGCCGATGGCCACACCGCCGTGGTCACCCTGCACAACCCGCCGGCGCATACCTGGACCGTGCACAGCCTGTCCGCGCTGCGCGACCTGGTGGCTGCGCTCAATGCGGACCGCGACATCTACGCGCTGGTGATCACCGGTGATGGCGAGAAGTTCTTCTCCGCCGGCGCGGATCTGAACCAGTTCGCCTCCGGCGACAAGGCCGCCGCGCGCGAGGCCGCACGCCGCTTCGGCGAAGCCTTCGAGGCGCTGTCCGGCTTCCGCGGCGTGTCGATCGCCGCAATCAACGGCTATGCGATGGGCGGCGGGCTGGAATGCGCGCTGGCCTGCGACCTGCGCATCATCGAAGACCATGCCCAGGTCGCGCTGCCGGAGGCCACCGTCGGCCTGCTGCCGTGCGCCGGTGGTACCCAGAACCTGCCTCGGCTGGTGGGCGAGGGCTGGGCCAAGCGCATGATCCTGCTGGGCGAGCGCATCAATGCCGAGACCGCGCTGCGCATCGGCCTGGCCGAGGAGAAGGTCGGCAAGGGCGAGTCCAAGGCGCTGGCGCTGGAATGGGCGAAGAAGGCCGGCAAGCAGAGCCCGACCAGCATCGCGGCCTGCAAGACGCTGGTGCAGTCCACCCGCACCGGCACCCATGCCTCGGCGCTGGTGGCCGAACGCGAGGCCTTCGTCGATCTGTTCGATACCGCCGACCAGGTCGAGGGCGTGAACGCCTTCCTGGAAAAGCGCGCCGCGCAGTGGAAGAACGCATGACCACCGACACCGTTGCCGACGAAGCGCCGGTCCTGTTCGAAGAGCGCGTGGCCGGTAATGGCGCGCGCATCGGCATCGCCACGCTGAACGCGCCGCGCACGCTCAATGGCTTCTCGCTGCCGATGGCGCACCTGCTGCTGAAGCAGCTCAATGCCTGGGCCGACGACGACGGCATCGCGATGGTGGTGCTGCAGGGCGCCGGTGAAAAGGCGTTCTGCGCCGGCGGTGACCTGCACAGCCTGTACCAGAGCATGCGTGCATTCCGCGAGGCCGGCCGCAGCGATATCCGCGACAACGACTACGCGGCCGAGTTCTTCGACGTCGAGTACCGCGTGGATTACCTCATCCACACCTATGCCAAGCCGATCCTGTGCTGGGGCCATGGCATCGTCATGGGAGGGGGCATCGGCCTGATGTCCGGTGCCAGCCACCGCGTGGTCAGCGAGCGCTCCAAGCTCGCGTTCCCGGAGATCACCGTCGGTCTGTTCCCGGACGTGGGTGGCAGCTGGCTGCTGCCGCGCGTGCCGGGCAAGGGTGGCCTGTTCCTGGCCTTGACCGGTGCACTGCTCAACCCGGGCGATGCGATCTATGCCGGCCTGGCCGACGTGCACGTGGCCGAAGCGCGCCGCAGCGATGTGTTCGATGCACTGCTGCAGGTGGCCTGGTCACGCGACGCCGCGAGCAACCACGAGCGCCTGGGCCACCTGCTGCAATCGTATGCCAGCGATGCCGCGACCGGTCCGCTGCTGGCCAACGCGGCGAAGGTCGACGCACTGTGCGATGGCGATGACCTCGATGCCATCGTCGAAGGCATCGCCCACCTGCAGACCGAGGATGCCTGGCTGCAGGCCGCCCAGAAGACCCTCGCGGCCGGCGCGCCCGGTTCGGCGCGGCTGGCGTTCGAGCTGCAGCGCCGCAGTGCGGGCCAGGATCTGGCTGCAGTCTACCGCCTGGAATACATCGTCGCCCTGCACTGCGCTGCCCACGGCGATTTCGCCGAAGGCATCCGTGCGCTGCTGATCGACAAGGACCGCACGCCGTCGTGGAACCCCGGCACGCTGGCCGAAGCCAGCGCCCTGTGGGCAGATACGTTCTTCGCTTCGCCCTGGGCCGATGCCGCGCATCCGCTGGCCGACCTGGGTACCCCTGCCGCTGAAAGGAGCCTGGCATGAGCCGCATTGCATTCATTGGGTTGGGCAACATGGGTGGCCCGATGGCCGCCAATCTGGTCAAGAACGGCCACACCGTGCGCGTGTTCGATCTGGTGCCGGCCGCCGTGCAGGCCGCCGTCGACGCCGGTGCCGGTGCCGCGTCGTCAGCACGTGACACCCTGGCCGACGCCGAGGTGGTGATCTCGATGCTGCCGGCCAGTCGCCACGTCGAAGGCCTGTACCTCGGCGATGACGGCATTCTCGCCGCGATTCCGGCCGGCGCGCTGGTCATCGATTGCAGCACGATCGCTCCGGCCAGCGCCCGCAAGGTGTCCGAAGCGGCGGCCGCACGCGGCCTGCAGATGATCGATGCGCCGGTTTCCGGCGGCACGGCCGGTGCCCAGGCCGGCACCCTCACCTTCATCGTCGGTGGTGAGGAGGATGCACTGGAGCGTGCGCGCCCGGTGCTGCAGGCGATGGGCAGGAACATCTTCCACGTTGGCGCCAGTGGTGCCGGCCAGGTGGCCAAGCTGTGCAACAACATGGCGCTGGGCGTGATCATGGCCGTCACCGGCGAGGCCATCGCACTGGGCGTGGCGCACGGTCTGGACCCGAAGGTGCTGTCGCAGATGATGGCGGTGAGCACCGGCCGCAGCTGGGCCACCGAAGTGTGCAATCCGTGGCCGGGCGTGCTGGAGAATGCGCCGGCCTCGCGTGGCTACAGCGGCGGCTTCGGGAGCGACCTGATGCTCAAGGACATGGGCCTGGCAGTGGAAGCGGCGATGAGTGTCGGCGCCTCGATCCCGCTGGGTGAAGTGGCCCGCAACCTGTATTCGATGAATCATCAGGCCGGGCGCGGCAAGCTGGATTTCTCCAGCGTCGTACAGCTCATCACCAGCGAGAAGTAAGCGAATGCGTCCCTGGCCGCGTGCCGGGGCCCACCCGGGGTGGGATGGGCGGATGCCTGGTTTCGACCGGCATCCGCCCATTTTTTCTGCGCTTGGAGCCCCGGGGTCAGATCCCTTTCGCAACGCGAAAGGGATCTGACCCCATTTAGCCGCTGGGGTCAGAGCCCTTTGCCGTTGCAAAGGGATCCGACCCCGCCTCCATCAGGCGACGATCAGCGTCACGTCGATGTTGCCGCGGGTAGCATTCGAGTACGGGCACACGATATGCGCCTTCTGCACAAGCGCTTCAACCTGCTCGCGCGGCACGCCCGGCACGTTGATGGTCAGCTCGGCCTCGATGCCGAAGCCGGTCGGGATCTGGCCGATGCCCACCTTGCCGGTCACGGTGGTGTCGGCCGGCAGCGCGACCTTGGCCTGGCCGGCCACGAACTTCAGCGCGCCCAGGAAGCAGGCCGAGTAGCCGGCGGCGAACAGCTGCTCCGGGTTGGTGCCCGGGCCGCCCGCGCCGCCCAGCTCGCGCGGGGTCGACAGCTGGATGTCGAGCACGTTGTCGGAGGAGACGGAACGGCCTTCGCGGCCGCCGGTGGAGGTCGCCTGGGCGGTGTACAGAACCTTTTCGATGGACATCGGGATGCTCCTGGTCAGTGGGTGGTAGTGCGTTGGAGCCTACTTTGCCCGCTTTCCAAGGACGATGGGTGACAGACCGTCTGAGAAATTTGACCGATCGTCCTGCCTGTCTAGATCGTCCATTCCCGATCGGTGGTGAACATGATCGTCAGCCACCGGTCCGGCGAGGCTTCGCCCAGTGCATCGCCGATCTCGTCACGCAGTTGGTCCCACTCCCGCAGGGGCCGCGGCGGATCATCGGCCGGGACCACGAAGAACAGCTCGATCTGCTCGCCACGTCCCACCTGCGCCACATAGCTGCGGTGTTCGACGAAGCCATGCCTGGCGACGATCGCGCGCGCCACTGCGTCCACGTGGGCCTGCAGCTCCGGCGGAGTCACCAGCAGGATGCCGGCCAATGCCCGCCGCACCGTGCCCAGCGGCGCGATCATCACCAGTACGCAGACGAAGGCGAGGATGGCCGGGTCGATGTACGGCCCGATCCAGTCCCACGCGGTGCCACGCACCAGCGCGCCGCCCAGGAAGGCGACCAGATAACAGGCCGACATGCTGGCCGCGATCATCCAGTTCTTCGCGTCCAGCGCGATGAACTCCGACCCGATGCGGCGGTTGGCGCGCAGCACGAACACGCCCAGCGCTGCCTCGGCCAGCAGGGACAGCGCGGCGAAGATCATCGCCGGCCCCAGCGCGATGTGGCGGCCGCCGGACATCAGCGCGTCCACGGCATTGACCAGTGCATACAGCGCCGCACCGATCATCAGCGTGCCGCTCACGCCCAGCACGATCGGTTCCAGGTGCCAGAAGCCCATTGTGAAGCGCTGGTTGAGGCGCGACTGCAGCGCATCGGTATTGGTCGACAGCGCGATCAGGCGCGCGACCAGCAGCGACAGCCAGGTCATCACCACATCGATCAGCCCGTAGATGCCATCGAAGATGATGAGCGAGGAATTGGCCAGCAGGCCGAACACCACCGCAGTCAGCGCCAGCAGCAGTGCGCCGGCGATCGACAGGCGCAGCACCCCCTGTTCGGTGGTGGGGTCGAAGAAGTGGGGGCGATCGGTAGCCATGACCCGATTGTAGAGCGGAGCCATGCTCCGCTGCGTCTGCGCTGTCGAGGACATCACCGAGACGCCCAGCGAGCGCAACCGCGAATGCGTCGGCCAGGGCGTGGCCAACACGGTCACCGGCTTCCTCGGCGGCATGGCCGGCTGCGCGATGATCGGCCAGTCGATCATCAACGTGAGCTCCGGCGGCCGCGGTCGCCTGTCATGCCTGGTGGCCGGCGTCGTGTTGCTGGCGATGGTGGTGTACGGCAGCGAGCTGGGCGCGGCCTTTGACTACCAGCACGTAGCACCGAAGGTGCAGATTGACCTGCGCGATGCCCATCTGTGGGATCTGACCGCCGTGGCCGCGCTGGAGCGCGCGCAGGAAAAACTGGCCGCGCATGGCGCCGATGTAACGGTGGTGGGGCTCAATGCCGCCAGCCGGACGTTGATCGAGCAGGTGGGTGGGCGCGGCGGCGGGCACCGAGTTCGCACTCATCAATCGCCGCCACCTGTGCTGGGACATGGGTCCATAGGCGCTTCGGCAGGGGGCACCCGGGTGACCGCAGCGGCGGTCACCCGCGTTGTTGCATCAGTGCCTGCGGCCCATGCACCTGACTTCCACCCGCATGTCGGCGTCCATCACTTCGCTGGTGCAGATCATCTGGTTGTCGCCCGGCCCGATGTTGGGGCGCACGCCCAGATCGAAGAGGTAGCGACTGAAGTCCATGTAGGCGTCACTGGTGATGCCACCGGGGAACTCGTACACCACCGGATTGCCGTCCTTGGCAACGTCTGCTTTCGTCTCTGGAACCGGGTTGCCGTGAACGTCGCGGCCGGTGCCGGGAATAGGCGCCCAGCTTTTCATCTCGATGTCGTACGAGGCCTTGATGCTGGAGCCATCGGCGAAGTTCAGGGTGGTCACCGGGCGGCCCGCAGTCAGCGAGATGTTCTTTCCGCTGACCAAATTGACGAACGTCATGTGCGCCGCATACCCGCGGGCGAGCCAGGAGGCATTCAACTGTTCGATCGCGTTGTTCATCCTGGCCGGGCTTTGCAATGCATCGTATACGGTTGCCGGAACCGGCCGGTCTGCGGCGGGAGCGCGGCCGCCTGCATCTGAGCGTATGAACACCCTTCGCACGGGATATCTTGTATCTGCTTCACCTGCGCGTGCGCTCCCTGCGCACAGAGCAACAACGCCACCGCAGTGGCGTATCGGAACAGCCTCCTCGAATTCGATTCCTAGATGGATGGATTGGGTAGGAAATGAATGACGATCCTGGCTACTGCCGCAATGACCAGCGCAATCGACACGGCGCGGGTGAAGCGATGAATCTCGCGCCGTTGGAAGGGTATCCATACCGTGAGCAGGATGGTTGTGAGACCAAAAACCAGAACCGGGGTGCCGGAGGTCGTCATCGCCATGCACAGGCTGATGAAGGCGAACAGCTCCAGGACCAGTTCGATATAGGTGCGTTGCTGCATTACATGTTCCGTTTGCTTGGGACATCCATGCCGCACATCGTCATGCGGCGCTCAAACGATATCACTTCTCATTCGTATTTGGTGGCGTGGCGGGCGCGTGCCACACCAGCAATGGGGCACCGGCGCTTCGCACATCGCCTGACGCCCCGGCGCCATTCAGCCACCCGGTGTAAACTATTGATCTCACTGGCAATGCCGGTCTCCACGATCAACGCCCCGATGACGTCCGCCACCGCCCGTTACGCCGAATCCCTGCGCCTGTCCGTCGCCCCGATGATGGACTGGACGGACCGCCATTGCCGCGTGTTCCATCGCGTGCTGGCTCCCGGGGCGCGGCTGTACACGGAGATGGTGCACGCCAACGCGGTCATCCATGGTGACCGCGAGCGCCTGCTCGGCTTCGACCGCAGCGAACAGCCGCTGGCCCTGCAGCTGGGTGGCAGCGATCCGGCCCTGCTGGCGCAGGCCGCGCGCATCGCCGCGGACTGGGGCTACGACGAGGTCAACCTCAACTGCGGCTGCCCGTCCGATCGCGTGCAGGCGGGCCGCTTCGGTGCCTGCCTGATGCGCGAGCCGGTGCTGGTGGCCGAATGCGTGGCCGCGATGGTCCATGCGGTCGACATCCCGGTGACCGTGAAGTGCCGTCTGGGCGTGGATGAGGACAACGAGTACGAGGCGTTCGCCAGCTTCGTCGATCGCCAGGTCGCTGCCGGTGCAGCGATGGTGGTGGTGCACGCGCGCAATGCCTGGCTGAAGGGCCTGTCGCCCAAGGAGAACCGTGACGTTCCGCCGCTGAAGTACGACTGGGCCTACCGCCTGAAGCAGGAGCGGCCCGCGCTGCCGGTGGTGCTCAATGGCGGCCTGGCCAGCATCGAAGCCGTGCAGGCCCAGGCCGGCCATGTCGATGGCGTGATGCTGGGCCGGGCCGCGTACCACGATCCCTATCTGCTGCATCAGCTGGAAGCGCTGCACACCGGTACGCCGCTGCGGTCGCGCGCGGATCTGCTGCGCGCGCTGCGCCCGTATGTCGAGGCCCGTCTGGGCGAGGGCATGGCCCTGAAGCACATCACCCGTCACCTGCTCGGCCTGTTCCATGGGCAGCCCGGTGGGCGCGCGTTCCGCCAGGTATTGAGCGAGGGTGCGCACCGTCCAGGCGCCGACTGGACATTGGTCGAACAGGCCCTTGCCGTCACCGAGCGCGACGCTGACCGTGCCGCTGCGTGACGTCCGTCACATTCCTGACTTGACAACGCCGGCCGATTCGTCCCGAATGTTCACTTAGATGAACAAACCTGCGGTTCGCCCGGAAAAGTTCAGATCGGATTCACTGCCCCAAACCAAGAATTTGCAAAGGAATTGTAAAGACCGGGTCCCGCACCCGGTTCCCGGATTTACGACTTTTGAACGAATCGCCGTGCTCGGCTAGGATCGCATCGATGTCTTCCGCTCCCCTCCATTGCCGCATTGCCCTGGCCACCTGCGTGGTGCTGGCGGCTGCGCCGCTGTCGTCGGCAATGGCACAGCAGCCCCCGCGTGCGGAACACGGCCGGGCGGAGATGATGGAGCGGAGCGAGCGGGGCGGCCGTGGCGACGAGCGTTCGCTGTCCGATGCCGTGCGCCGCGTGCAGCGCACCACCGGTGGCCACATCCTGGGCGCCGAACGGGTGCCGTTCGATGGTCGTGACATCAACCGGGTCAAGTACATGGATGACCGGGGCCGGGTCCGCTACATGGACGACCCCGCCCCGTCGCGTTCACAGCCGCGCACGCCGCGGTCGGATATGTCTTCACTACGCGGCGATAACCCCTGAACAGGGATAGTTGTCGCTATCAACCCGTACCCCACTGGCCTCCGGGCCACACCCAGGACACTAGGGAGAGTTCATGCGTATCCTTCTGGTCGAAGACGAAGCCCCGCTGCGTGAGACCCTGGCAGCCCGGCTCAAGCGCGAAGGCTTTGCCGTCGATGCTGCGCAGGACGGCGAGGAAGGCCTCTACATGGGGCGCGAAGTCCCGTTCGACGTCGGCATCATCGACCTCGGCCTGCCCAAGATGTCGGGCATGGAGCTGATCAAGGCGCTGCGTGACGAGGGCAAGAAGTTCCCGGTGCTGATCCTGACCGCGCGGTCGAGCTGGCAGGACAAGGTCGAGGGCCTGAAGCAGGGCGCCGACGATTACCTGGTCAAGCCGTTCCACGTCGAAGAGCTGCTGGCCCGCGTCAACGCGCTGCTGCGCCGCGCCGCCGGCTGGAGCAAGCCGACCCTGGAATGCGGCCCGGTCGCCCTGGATCTCGCCGCGCAGACGGTCAGCGTTTCCGGCAGCAATGTCGACCTGACCAGCTACGAGTACAAGGTGCTGGAGTACCTGATGATGCATGCCGGTGAACTGGTCTCCAAGGCCGACCTCACCGAGCACATCTACCAGCAGGACTTCGACCGCGACTCGAACGTGCTGGAAGTGTTCATCGGCCGCCTGCGCAAGAAGCTGGACCCGGACGGCGAGCTGAAGCCGATCGAGACCGTGCGCGGCCGCGGCTACCGTTTCGCGATCCCGCGCAACGAGGGCTGAGCCGGCTCACCCTGGCGATTGCACGATGTCCGGCCGTCTGTGGTTCTTCCGACGCTGGCGGCCGCGCTCCCTGCAGGCGCGCCAGCTGTTCGCCGCGTCCGTGGGCCTGGTCGCGTTCCTGGCCCTGGCCGGTTACGCGCTCGACGCCGCCTTCGCCGATACGGCGAAGGCCAACCTGCGTGAGCGCCTGAAGAACTACGCCACTGCCTATGCGGCGGGCATCGACTTCACCCGCGATCGTTCGCTGTACATCCGCGAGCAGCCACCGGACCCGCGCTTCGACGTGCCCGGCAGCGGTCTCTACCTGCAGGTGGTGATGCCGGACGGCAAGGGCAATTCGATGTCGGCCGAAGGCCCGATGCTGCCCACCGTCGGCGGCGGCCTGCTTGCGCCACGCCAGGAGGTATTCGAAGGCCCGCTGCCGATGATCCAGATCGACGGCAGCCAGGGTTCGGTGTACCGCTACGGCCTGGGCCTGGTGTGGGACGCCGATGCCGATCCCGCCACCGAGTTCCCGTACACCATCTACGTGATGGAAGACTCGCGCGCGCTCGGTGCGCAGCTGCGGGTGTTCCGCAGCCGTGTCTGGTTCTACCTGGGTGGCATCGGCCTGATCCTGCTGCTGCTGCAGACGGTCATCCTGCAGTGGAGCCTGCGTCCGCTGCGTCGCGTGATCACCGAGCTGACCAAGGTGCAGCGCGGCGAGACCGAGCGCATGAGCGAGCGCCACCCACGCGAGCTGGAGCCGCTGACCGACAGCATCAATGCCTTCATCGAAAGTGAGCGCGAGAACCTCGAACGCCAGCGCAACACGCTGGCGGATCTTGCGCACAGCCTGAAAACGCCGATCGCGGTGCTGCGCACGCAGATGGACAGCGGTGCCGGTGATGGCGCGCTGCGCGAAGAGCTGGACGTGCAGCTGCAACGCATGAACAACCTGGTGTCCTATCAGCTGGCGCGCGCTGCGTCGTCGGGCCACAAGCTGTTCTCCGCACCGTTGCCGATCGAGTCCAACGCCGAAGAGATCGTGCGGGGCCTGGAAAAGGTCTATGCCGCCAAGGGCGTGCTGTGCGAGTTCGACATCGATCCGGCCGCGCGCTTCCATGGCGAGCCGGGTGACCTGCAGGAACTGCTGGGCAATCTGCTGGAAAACGCCTTCAAGTGGGCCAAGCGCCGTGTCCTGCTGACCGCGCAGCCCCTGCCGGCACCGAATGCACGCCGCGCCGGCCTGCTGCTGGCCGTGGACGACGACGGCCCCGGTATCGCGCCGGACGATATCGGCAAGGTGCTGCAGCGTGGCGTACGTGGCGACGAACGCGTGCAGGGCCACGGCATCGGCCTGTCGATCGTGCAGGACCTGATCAAGGATTACCGCGGCGAACTGGCGGTCGGCCGTTCCAGCGAACTGGAAGGCGCCCGCTTCGAAGTGCGTCTGCCGCCGGGCCCGTAATCCACGCCGCCGGGCATGGCCCGGCGCTACCTACGGCCAAACGGTAGCGCCGGGCCACGCCCGGCGAACCGATGACATGACTCAGCCGCCCAGCGCCGGTGGTTCACCATAGAAGCGCCGCAGATGCGCGGCGACATCGGGCAGCGCTTCGGCCAGCACGTCCGGAGCGGAGAAGTGGTACTCGCTGGCGACCGCGAAGAACTCCTCCGGTGCTTCGGCGGCATACGGGTCGATCAACGTCTCCTGGCCGGCATCCACCTGCGCGCAGAACGCATCGTAGGACTGCTGGAAGACAGCAGCCCACTCACGTTGCCACGCACGCGGCAGCGGCGGTGTGCCGTCCATCGCGCCATCGAGCGCATCGAGCTTGTGCACCATCTCGTGCACGGCCACGCAGTAGCCCTCGTACGGTGCGGCCAGATCGGCCTGCACGTCGGCCCAGGACAGGATCAACGGCCCGCTGTCCCACGATTCGCCGATCAGCTCGTCGTCCCATTCGTGCAGCACGCCCGCCGCATCCACGTGGCTGCGATGCACGCGGAATGCGTCGGGGTACACGATCAGCTGCGACCAGCCCTGCAGCCCCACCTCGCCGAACTCGAGCAGTGGCAGGCAGCACAGGGCCGCCAGCAGCACGCCGTCGGCGGCCTGCAGCTGCAGGTTGCCGATCGGGGTGATGGTCTTCTCATGCAGGAAGCGCGCCGCCAGCGTGCGCAGCCGGGCGCGTCGTTCGTCGGAAAGCCCCTGCAGCCATGCCGCACGGCGGCAGGCCTCATCCCAGTATGCGTCTTCGATCGGCCGCGGTGCGGGCCGCAGCCACTGCAGCAACGACTTGATCAGCGGAACATTCCCGGCAGGTAGCTGTGCCACTTCGGCGCACGCAGCCGCTGCAGCATGTCCTCATCGCTGCCGCCACCGCCGGTGCTGGTGGCGCTGCTGGCCGCCGGGCGTGCCGGAGCAGGCTTGGCCGTGGTGGTCGATGCCGTCGGTGCGCGCTGCGAGGCGGCATCGCCGTTGGAGGACACACAGGCGCCGCGGCTGTCATCCAGTGCTGCTGTGGCCGACGCCGCGAAGGGCATCGTCAGCAGGATCAGGCAATGGGCATAACGGCGCATTGACGACATCCACGTTAAGGGAAGGTGAGTTCCCGATTCTAGCCCGAACCCGGCACCGGATTGGAAGCCCGCCGCCGGCCCCGTGGCGGGCGTCGCTGGCGGCTTTCCCGCATAATTCCGTCCTGACTTCGTGGAAGCTGCCGTGGACGATCGCCAATTGCTGGCCAAACTCGCTGCCGGTCGCCTGTCCGGCGACGCCCTGGCCCGTGAGCTGGGCCAGACCCGGGCGGCAATTTGGAAGCGCATTCAAGGGCTTAGGGCCGCAGGTGTCGATATCGAGGGCCGTGCCGGCGAGGGTTACGGCCTGACCCGCCCGGTCGAGCTGCTGGACCCGGCGACGATCCGTGCCGCCCTGCCGGCCGATGCCCTGTCCCTGCTGCATGACCTGCAGGTGGCCTGGACGGTGGATTCCACCAATGCCGAATTGCTGCGGTGCAGCGCGCCCCAGCGCGGGGTCAGCGTCCTGCTGGCCGAACGCCAGACCGGAGGGCGGGGGCGGCGCGGCCGCACCTGGGCCTCGCCGCTGGCGGCCCATGTCTATCTGTCGGTGCTGCGCCTGTTCTCCGGGGGCCTTGGCCGGCTGGCGGGGCTGAGCCTGGTTGCCGGCATCGCCGTGGCCGAAGCGCTGCACGATCTGGGTTTCACCCAGGCGCAGCTGAAGTGGCCGAATGATCTGATCGTCGATGGCCGTCGCAAGCTGGTCGGCCTGCTCGCCGAAGGCGGCGGCGAATACGCCGGTCCGGCTCGCGCGGTGATCGGCATCGGCATCAACACGCACATGCCGCCCTCGTTCGCCGAGCAGATCACCCAGCCCTGGGTGGATCTGGACACACTGGCCGGCGCGCCGGTCGACCGCAACATCGTCGTCGCCGCCGTGCTCGCACGGCTGCTGCCGGCGCTGGAGGAATTCGATCGCGAAGGGCTGGCGCCGTTCCTGCCGCGCTACGCCGCCTTCGACATGCTGGCCGGCCGCGAGGTGCGCGTCGAGCTGGAGGGGCAGTGGCAGCACGGCACCGCACTCGGCCTGGCCGATGACGGCGCGCTGCGCGTGAGCATCGACGGCTGCGAGCGCCGCCTGCATGCCGGCGAAGTCACGGTGAGGGCGGCATGAGCGACTGGTTGTTCGACCTGGGCAATTCGCGCTTCAAGTTCGCGCCGTTGCAGGGGGATCGCGCGGGTGACGTACAGGCCTGGGCGCATGGCGCCGAAGGCATGGCCGGGCAGCCGCCGCACAGCCTGCCCAGCGGCGCGACGGCGTTCGTCGCCAGCGTGGCCGCACCTTCGCTGACCAGCGCCATGCTGGACCAGCTGCAGCGGCGCTTCGACCAGGTGCATGTGGTGCGCACCAGCGCCGAATGCGCAGGCGTGCGCATCGCCTACGCGCGCCCGGAGAAGTTCGGTGTGGATCGTTTCCTTGCCCTGCTGGCCGCCGCCAAGGCGCAGCGCCCGGTGCTGGTGGTGGGCGTGGGCACGGCGCTGACCATCGACCTGCTCGATGCCAGTGGCCAGCATCACGGCGGCCGCATCGCCGCATCACCCACCACCATGCGCGAAGCACTGCATGCGCGCGCCGTGCAGCTGCCCGCCAGTGGCGGCGATTACAGCGAGTTTGCCAATGACACCGCCGACGCACTCGCCTCCGGTTGCGATGGTGCTGCGGTGGCGCTGGTCGAGCGCAGTGCGCAGCAGGCGCAGGCACTGCTGGGTGTGATGCCGTCGCTGCTGGTGCACGGTGGCGGCGCGCCCGCGCTGATGCCATTGCTGGACGGCGCCGACTACCACCCCTCGCTGGTGCTGGACGGCCTCGCCCGCTGGGCGGTGCACCAGCCTGCAGGCTAGTATCCGCGCATGCTCACCCGTGCCCTGATCGTCGTCCTGGCCATCCTCAATCTTGGCGTTGCCTGCTGGTGGCTGCTGCGCGATGCGCCGCAGAAGCCTGCGCCGCCACCGCGGCCCGCCGGCGTGGCCGAACTGCGCTGGGTGCCCGGCGGCACCGATGCGGCGGTGGCCGCGCAGGCATCGTCGGAGGCACCGGCGCCAGCACTGGTGGAGCGCGACCCCGCAGCGGCGACCGCCGTGGCGTCCACTCCTGCCCCTGCCGCGCCGGCCAAGCCGCAAGCCGAGCCGGCCAAGGCGCCGGCTGCGGAAGCAACCTCCAGCCCGACGCCAGCGCCGGCGCCGGTCGCACCGCCGGTCGCGCAGGCGCCTGCCGCCAGCGAGCCGCCGCGCTGCATCGCGTTGGGTCCGTTCGCCGATCGTGCCGCCGCCAGCGCAGCGCAGGGCCGGGCCGGCACGCTGCTCAGCCAGGCGCGCCTGCGCGAGCAGCCGGCCGCCAGTGGCAGTGCCCGCTACCGCGTGCTGCTGCCGGCCGCCGCCAGCCGCGAAGAGGCGCAGGCCACGGTCAAGCGCATCGTCGCTGCGGGCCTGGGCGACTACTACATCATCAGCCAGGGTGAGGACGCCAACGCCGTGGCGCTGGGCCAGTACCGCAACCGCGAAGGCGCCGAGCGGCGTATCGCTGCGGTGCAGGCCGCCGGCTTCCAGCCGCGCCTGGTGGCCAGCGGCGACGCCGGCCAGTGGTGGGTGGACGGGCAGCTGGCCGGCACCGCACAGCCTGCGCAGGTGCAGCAGCGCAGCGGCGCCGCCCGGCAACAGTCGCTGGAATGCGCGCGACTGCGCTAGAATCCCCCCACTGCGGCGCTGCCGCCGGTGCGTCACCCATGCCGCTTTAGCTCAGTTGGTAGAGCAACTGTCTTGTAAACAGTAGGTCATCCGTTCGATTCGGATAAGCGGCACCATCCCGCAGTCGCTCGCTTCCGCAGCGTTCTTTCTCCTGCCGCGAATTGCAGCGCGTTTGCCAGGCGCCAGAGTCGCATACGCAGGGCTGTCAAAAAGAAGAGTGAACTCGAAGCATCTGAGGTGGCCACGCATCTCCGTACGCCTGAAGAAATGGCCGCCTATCTCGATGCCTGCATCATTGAAAGCAATGGCGATTCGGCCTTCACTGCCAAGACACTGGGCGATATCGCGCGTGCCCAGGGGATGAGCAAGATTGCACGAGCGACGGGGTTGTCGCGCGTGAGCCTCTATCGGGCGCTGTCCGGCGAGCGGAGTCCTGATTTCGCGACCGCTACCTGAGCGGCACGCGCTCGCGCACACGATCTCCCGGAGGCGGCATGCTCAGTCCGGAATGCGGGCGATCACCTTGATCTCGAAGTCGAATCCGGCAAGCCAGTTGACGCCCACCGCCGTCCAGTTGGGATAGGGCTTCTCGGGGAAGACCTCGCTCTTTACGGTCATGACGGTTCCGAACTGGTTCTGCGGGTCCGTATGGAAGGTGGTCACGTCGACGATGTCGTCAAGCCCGCAACCACCGGCCTTCAGGGTTGCCTCCAGGTTCGCGAAGGCCAGGCGGACCTGCGCCTCGAAGTCGGGCTCGGGCGTCCCGTCGCTGCGGCTGCCCACCTGGCCGGACACGAACAGCAGGTCACCCGACTCGATCGCGGCCGAATAGGTCTGCGAGGTGTACAGGTCCTGCCGGCCGGCCGGGAAAACGGCATTGCGCTTGCTCATGGGATTCTCCAGAAGGGGATCGATGAGCCTCAAGGTAGTCCTCGGCATTGGCCGGATAAACGCCTATAAAGCGCCATCACTATTTGCCAAATCAAAACAATCGGCGGGCGTGGCGGCGCGGCTCATGCCGCGTGCAACTGCAGCTCCACATACTCCGCCAGCCCCCGGCAGGCCAGCAGCAGGCCTTCGCGCGCGCCGTCGCCGATGTCGTCCTTTTCGGCGCCATCCACACGCACGCGCTCGGCGGCGTGGAATACCTCCAGCAGCGTGACCAGGCCGGCGGCGGCGCGGTCGGTACGCGCACGGGTCACGCCCTGGCCTGGGCTGGGTACGGGGCCTTTCCACGGCTGACCATCGGCGGCATCGCCGCTGCGGATACGCTGCAGGCAGCCCACCAGCGTGATCGGCTCAGGCAGATCCACGGCAGCGGAAAGCGCAGCTTCCAACGGCTCTGCCAGTTCGCGGGGCAGGTGCTCGGCGGCATCGCCCAGGGTGGCAAGCAGATAGGGGTAGCGGGGTGCGGTCATGGGACATCCTCATGCGGAACAGAGGCGCCACCCGCAGAGGGTGGCGGACGATGCGTGGCTTCCAAGACCGGAGATCGATGAGCCGGCGGGCACAAGGCCCCCACGCACCGCCCGCCGTAGATCGGCAGACGGATTGCCAGCCGGCGCCACCCCGAGACAGGTGGCGCCGACTGACAAAGCGTATACAGCTTCAATCACACGGGCTTGGAAGTCCCGGCCACCCGTTGTCGGTGGCGATTCATCATGCGCACGCGCAAACACCGCCCGCCAGTCATTCTTTCCAATGACTTCGTGCGATTCGAAAGAAAAAATGAATTATCGCTTTTGACCTGTTTCGCGCGATGTAAAGGCAAAAGCGACATCCTGCGCGAGGCCTTTGCAAGGGCGGAATTCCAGTGATCCCACGCGCGGCAATGGACGCGACATACGCGAAGTAAAGCTGGCTTAACCGGTGCGGCAGACGACGGCAGTCACGATGCTAACGGCAATCGCCGGCAAGCGCAGCGCCGATCCTGATGGTGCTGAAGGATCGGCACTGGCGTAGACGCCTCAGTGCTGCCATCCGCCCGGCCCGGGCGGCCCTGCCATCTGCGCATGCGTCGTCATGGCCCGTCGCTCACGTGCGGGCTGGCTACATCGCCCATACGCGCCCAGCCGTGCCGATTCCGACACTGCGTTGCCGTGCGGTGTTCCGCCACCGCTGACCGCATCTGCCCTGCTGCACCGCCGCGAGTCGTGTCACACAGCTCTGGCTAGACTGTGCTTCTTTTTCCGTTGCAGGAGGCACCCATGGCCCATCCCATTTCCGTCTCGTTGATCGGCGTCCCCACCGATGTCGGTGCCGGCCATCGGGGCGCGCGGCTGGGGCCGGAAGCGCTGCGCGTGGCGGGCCTGCCGGAGGCGCTGGCGGCGCGCGGCGTGGACGTGCGCGACCTGGGCAACCTGGATGGCCCGCGCAACCCGTGGACCGCGCCGGTCGAAGGCTACCGCCATCTGGACGAGGTGGTGGCCTGGAACCATGCACTGATGGAGGCCAGCTATGCCGAGCTGCAGGCCGGGCGCATGCCGATCATGCTCGGGGGCGACCATTGCCTGGGCATCGGCTCGATCACCGCGGTGGCCCGCTGGTGCCGCGAGCAGGGCAAGACCCTGCGCGTGCTGTGGCTGGATGCACACTCGGACTTCAATACCAGTGATGTCACGCCGTCGGGCAACATCCACGGCATGCCGGTGGCCTGCCTGTGCGGGCTGGGGCCGGAGGCACTGACCCGTCTGGGCGGCAGTGCGCCGGCAATCACGCCCGCCCAGGTGCACCAGATCGGCATCCGCTCGGTGGACCCGGAAGAGAAGCGCCTGATCAAGACCCACAAGGTCGATGTCTACGACATGCGCTACATCGACGAGAACGGTATGAAGCGCACCGTGGAGGCCGCGCTGGCCGGAATCGATGACAGCACCCATCTGCATGTCAGCTTCGATGTCGACTTCCTCGACCCGAGCATTGCACCCGGCGTCGGCACCACGGTGCCGGGCGGGGTGAACTACCGCGAAGCGCAGCTGGTGATGGAAATGATCGCCGACAGCGGGCGCATGGGGTCGCTGGATATCGTCGAGCTCAATCCGCTGCTGGACAAGCAGAACGCCACCGCCGAACTGGCCGTGGACCTGGTGGAAAGCCTGTTCGGCAAATCCACGCTGATGCGCGATTGAGGGCATCCCTGAACGGATCGCCGATCCGTTCACGCCCGCTGCACGCCGCAGCCGCCAGATTGCACCTCACGCGGCGGCGGTGGCTTCGGCCCTGCCTGCCGAGCGACAGAACCCCATCCGCGTTGTAGCGGTGAAGCGGCGAACCCAAGGAGAAGCCCATGAAGCGCGTAGTTGCCCTGATGCTGTTGTCGATGTTCTCGGTGGCCATGCTGGCCGGCTGCAACACCGTTGCCGGTGCCGGCAAGGACGTGCAGAAGGCCGGTGAAAAGGTCGAGGATGCCGCCAAGGGCAACTAAGCCCGACGCGGTGTGGAACAGAAAAAGGCCGGGATCTTCCCGGCCTTTTTTTCGTGCGTGTGTATGGCCGCGTAGTCGCCATCGCGTGTGGCGATGGAGTGAACCATTCAAGCAGGTGAGCATGTGTTTCATGAGCGGTTGACCGCCTTTCAACAGCGGATGCGGGAAGCTGCAGTCACGGTAAGAACGCCGTTGCAACCAAGGATTCCCAGCAATGAACAAAGACATCATTTCCGGCAAGTGGTCGCAGCTGAAGGGCAAGGCCCAGGCCAAGTGGGGCGATCTGACCAACGACGATTTCGATGTGGCCGAGGGCAATGCCGAATATCTGGCCGGCCGCCTGCAGGAACGGTATGGCTGGGCCAAGGATCGCGCCGAGAAGGAAGTCCGTGACTTCGAAGACAGCGTGCGCAAGGACTACCCGGACTACAAGTAAGTAGCCGGCGGTAAGCGGTTCCCCACGTCGACGCCCGCACCCTCTGGTGCGGGCGTCGTGCTGTCAGGGACTCAACGTGTCGGCGGATCCGGCACGTAGCGGTTCGGAAACGCCTGCGGCTCGCGCGGCAGGCGCGAAGGCGGGTCGAGCACGATGCCGCGTGCGCGCAGCGCGCGTGCGCTGTCGTAACGCAGCTGCACGACCTGCGCCGGCGTGCGGCTGGCCCGTTCGAATGCGGTATCACGCACCGAGGAGCGTTCGCGCGCGCCGTGACCGGTGCCCAGCGACGGTGCCTGCGACCGCGCTGAGTAGCCGTCCATGCGGCTGGCGCTGGCGTCCGCAGCGGATTCCGCAGCGGCCGGCGCCGGGGCGCCACGGCGCAGCAGCGGCTCCGGTCGGAGCGGCCAGCGACGGGCCTCCTCGAACACCGCCGCGCCGATCACGCCGATGTTGTCCGCACGGCCGGTACGGCTGGCATAGCTGCCACTGGGGCTGCTGAAGACGAACTGCGCCACTTCATCCTGGCTCTTGCGCCAGCCGGTGATGTCGGCGCGCTGGCCGGGGTTGAGCACATAGCCGGTCTGCGACGGGTCGGCATCTTGGCCGGAGATGGCATTGATGCCATCCACCGAGAGCACCACCAGCACCCGCCGCGGGCTGTCGTTGTACAGGCGTACCGCATAGCGATGGCCGCGCTCGCCCGCCACCCAGCGCTGTCCATCGGCTGCATGGCTGCGCAGTTCGGTGCCGCGGTCGCGGTCGATCAGGGTCATCCGCACAGGGCCGTCCTGCGGCATCGGCGGTGGCGGCGGAACCGGGCGGAAGCCGGCCAGGGGCAGGATCAGCAGCAGGGGCAGCAGGCGTTTCATGTGGGAACTCCGGTGGGCTCGGGTGAATGAACGACCCGCAGGCCCTGACGGGGTTGGCCGTGGGCACGGTAAACTGGTTCCGTTCATCGAAGGTTTCCCCACGCAGTCATGACGACCCGAGTCCTTACCGGCATCACCCCCTCCGGCACCCCCCATCTGGGCAACTACGTTGGCGCCATCCGTCCGGCCATCGCGGCCAGCCGCACCCCGGGGATCGAGAGCTTCTTCTTCCTGGCCGACCTGCACAGCCTGATCAAGGCGCAGGATCCGCAGCGCACCCAGCGCGCGACCCTGGAGATCGCAGCCAGCTGGCTGGCCTGCGGCCTGGATCCGGAACACGTCTGGTTCTACCGCCAGAGCGACATCCGCGAAACCACCGAACTGATGTGGTTCCTGACCGCGATCGCCAGCAAGGGCATCCTCAATCGTGCCCATGCCTACAAGGCAGCGGTGGACAAGAACCGCGAGGAAGGCCTGGACGAGGATGCCGGCGTCAGCGCCGGGCTGTTCATGTACCCGGTGCTGATGGCTGCCGACATCCTGATCTTCAAGGCCAACCAGGTGCCGGTCGGTCGTGACCAGATCCAGCACATCGAGATGGCCCGCGACTTCGCCCAGCGCTTCAATCACGTCTACGGCAGGGAATACTTCCCGCTGCCGGAGGTGGTGATCGATGAGCAGGTGGCCACGCTGGCCGGCCTCGACGGCCGCAAGATGAGCAAGAGCTACCACAACACCATTCCGCTGTTCGCGCCGCGCGAGGAGCTGAAGAAGCTGGTGTTCTCGATCCTGACCGATTCGCGCGCACCGGGTGAGCCCAAGGACACCGAGGGCTCGGCGCTGTTCCAGATGTACCAGGCCTTCGCCACGCCGGAGCAGACCGCTGCTTTCGCCCGGGCATTCGCCGAGGGCATCAGCTGGGGCGATGCCAAGCAGCAGTTGTTCGAGCGCATCGACGGTGAGCTGTCACCGTTGCGCGAGCGTTACAACGCGCTGATGGCCGAGCCGGAAAAGATCGAGGCGCTGCTGAAGCGCCGTGGCCAGCAGCTGCGCGAGACGTTCGCGATGCCGCTGCTGGATGAGCTGCGGCACGCCGTGGGGTTGCGCGACCTGTCCACCGCCGGCGACATCGCCAGCGAGGATGCCGGCGCTGCCCGCGTGGCGCCGCCGCAGTTCAAGCAGTACCGCGAGAAGGATGGTCGTTTCTACTTCAAGCTGACCGCCGGCGACGGCACGCTGCTGATGCAGAGCATTGGTTTTGATTCGCCGCGCGATGCCGGCCAGCTGATCGCCGTGATCAAGCAGGCCGAGCAGGGTGATGCGCTGCAGAGCGAGCTGTTCAAGCTGGAGGCGGAGGTTGACGCGGTCCTGGCGGCACTGGCCGCGCTGCGCGAAGATGCCTGAGCGGAGGGTGCTGTAACGCCGGGCCCATGCCCGGCGGCGCTACCTGATGCACCCCGCCGGGCATGGCCCGGCGCTACCGATGGATGTGGAGCCGGGCATCGGGCCCGGCGCTATGGAAGGAGTCTGCGATGGCGTGGTTGTCGCTGCTGCTTTTCCTGCCCTGGTTCGTCGTGCTGGGCAGCCTGTACTGGCTGTTCCCGCGCCAGCCGCGCACAACGCGGCGGCGCCTGTTCGATGGCCTGGTGCTGCTGCTGGCCTTTGTTCTGAGCATCGTGGCGATGCTGTGGGGCCACCACCTGGGCCTGGTGCAGACCGACGCGGGGCCGATCTGGCCGCAGGTGCTGGCGGTGCTCTATGCCTACGGCGCTTTCCTGGCGGTGCTGGTGCTGGCACTGCTGCTGCGACCGCGATGGTTGTAGTCCCGGGGCAGAGCGCGTGCCTCCGACCAAAGCCGCATCGAACCGGTCCTGCCTGCACGCCTACCATGGACGCCTGATTCCGATTCCGCCAGGTGCGTGCCGATGATCGCCGACCCCAGCATCCACACCATCGATACCGGCTTCCAACGTCCCGACTTCGATGCGGCCTACCTGATCGTCGAGAACGGGCGGGGCGCCTTCGTGGACTGTGGCACCGGCCTGTCCGTGCCGGCGATGCTGCGGGCGCTGTCCGATGCCGGCCTGCAGCCCGACGCGGTGGACTGGCTTCTGCTCACCCATGTGCATCTGGACCATGCCGGCGGTGCGGGTCTGTTGATGCAGCAGCTGCCCAATGCCCGGGCCGTGCTGCATCCGCGCGGTGCGCCGCACATGATCGATCCGACCCGGCTGATCGCCGGCGCCACCGCAGTCTACGGCGCGGAAGAGATCGCACGCAGCTATGGCCGCATCGAGGCGATTCCCGAGCACCGCGTCGTGGTGGCCGAGGATGGCCATCGCCTCGATCTTGCCGGACGCGAACTGCTCCTGCTGCATACGCCCGGCCACGCACTGCATCACTACTGCGTATGGGATGCGCGCAGCCGCAGCTGGTTCACCGGCGATACCTTCGGTATCTCCTACCGCGAACTGGACAGCGCGCAGGGCGCCTTCATTTTTCCGACCTCTTCGCCCGTGCAGTTCGATCCCGAAGCGATGAAGGCGTCGATCCAGCGCATGCTCGACTACGATCCGCAGTCGATGTACCTCACCCACTATGGCCGCGTGGAGCAGGTGCAGCGGCTGGCCGGCGACCTGTTCGAGCAGATCGATGCGATGGCGGCGATCGGCCGCCAGTGCGACGAGCGGCCCGACCGCCATCGCTGCCTGCTGGCGGCGCTGCAGGCCCTGTACCTGGAGCGCGCGCAGCAGCATGGCTGTGTGCTGGATGACGCAGCGGTGGTGGCTGTGCTGGCCATGGACATCGAGCTCAACGCGCAGGGCCTGGCCTGCTGGCTGGATCGCGAGCGCCGCTGACGGAGCGGGACTGCGGCCGGCACTGCTGTCACGTTACACTCTGGTGACTTCCCATCCTGCCGTGGTATTGCCGTGAACCCGATGCGCGTGTTGCTGCTGTCGTCCTGCCTGTTCGTGGGTGGCCTGGCCCAGGCGGCCAATGACCTTCCCGGCGGCGGTATCGACCCGCAGGCGCTGTCGCGCCACGTGCGTGTACTGGCGTCGGACGAATTCGAGGGCCGTGCTCCGGCCAGCGAAGGCGAAGAGCGCACCGTGCAGTACCTGATCGAGCAGTTCCGCAGCTATGGCCTGCAACCCGGCGGCGTGGACGGCAGCTGGGTGCAGCCGGTGCCGCTGGTGCGTGCGCAGCTGGAGGGGGCGGCCACGGCCAGCCTGGCGTTGAAGCAGGGCCGCCGCGCCCTGGTCAATGGCGTGGATGTGACCCTGCAGAGCCTGCAGCCGCGCGCCCGGGTGCAGATCAAGGATGCACCGCTGGTGTTCGTGGGCTATGGCATCGACGCACCGGAACGCCATTGGAACGACTACAAGGACATTGATCTGCACGGCAAGATTGCCGTGGTGCTGATCAATGATGCCGATTTCGAGGCCGACGCTCCCGGCGCGTTCGATGGCAAGGCAGTGACCTACTACGGCCGCTGGACCTACAAGTTCGAAGAGGCTGCGCGCCGCGGCGCCGAAGGTGTGCTGATCGTGCACGAGACCGCACCTGCGGCCTATGGCTGGGCGACGGTGAAGAGCTCGGGCACTTCGCCGTTGTTCGATATCGAGCGCAGCCAGGCCGAGGCGATGGCCCAGCACACACCGCTGCGCGGCTGGATGCAGCGCGAGCTGGCCGAGGCGATCTTCGCCGACGCCGGCCTCGATTTCGAGGCGGAGAAGCGCAAGGCGATGCGTGCCGACTTCCGTCCGGTGGCCCTGGACAACGCGCGGCTGAGCGTCGATTTCGCCCTCAAGCGCGAACAGGTGGTGACCCGCAACGTCGTGGCCAAGCTGCCGGGCGGCGAGCACGGCGATGAAGCGGTGATCTTCTCGGCGCACTGGGACGCTTTCGGCATCGGCCAGCCCGATGCGAAGGGCGACCGCGTGCGCCGTGGCGCCATCGACAACGCCACCGGCGTGGCCACCGTGCTGGAACTGGGCCGGGTGTTCGCGGCCGGCCCGCAGCCGCAGCGCACGCTGTACTTCGTGGCGCTGACGGCTGAAGAAAAGGGATTGCTGGGGGCCAGCTACTACGCCGCGCATCCGCTGGCGCCGCTGGACAAGACCGCTGCCGTACTGAACATCGAGATGTTCAGCCCGGATGGGCCGACCCGTGACATCGCTTCGTGGGGCAAGGGCCGGGTATCGCTGGAAGGCGACCTGGAGCGGGTGGCCAAGGCACGCGGCCGCAGCTACAGCCCGGACCCCAACCTGGAGGCCGGTTTCTTCTACCGCGCCGACCATTTCGCCTTCGCCCGGCTGGGTGTACCGGCGATCACCATCGGCCCGGGCCTGGACAAGCTGGACGGAGGCGTGGACGCCGGACGCGCGCTGCGCGAGAAGTACTTCGCCGACTGCTATCACCAGGCCTGCGACGCGTGGACGCCGGGCTGGGATCCCAGCGGTCATGCCGCCGATACGCTGCTGGTCTACGACCTGGGCGCGGAGCTGGCCAACAGCCGGCGCTGGCCGACCTGGGAGAAGGACTCCGAGTTCCGCGCTGCCCGCGACAAGAGCGAGGCGGCACGCCGCTGACGGCTAGCGCCTGCGCAGCAGCGTCCAGGCACCCCATGCACTGGCGGCCAATGCCGCCAGGTAGCAGGTGATCATGGTGCCGAGGCTGACCGTGCGCAGGCCGCTGAAGCGGCCGAGCAGGTTCATCCGCAGCGAGCTGTGACCGCTGCCCAGGTCCACTGCCAGCTGCACTGCCAGCGCGCTGGCGAAGACCAGAAGGGCGATGCCGAAGCCGGTGCGTGGCCAGCGCGCCTTCGCGCCCGGGCGTCGCAGCAGCCAGCCCAGCGTGGTTGCCACCGCCAGCAGCAGGGCGGCCCACATCAGGGGCGTGGCGGGAGATGCGGCAGCCACCGGCATTGCACCGGTGGCTGCCATCAGCACGGCATCCTTACTTGCGGGTGCCGTCGAGCCAGTTCGGGCCCTTGTTGGTGAGGAAGAACACATAGACCACCAACGATACCGCGATGGTGGCAGTGACATAGATGGCGAACCAGTCCACGTGGCCGGTCTTCAGCGCGCCCTGGTACAGCAGCGGGGCCGTACCGCCGAACAGCGAGTTGGCCAGCGCGTAGCCCAGGCCCACGCCCAGTGCCCGAACGTGGGTCGGGAACAGCTCGGCCTTCACCACGGCGTTGATCGAGGTGTAGCCGGTGAGGATGACGAAGCCCAGCGCCAGGGTGAGGAAGGCGAGGGTGGCATCGTGCTGGTGCGGCAGCTGCGTGATCAGGTACCAGCTGTACAGCACGCCGCCCACGCCGAAGAACACCAGCAGGCTCTTGCGCCCGATGATGTCCGACAGCCAGCCGCCGACCGGCTGCAGCACCATCAGGAAGGCCAGCACGCCCAGGTTGATCAGGGTGCCGGTCATCGGGTCGTCGCCTGCGAAGGCGCTCTGGATCATCTTCGGGCCGTTCACCGAGTAGGTGTAGAAGGCAATGGTGCCGCCGGCGGTGATCAGGAAGCACAGCAGCAGCGGGCGCCACTGGTGCACGAACAGTTCGTACATCGAACCGGATTTCTTGGCCTTGCCTTCGCGCGCGGCCTCGATCGAGGATTCTTCCAGCGACTCATCCATGCCACGGCGCAGCCAGAACACCACGACCGCGGCGATGCCACCGATGCCGAAGGCGATGCGCCAGCCGAACTCGGAGATCTCCGGCTTGCCCCAGACGTTCAGCATCAGGAACAGGGTCAGCTGGGCCAGCACATGGCCGCCGACCAGGGTGACGTAGTGGAAGGAGGACAGGAAGCCACGACGGCCCGGAATGGCGGCCTCGGACATGTAGGTGGCGCTCGCGCCGTACTCGCCACCGGTGGCGAAGCCCTGCAGCAGGCGCGCGAACAGCAGGATGATCGCCGCCCAGATGCCGATGCTGGCGGCAGTGGGGGTGATGGCGATGATGAAGGAGCAGAACGCCATCAGCGTGACCGATACGGTCAGGGCCAGGCGACGGCCATGGCGGTCGGCGAAGCGGCCGAAGAACCAGGCACCGATCGGGCGCATCAGGAAGGTCGCGGCGAAGATCGCCCAGACGTACATCGTGGAGTTCTTGTCTTCCGGCGAGAAGAACTGCGACTCGAAGTACACGGCGAACACCGAGTACACGTAGACGTCATACCACTCCACCAGGTTGCCGGCGGAGCCTTTGAGGGTATTGGAGATCGAGCGGCGCAATGCGGCGCCGTCGTTCGCGGGAACAGCAGGGTGGGGCGTGGTGCTCATCTGGGCGGGGATCCTCGATGCGATAGCGTCCGTGCGCGGAAAATACAGCGTCCGACCATGTGGTGGCGCAGCCGGGCAGCCTTCTTGGTACTGCATGACCCGTCAACGCGGGGTGGCAGGCCAGGACAGGGTGCATGGATGGACGACAGCGTGCCACCTTGCGGGGTGCCGGACCATACTCAAAACGTCCTAGAATCCGCCTTCCCCCGGTCCCTTGGTGCGTCATGTCGGCTCCCCCTGTTCCGTCTGCGGCTGCCCCCCGGGGCGGCCTTGTCGTGTTGGCGCTGCTGCTGGTCTACGTGGTCTGGGGCTCGACCTATCTCGGTATCGCCAAGGCCCTGCACGGCGGTGCGCTGCCGTTGACGATGGTTTCTGGCAGCCGCTTCATCATCGCCGGGGGCCTGATGTACCTGGCGCTGCGCCTGTTCTGGAAAATGCCGAAGCCGACGTTGCGGCAGTGGCGCAGCCTGGTGCTCATGGGGGTGACCATGCTGGTGCTGGGCAATGGCATGGTGGTGCTGGCCGAACGCGATGTGTCGTCCGGCCTGGCGGCCACGGCGGTGGCATCGGTGCCCCTGTGGATGGCGCTGTTCTCGGCGCTGCGCGGCCAGCACGCCAGCCGTGGCGAATGGCTGGGCATCGCCATCGGCTTCCTCGGCGTTGTCTGGCTGAATGCGGGCAGCAGCCTGACGGCGACGCCCACCGGGCTGGTGCTGCTGCTGATCGCACCGATCGGCTGGGCCTTCGGCTCGGTGTGGGCGCGCGGCCTGGACCTGCCTGGCCCGTTCATGACGGCCGCCGGGCAGATGATCTGCGGCGGCGTGCTGCTGGTGCTGATCGGGCTGGCGGTGGGTGAGCGGCCCACCACACTGCCCGATACCGGTGGCCTGCTGGCCATGGCCTATCTGTGCGTGTTCGGTTCGATCGTCGCGTTCACGGCCTACGTGTGGCTGCTGCAGAACGTACGCCCGGCGCTGGCCGGCAGCTACGCCTACGTCAACCCGGTGATCGCGGTGCTGCTGGGCGCAGCCCTCAACAGCGAACGCTTCGGCTGGCGCGACGTGCTGGCGATGGTGGTGATTCTGCTGGGCGTGGTGGTACTGACAATGGCAAGGACGCGCAAGCGATGAGCATCGACGAGACAGAACAACGCCGGGGCCTGCTGGTCACCGCATCCACCTTCGTGCTGTGGGGACTGGTGCCGGTGTACTGGCACCTGCTCAATGAAGTGCCGTCGTTCCAGATCATCGCCCATCGCATCATCTGGAGCACGGTGCTGGTGGTGGCCTGGCTGCTGCTCAGTGCGAAACTGGGCTGGTGGCGGAAGATCGCCGCCCAGCCGCGCGCGCTGCCGATCCTGGCGGTGTCGAGCCTGACCATCGCGTTCAATTGGGGCCTGTACATCTGGGCCGTCAATGCCGGCCACGTGATCGAGACCAGCCTGGGCTACTTCATCAACCCGCTGGTGAACGTGCTGCTGGGGGTGCTGGTGCTGAAGGAACGCCTGCGCCGGCTGCAGTGGGTGGCGGTGGGCATGGCGGCGGTGGGCGTGGCCTGGCTGACTCTCGACGCTGGCACGCCGCCGTGGATCGCGCTGGGCCTGGCCTGTTCGTTCGGCCTGTACGGCCTGCTGCGCAAGCTGGTCTCGGTCGATCCCGTAGCCGGGCTGGGCGTGGAAAGCCTGTATCTGTTCCTGCCTGCGCTGGCGTTCGCGGTCTGGGCCGAGAATGGCCACGGTGGCGGATTCTTCAGCGGCTGGGGCCTGCGCAACGATCTGCTGCTGATCTTCGGCGGCGTGGTCACCGCCGTGCCGCTGATCGGTTTCGCCTACGGTGTGAAGCGCATCGCGCTGTCCCTGGTGGGCATCCTGCAGTACATCGCACCGAGCCTGCAGCTGCTGCTCGGCGTGTTCTTCTTCCACGAATCGTTCGACATGGCCAAGGCCGTCGGTTTCGCAGCGATCTGGGCCGGGCTGCTGCTGTTCATCGGTGACAACCTGCGCACGATGCGGGCGGCAAAGCGCTGAGCCGGAAAGCAACGCGGGACGGAGCACCGGCCCCGTCCCGCGTCCGCGCCGCCTCGGATGGCGGCGTACACATCAGGTTTCGCGCAGTGCCGTGGTGATCGGCAGGCGGGCGGCGCGCAGCGCCGGGAACAGGCCACCGACCAGGCCGATGCCCAGCGCCCACTTCAGCCCCGTCCACAGCAGTTCCGGCGATACGTGGAACTTGAACACCACCGCGCTGAAGTTGCTGCCGATGGTGGACACGCTGTAGCCGTTGAACAGCAGCCACGCCACCGTGCAGCCCAGCAGGCCGCCGAGCAGGGCCAGCAGCATCGTTTCCAGCATCACCGCGGTCACCACCGGCAGTCCGCGGAAACCAATCGCGCGCATGGTGGCGATTTCGCGCGCACGCGTGGCCACGGCGGCATACATGGTGTTGAGCGCGCCGAACACCGCGCCCACCGCCATGATCGTACCGATCACCTTGCCGAGGATGTCGATCAGCTTGGTCAGGCCGCCGCCCTGCTTGCTGTAGTACGCACGGGTGGTTTCCACGTCCAGCTTCAGGCGCGGATCGGCGGCGACGGCGGCCTTGAACTGATCGAAGCCCGGCTTGCCCTCGGTACGCACGCTGATCGACTGCCAGGCACTGCGCTGGTACGTGGTGGCCAGGGTATCGGCGTCGGTCCACAGTTCGGAGTCATGCGCATCACCGGTGGCGAACACACCGACCACCGTCCAGGTCTGGTTGCCCAGGGTGAGCGTCCTGCCGACCTCCATGTCGCGGAACTGGCCCTTGGCGCCCTGGCCGACCACGATCTCGCGCAGGCCGGTGGCGAACTTGCGGCCTTCGATGATCTTGACCTTGTCATGCACCGCCCACGCCTGCGGCCCGACGCCACGGAACTGCGCGTTGACGTCGGTACCGTCGGACCTGGAGACCAGGTTGACCACCTGCGAGAGTTCAGGCGACAGCAGCGGCCGTCCCTGCGCATCGCGGCTGATGCCGGGCAGGGTGGACAGGGTCGGTACCTGCTCGCGGGTGATGACCGAATTGGTTTCCGCCTGCGAACCACCGCGCAGCACGATGGCGGTGGTGTCATCGCCGGTGTTGCTGAGCGTGGCCTGGAAGCCTTCGCCCATCGCCAGCATCGCCACCAACACCCCGACCACGCCGGCGATGCCGACCACGATCACCGAGGATGCCCCCCAGCGCTGCGGCAGGCTGGCGATGCCGATGCGGGTGGCGGCCAGGGCCAGCCGCCCGCTGCGGGTCAGCGCCAGCCACAGCCCGACCAGCACCGCCACGGCAAGCACGCCCACCCACGGCAGGCCGATCCATACCGCCAGGCCGATTGCCAGCGCCAGCACGGTCACCGTGTTGCCGAACCACTTCTTGAGCTTGTTCTTGAACATGTCGGTGTCCTCCTCAGCGGCCGGCCAGTGCGTCGACGATCTTCAGGCGCTTGGCGCGCAGCGCCGGCAGCAGGCCGACGACCGCGCCAATCACCACGATCAGGCCCAAGCCCATCAGCCAGGTCGGGGTGGGGATGTGCGGCGGCAGCAGGCCCATGCTCTTCGGTCCGATGGCGGGGAGGATCAGTGCCGCCAGGCCCATGCCGATCAGGCCACCGAGACCGATCAGCAGCACCGATTCGATCATCACCAGTATCAGCACCGTGCTGTCCTTGAAGCCCAGCGTCTTCAGCGTGGCCAGCTCCGGCACGCGCTCGCGTACGGCCTGCGCCATGGTGTTGCCGGTCAGCAGCAGCAGGGTGAAGAACACCGCGCCCATGATCGAGGTGACGATCATGCCGATGTCGGCAAACTGCTTGACGAAGGCCTGCTGGAACGCCGATTCGGTCTGGGTCTTGGTTTCGTGGTCGGAGTTGGCGGAAATCGCATCGATGGCCTGTGCCACCCGCGAAGAATGGTCGGGGTTGTCGAGCGTCACCGTGTACCAGCTGACCTGGTTCTTGATGTAGTCGTTGGACTCATCGAAGTATTTCCAGTTCATCATCAGCTGGCGCTCTTCGTTGGAGGCCTGCGCCGGATCCTTGGAACGGAAGATGCCCTTCAGTTCCAGCGGCCAGTCGTTGCTGCCGCCGCGCGGGAAGATCGTCGCCTGCAGCGGGATGGTATCGCCGACTTTCCAGCCGAACTGCTTGGCCAGGGTCTCGCCGACGATCGCACCGGTGCGGGTGTTCTTCCAGTCTTCCAGCTGCGCCGGGTCGATCTGCAGTTCGCGGTAGACGTCGAAGTAGTTGGGCGATACCGAGAAGTTCGGGAAGAAGTTCTTCGGATCCTGGTAGATGCCGCCGAACCACATGCCATAGGCCACGTCGCGCACGCCCGCCACCTGGCGGATCTGCGTTTCCAGGCGGATCGGCAGCGACTGGGTGATCGACAGGCGCGAGGCCACCACCAGGCGGTTGGCCCCTTCCACGCTGCCACCGGAGGTGAATGCCACGCGCACCGAGTCGAGCATGCCGAACAGGAGGAACGCGGCCACCACCGACAGCAGGGTCAGCAGGGTCCGGGTGCGGCTGCGGAACAGCTGCGCCCAGACCAGAGAGAAGTATTTCATCGCTGTGGCCTCCGTCAGTGGGCCAGCGGCGCGTCGGCCAGCTCGCCCTTGTCCAGGTGCACCGTGTGCGTGGCGTACTCGGCGGCCTTCGGGTCATGGGTGACCATGATGATGGTCTTGCCGTGTTCGCGGTTGAGCTGCTGCAGCAGGCCCAGGATCTCCTCGGCGGACTGGCGGTCGAGATCGCCGGTGGGTTCGTCGCAGATCAGGAAGGTCGGGTCGGAGACGATCGCACGGGCGATCGCCACGCGCTGCTGCTGGCCGCCGGACAGCTCGTTGGGACGATGGTTGCGGCGGTCGGCCAGGCCGACCAGGGTCAGCGCGATCTCGGCGTTGCGGCGGCGCTGCGCGGCATTGAGATGGGTCAGCAGCAGCGGCAGTTCGACGTTCTTCTGCGCGGTCAGCATCGGCATCAGGTTGTAGAACTGGAACACGAAGCCAACGTGGTGGCTGCGCCAGGTCGACAGCTGGCCACCGCTCATCTGATCGATGCGCTCGCCTTCGATGCTGATCTCGCCGCCGCTGGGATTGTCCAGGCCACCGATCAGATTGAGCAGGGTGGTCTTGCCTGAACCGGACGGCCCCATCAACGCGACGAAGTCGCCGCGGGCGATGTCCAGGTCGATGCCGTGCAGCACCTGCACCTTCTCGGGGCCGCGCTGGTAGGTCTTGGTGATGTTGCGCAGTGAAACCAGGGTCGACATGGGTGGTTCTCCACGTAGGCGGGAAACGGTGACGCACCCCGGCTGCCGGCCGGGCATGCGTGGAACGGTGTCGTTGTCGAACGGTGCCGCTGGCGGCGCCCCGGAAGGCGCCGTGCCGCTACTGCGTTTGCTTCTGCTGGACCCGGGTGCCATCGCGCAGGGTGTCCGGCGGGTTGACCACCACCAGCTCGCCGGCATTCACACCCTTGAGCAGCTGGCGATCCTTGCCCATGGCCTGGCCAGCCTGGACCGTGCGCTGCTGCACGCGGTTCTCGTCGCCGAGCACGAAGGCCACCGATGCACCCTCGCGCTCGACCACCGCGCCTGCCGGCACACGCACGCCCTGCGGCTTGGCTTCAGCCTGCGGCGCTGCCTGTTCCAGGAAGCTGACCCGCACGCCCATCTCCGGCACGATGCGCGGGTCCTTCAGCTTCAGGGCCACACGCACCTTCACCGTCGCCTTGCCCCGGTCGGCGGTGGGGATGATGGCGATCACCTCGGCCGGAATCTTCCATTCCGGATAGGCATTGAGGATGGCTTCCACCGGCATCTTCGGTTGCACGCGGCCGATGAAGGCTTCGCCGACCTCGACCTCGATCTCCAGCGAATCCATGTCGACGATGGTGCCGATGCCTGTGCGGGTGAAGCCACCACCGGCCGACAGCGGCGAGACGATCTCGCCCGGCTGTGCCGCCTTGGCCGTGACCACGCCGGAGAACGGCGCACGCACGATGTTGTTGTCCACCCCAAGGTCGGCGATCGCCAGCTGGTCGTTGGCCACCTTCACGTTGCGCTGTGCGGTTTCCAGCTGCGCGCGCAGGCTGTCGCGCTGGGCCACGGCCTGGTCGTACTGCGAGCGCGAGACCAGCTGCTGCCCGACCAGCGCCTGCAGCCGGCTGGCCTCTGCCGCCGCCTGCCTCTGCTGTGCCTCCAGTCCGGCCACCTGGCTGCGTGCGGCCTGCAGCTGCGAGGCATACAGACTGCGCTGCGCATCGGCATCGATCGGGTCGAGGGTGGCCATGATCTGCCCCGCCTCCACGCGCATGCCTTCTTCGATCATCACCTCGCGCACCTTGCCGGTGATCTTGGCCGACACCGTAGCCATGCGCCGGGCGACGACATAACCACTGGCATCGAGGACCGAGCTGCTGGCGCTGCCCTGCTGGATGGCGACCGCCGGTGCGGTTTCCACCTGCACGGCCGGTGTGCGGCCGAACAGCGCGAAGGCGCCTGCGGCCAGGAGCAGGATCACCGCGATCACGGCAATCCACAGCCAGCGGCGCCCGCCGCCGCCACCACCAGAGGCAGGCGGCGGTGACTTGCGTTCGATACGGAGTTCCTTCAACAGCTCGGCAGAAGCGTTCATTCGTTCCATCACAGGCGTTCGGGCGGGTGTGACCGGAAGGGCGACAGCGGCGGTTCCGGCAGTGGAGCGTGCGGCACAGCATGACGGCAGGCACGGGGATGACGGCAGTGACAGCTGTCATCCGATGACCTTGACGGTGGCAACTGCGAAACGTGACCAAGGGGGCGCAGGATGGCAACGTCCCCGCTACCGGTACCGCCCATGGCTCCGATCGCCCCGTCGCTGGCTGGCCTGCAGCAGGTGCAGGTGCGTCGTAACGGCGCCGGCAAGAGTACCGCGATCAGCGGGCTGTTGCGCCTGCGCAGGCCTGGCGGAGGGCAGCGCACGCGGCCGGCAGGGCCGTGCTGGCGCGCCCGCGCCTGCGCAGGATCGGCTGAACTGGCATGATCGGCAGCGATCGTTCCCGCCTGGACCCTCCCGTGTCATCGAGCTGGCTGGCCTCCCTGCTGCGCCCTGCGCCGGACTCGGCGGTCGCCGACACGCTGCGACGTGGCAAGTCGCCCTGGAGCGAGGCGATCCATCTGCTGTGGTCGGTGTGGATCTTCCTGACCCCTCTGCTCGGCCATGGGTTCACCCTGCGCTGGCTGCTGCTGACCCTGGCCAGCTACCCGCTGTTCCTGCTGCTGTACGCCAAGGTGCTGGTGTCGCCCCGCCACCACGCAACCCGTTATGCGCTGGGTCTGATTGCAATGGCCCTGGTCCTGCTGCCCTGGTATCCGTCCGGGCTCACCTACTTCGTGTTCGGCTGCGTACTGATGCGGGTCAGCGGGCGTGGTGGCTGGTGGCGGTACCTGCTGCAGTTGACCGGTCTGAACATCGTGTTCTGCGTGGTCGCGCTCGCGTTCGAGTATCCCTGGCAGAGCCTGGTGTGGATTCCGGCGGTGTCGTACATCGTCGGCCTGGTCGTCAATGTCGAGGCGCTCAACCAGGAGAAGGAGGCGGCCCTGCAGCTGTCGCAGGAGGAAGTACGTCGCCTGGCGGCGACCGCCGAGCGTGAGCGGATCGGTCGCGACCTGCACGACCTGCTGGGCCACACCCTGTCGCTGATCACCCTGAAACTGGAGCTGGCACGCAAACTGCACGATCGCGGCGACGCGCGCGCGCGGCAGGAGATTGGCGAGGCCGAGGCCATCGCCCGCGAAGCGCTGGCGCAGGTGCGCAGTGCGGTCACCGGCATCCGGGCCAGCGACCTGGCCGGGGAGCTGGCCTCGGCGCGGCTGCTGCTGGAGTGCCAGCAGGTGCATCTGCAGTACGCGCCGCCGCCGCCGATGCCGGTGGAGGTGGAGCGTGGCCTGGCGCTGGTCCTGCGGGAGGCCGCGACGAATATTGCCCGCCATGCGCAGGCGACACAGGCGCGGGTGGACTTCATGAAGGAAGGAAAAGTACTGGTGATGCAGATCCGCGATGATGGCCGGGGTGGCATGCAGGCCGAGGGCAATGGACTGAGCGGCATGCGTGAGCGCACTGCGGCGCTGGGCGGGTATGTCACCGTGCAGTCTCCGCGCGGCGAGGGCACGGTGCTGAGCGTGCGCGTGCCGCTGTCGGCGGCCACTGTCCCGTTGCCGCCCGCTGCACCCGCGCCGGTGGCGCAGGATGGCGCGGCATGATCCGCATCCTGCTGGCGGAAGACCAGGCCATGGTGCGCGGCGCACTGTCCGCATTGCTCAGCCTGGAGGCGGACATCGAGGTGCTGGGCAGCGCCGCCGATGGCGAGGCCGCCTGGCGCATGCTGCAGCAGCTGAAGCCGGACATCCTGGTGACCGATATCGAGATGCCCGGACTGTCAGGGCTGGAACTGGCCCAGCGCATCGCACGCCACGAACTGCCCATCAAGGTGGTGATCGTGACCACCTTCGCGCGCGCCGGTTTTCTGCGCCGCGCGCTGGACGCAGGCGTGCTCGGCTATCTGCTCAAGGACGCGCCAGCGGAGAACCTGGCCGATGCACTGCGCAAGGTGAAGCAGGGCGTGCGTGCGATCGACCCACAACTGGCACTCGATGCCTGGTCACAGGCGGACCCGCTGACCGACCGCGAGCGGCGCGTGCTGCGCCTGGCGGGCGAAGGACGGACTGCCAGCGAAATCGCCGAGCAGCTGGGGTTGTCGCACGGCACGGTGCGCAACTACCTGTCCGAGTGCATCGGCAAGCTGGGCGTGGCCAACCGGATCGAGGCGTACCGGCTGGCACGGCAGAAGGGCTGGCTGTAGCGGAGTGGCTCGACCCTTTTGAGCCGAGCCATGCCCGGCGGCTCCCGAGGGGTTCCCTGGCCCACGAGCGATCGACAGGCCGCAGTCGCGTCAGTCCTTCCCGCGCGCCATCGCCTGGAACACGCCATCGCGGCGGACCCACAGGTGGAAGAGGGCGGCACCGACATGCATCAGCACCGTGGCGAACAGCACGTAGGCCAGCAGGCTGTGCGCGCTGCGCAGCGCTGCATACAGTGCCGGTGTGTGCGGCACGATCGGTGGCAGGTGCAGTCCGCCCCCCAGCACGATGGGGTAGCCTCCCGCGGACAGCATTGCCCAGCCCACCAGCGGCATTGCCAGCATCAGCGCGTACAGCATCCAGTGCGATGCCTTTGCCGCCATCACCTGCCACACCGGAAGATCGGCCGGCAGCGGCGGCGGCCGATGGCGCAGGCGGTTGTACAGGCGCAGCAGCACCAGCACGCCGATCGCGATGCCCAGCGGGCGGTGCAGGTCGAGCAGCATCGGCCGCAGGTGCAGCGAGGCGACCATGGTCACGCCGATGAACAGCATGGCGATGATCATCACCGCCATCGACCAGTGCAGTACCCGCGCCAACAGGTTGAAGTGGCCATTGCCGGTACTCATCGTGCAGCCTCCTTCGGTTGCGCTGCCGCTCCGGCCGCGCGCTCGCGCTCGCGCCGGTTGAACGACTGCGAATAGACCGCCGACCGCGCGGCCAGGATCGGATCATCACTGCCGCGGATGCCGCTGGGCAGGATCAGCGGGTCGAAGTTCAGCTCGCCGCAGGCGCCCTGTTCCTGCGACTGCATGCGCTCCAGGCTCAGCACGCCTGCCACCACCGTTTCCCGCGCGTCCGGCCAGGGTACCGACGGGTCATCGATGGCGTCCCCCGGTTCGGCGATGCTGACCACCAGGTCCCATTGCACCGGGCCGGCCGCCAGGCGGCGCTGCAGGTCCTGGCTGAGGAAATCGACATCGGCGCGCTTGCGGGCGTCGGCATCAAGCTCGGCGACCGGCGTGCGGGGCTGCCACTGCCAGCGCACGGCGCGTCTCTGGCCCTGCGCATTGGTGAACCAGAAGCTGTTGACGCTGTTGAAGCGGGTATTGGCCCAGCTGTCGGTCCACGGCGCGGTCCGTGCCCATTGCTGGAACGCCTGCGCGCTGGGGTACTTGGCCAGCACCGCCGCCATCTTCTGCGGGTCGGGCTTGCCGGTCGCCGGATCGGGGATCTGCGCCTGCGTCTGTTCGAAGAAGGCCTCCGCCGTCGGCACCGCGAAGAACGGGAAACTGTTCATCGCCATCCGCCATTCCTGGCCATCGTCGCTGACCAGCTGCAGGGCGATGCTGCGCACCCGGGCGCTGCCATCGGCCCCATGGGGATCGCCACCACCGATCGACAGGCGGCCCAGCACCGGTACCCGGGCCTGCGAGAACACGCGCGCGCTGGACAGCGTCGGCGCCTGTGCACTGGGTGCGAACCAGCCACTCACGCACACGCCCTTGCTGTGCGCACGGCGGAACCCGGGATGGGCCGGGCCGGTGGCCTCGATGGTGTCGGTGAAGCGTTGCGCGGTGAGGCGGTGGCCGACCCAGCCGGCCAGCCAGGCAAAGCCCAGCGTGATCCCGCCAAGAATCAGGGCGATCAGCGCGATCCAGGGCAGCGGCGAATGCCTGCGCGGTGCGCGCGGCCCCTGGCCGGCGCGGGTGTAGCGGAAGAGCGACATGGTCGGAGTCCTGCCTTCACGGAATGTGTGGGTGGTCGACCGACACATCCTCGCAGAACCCGACCGTGGCCGGAATTCAATTTTTCGTCACAACTCGGTGGAGCGGACCCCTGTCCGGCTCCACCCGCGCATCGGCTGCGCTCAGGCGTAGCGTGCCTTCAGCATCGCCCAGGCCGAGCGCAGGGCCAGTGCTTCGCCGCCGGCCGGGCGGCCCGGCCGTTCGCCATCGTTCCAGGCGTACACATCCAGGTGCGCCCAGCGCTGGCCATCCTCAAGGAAGCGCTCCAGGTACAGCGCGGCGGTAACCGAGCCCGCCATGCGCGAACCGGCATTGGCCAGGTCGGCGATGCCGCTGCTCAGGTAACGCAGGTAGGGACGCCACAGCGGCATGCGCCAGACCGGGTCGCGCGTTTCATCTCCGGCCTGCAGCCACTGCTGGGCGACGGTGTCATCGTTGCTGAAAAGTGCCGGCAGGTCCGGGCCCAGCGCGATGCGCGCAGCGCCGGTCAGGGTCGCGAAGTCCAGCACCAGGTCCGGCTTCTGCTCAGCGGCGAAGGTCAACGCGTCGCACAGGATCACACGGCCTTCGGCGTCGGTGTTGTCGATCTCCACGCTCAGGCCCTTGCGGGTGGCGATGACTTCGCCCGGACGGAACGCATCCGGGCCGATCGCGTTCTCCACCGCCGGCACCAGCAAGGTCAGGCGCACCGGCAGCTGCTGGGCCATCACCAGTCCTGCCAGGGCCAGCGCGTGCGCGGCGCCGCCCATGTCCTTCTTCATGTTGCGCATGCCATCGGCCGGCTTGATGTCCAGCCCACCGGTATCGAAGCACACGCCCTTGCCGACCAGCACCAGCGCCGGATCCGTCGCCTTGCCCCAGCGCAGCACGACCAGGCGCGGCGCGCGATGCGATGCGCGGCCGACGGCATGGATGGCCGGGAAATTCTGCGCCAGCAGCGCATCACCGGTGATCGCTTCGACCTCGGCGCCGTGCGCCGCTGCCAGCGTGCGTGCGGCCTCTTCCAGCTGCTGCGGACCCATGTCCTCGGTGGGCGTGTTGACCCAGTCGCGCACGCGCAGGCTGGCGGCGATCAGATCCGCCACTTCCCCGGTCGGTGCGGCAACCAGCTGCGCCGGGTGCCGGTTGCGCTTGCGGTAGCGGTCGAAGCGATAGCTGCCCAGGCCCCAGCCCAGCTGCAGCAGTGCCTGCTCGCTGGCCGGCAGCTCACTGGCGAGCTGCCACACGCTGCCTTCGGGCAGGGCGTGCGGCGCGTGCGCATAGCTGTAGGCATCGCCGCGATCGCCCACGCCCATCACCGCACCGGCCAGACCCTCGCTGCCGGGCAGCAGGGCGATGCTGTGCGAGCCGGCGGTGAAGCCCTGCGAGGCCAGCCAGGCCTGCGTGGCGGCCGGCTGTCCGGCGTTCCAGCGGGCGAACTGCTCGCGATCCAGCACGTACAGCGGCAGTGCGGCAGAAGTGTCGGCGGTGAAGCCCGTGATCTCGCTCATGCGTCAATTGCTCCGGGATGCGGTGGCGCCGAGGTTGGCGTCCAACCAGTCGGCCAGGCCGGTGAGGGTGTCGAACTGCAGGTCGGGCTGCAGCTGCGGATGGGTCCAGGTGGCGGCGTCGCGGTTGATCCAGCAGCCGCGCAGGCCGGCGGCGATGGCGCCGGCCACGTCCATCTCGATGTGGTCACCGACATGCAGCACCTGCGCCGGGGCCACGCCCAGCCGGGCACACGCGGCATGGAAAATGCTCGCCTCCGGCTTCGCCGCGCCATGTTCGCGCGCACCCAGCTGGAAGGCGAAATGATGGGCCAGCCCGATCCGCTGCAGGTCCGCATTGCCATTGCTCAGCGCGGCCACCGGTACCCGCGCGGCGATACGCGCCAGGGCATCAAGCGCATCGGGATAGCACTCCACCTGATTGCGCGCGGCATAGAACGCTTCGTAGGCCGGCTCCAGCAGGTCCAGGCTGGCGCCGCTGTTCTGCAGCGCCTCACGCAGCGTCAGCCGGCGCAGCGCGCTCAGGTCATGATGCAGATGCGGGTTGTCGCGGAACGAGCGCTCGCGCAGTTCGCGCATCGCCGCCAGCGGATACATCGCGGCGGTGGCCGGGCTGTGTTCACGCATCCAGTCGTGCAGCACCTGGTCGATGCGGGCGCCGATCGGTGCGAACGGCCACAGCGTGTCGTCGAGGTCGAGGGTGATGGCAAGGACAGGGAAATTCACCCGGCCATTCTACGCCTGCCCGCACGCGCTTTCATTCCAGCAGGCGCGCCCAGCCCTGCATGCCGTCCAGCCGGGCCAGCACCAGCTTGATGCAGACCAGCAGCGGCACCGCCAGCAGCAGCCCGATCATGCCCCAGGCCCAGCCGAACACCATCAGTGCCAGGATCAGGACCAGCGGCGAGAGCTTCATGCGCCGGCCCAGCACGATCGGGGTCACCAGCTGGCCCTCCAGGGTATGCAGGCCCAGATATGCCGCAGCGGGCAGCAGTGCCTGCAGCGGGTCGCGGAATTCGACGAAGCCCATCAGCAGCATCAGCGCCACTCCGATCAACGGGCCCACATAGGGCGCGAAGTTCAGCAGTGCCGCCACCGTCCCCCACAGCAGCGCTTCCTGCAGGCCGATACCCAGCAGCATCAGCACGCCCGCGAAAACCAGGCCGACCAGCGTGTTGATCACGCTGATGGTCAGCACATAGCGCGACACCTCGCGCTCGATCGAGCGCAGGATGTCGCTGGTGAAGCGCTGTTGCTGGCGGTTCGGGAACAATGCGATCGCCGCGCGCTGCAGGCTTTGCCCATAGATCATGAAGAACAGCGTCAGCAGGACCACGGCCAGTACCGAGGCGGCCAGCCGGGGTGCGCGGGTCAGCATGCGATAGGGATCGTCCAGCTGGGTCCGGATCACCTGCACCTTGCGATTGCTGTCGCCGCCGGCAACGCGGGCGAAGTTCTCGGCCGCCAGATTGGCCTGCTGCACCGGCTTGGTCAGATCCTGTACCTGCCGGGCGACCTTGCGCAGCTGTTGTGGCGCTTCCTGCGCCCATTCCATCGCCGGGCCGATCAGCTGCACGGCCAGCGAGCTGGTCACGCCCAGGCCGGCACCGAGAACCAGCAGCGCTCCCAGCGCCCGCGGAATCCACAGCTTCTGCAGCAGGCGCAGGATCGGGTTGCCGACCAGCGCGAAGAACATCGCCAGCAGTACCGGCAGGATGATGTCCTGTGCGGCCCACAGCGTGTAGGCCACCGCCAGCGTTGCCAGCACCACCAGCGACATCGGCCCGCGCGGGCGGGTGGGCGGCGGAAGGGCGGCAGCAGACGGTGCGGGTTCGGCCGGTGACGGGGACAGGAGGGACTCGCTCATCGACGTACCGACCGGGAAGGGGAGCCTATTATCCGTCCGCCGCAGTCAACGCGGCGGATGCTGTTCGTCAACGTTCGGACAGTTCGGTGGCCGCTTCGGCAGGCCGCGGTTCGCGCGCCTCAGGCTCGGCAGGTGGCGCGGAAGCGGGTGCCGCGGCAGCGGGAGCGACCGGATCGGCGGCGGCTTCGGCAGTGTCGGCCGCATCGTCTGCGGTGTCGGCGGCGTAGGCTGCCACGGCGGCAGCCAGCGCTGCCTGGCCGCTGGCCACCAGGCTGGAGACCGAGCCGATCATCTGCAGCCAGCGCGCACCGTTCACTTTGCCCGGCACTTCCAGCTTGCCGGCCACGAAGCCACCGGCCAGGCCGACCACCACGATGCGCAGGGGAGACCAGCCCCTGCGCCAGACCTCGCTGAGCACGGTCCAGTTGTCCTGGGTTTCACCCATGCGCACGGCCACCACCTGTTCGCAACGTTTCACCCGCCGCTGCAATGCGCCGAACTTCATGGCTTGCCCTCCGGTATCTGTACGCCGGCATCGGGATCGTCTTCGCTGGGCTCGTCGAACAGGCCAAGGCGCGACAGCTGGCGCCGGGTAGCATGCATGCCGGTGTGGTGGAAGAAGTAGGACACCCGCCAGATCGCATAGCCGGTTACCGCGAGGCTGATCAGCGAGGTGATCAGAAGCGCCTGCAGCCAACTCAGGCCCCAGCTCTGCAGCAGGGCGATGAGCGTGGCGGCCATCAGCAGCCAGGCCGAGGCCCCGAACACGATCGCCACGCCCGCCCAGGCCAGGGCCCGGCCGAACGCACTGCGGGCGAGCGCGAAATCCGACGAGGCCAGGCGACGCAGCGAGCGCAGCGTGTGCTTGGCCGAATCGGCGGCGGCGCGACCGGCCGCGCCGACCTGGCGGATGCTCTCGTCCAGCGGCGGGGTGGCCGCCGGATCGGGGCGTTGCGTGTTGTCTTCGCTCACGCCGTGGACTTACTTGTCGCTGCTGCCGCGAGCCAGCTTGGCGATGATCCAGCCAGTGGCGAAGGCAACACCGAACGATGCCAAGGGACGTTCACGGATCAGTTCAGCGGCGCTGTCGATCAGATCCTTGCCCTTGTCCATCAGTGCATCGACCTGTTCCTTGGCGGCAGCGCCGCCGAATTCAGCCGCAGCCAGGCCGGACAGCGCCGTGTCGGACAGCTCGGCCTTGACGTTGGCCTTGCCGATGCGCAGTTCGTCGGTTGCAGCGCCGGTCGCGCCCTTGATCGCACCGCCGGCAGCACTGGCGGCCTGCTTGAGGTGGGAACCGGCTTCACCCAGGTGTTCCTTCAGGTTCTCGGTATTGGTGGGGCTCATCGAATCACTCCTGTTGCGATGGGGGAACGGACGATCGGCTTCAGCCGACAGGGACGTACAGCAATAGCACTGGCCGGGTATAGGGGGTGTTACGGCGGAGCGATCAGCGCATCACCAACTGGCCCTGCTGCTGGCCGTTGTTGCGCAGGATGCGCAGCACCAGGGTCGGCGGCCGCTGCTGGAAATTGGCGCGCCAGCTGGCCAGGTCGGCGAATTCACCCACCGTGGCATCGGTGATGATGTCGCCCTGCTGGAGCCCGTTGCTGGCTGCGCGGCTGCCGCGCTTGACCTCGCTGACCAGCACCCCGCGTACGCCGGACTGGCGCAGCGATTCGGGCAGGTCGACGAAGGTCGCGCCGCCCAGGCGCGGGTCCAGGCTGTCGCCGCTGGCGGCGCGCGCCTGCTCCTTCAGCGTCGCCCGGATCTGCAGCGGCTTGCCTTCGCGGCGCACGTCCAGCGTCAGTACGCTGCCTACCGCTGCCAGGCCCTCCACGTTGTGCAGGGCTTCGGCGCTGTCCACGCGCTGACCGTTGGCAGCAACCACCACGTCGCCCGGCTTCAGCCCGGCCGCCGCACCGGCCGAACCGGCCAGTACCCGGGTGATCAGCGCGCCGCGGGTTTCGCCCAGGCCCAGGCCCTGGGCGATCTGCGCGCTCAGGTTCTGGCTTTCCACGCCCAGGGTGCCGCGCACCACCACGCCATGCTTGACCAGCTGGTCGACCACGCTGCGCGCCAGGTTGGTGGGAATGGCCAGGCCCAGGCCGATGTTGCCGGCCATGCTGCCCTGCGGGTTGAAGCTGGCGGTGTTGATGCCGACCAGCTGGCCCTGCAGATCGACCAGCGCACCTCCGGAGTTGCCCGGGTTGATCGAGGCGTCGGTCTGGATGAAGTTCTGGTAGCCCAGCCCACGGATGCCACTGCGGCCGACCGCCGAGACGATGCCCGAGGTCACCGTCTGGCTGAAGCCGAACGGATTGCCGATCGCCACCACGAAGTCGCCGACCCGCAGCTGGTCGCTGTTGCCGAGCTTGATCTCGGTGAGGTTCTGCGCCGGGATGCGGATCAGGGCGATGTCGGTGTCGCGGTCCGAACCGAGGAATTCCGCCTTGACCGTGCGCCCGTCAGCGAGCGTCACCTGCACGTCATCGGCGTTCTCGATGACGTGGTGGTTGGTCAGCACCAAGCCTTCCTTCGCGTCGATGATGACGCCCGAACCCAGCGATTCGTTGATCCGTTCCTGCGGAATGTCCGGGAACAGGCGGCGGAAGAACGGGTCGTTGAAGAAGGGGTTGCGTACCCGTACCACCTGCTTGGTATTGACGCTGACCACGGCGGGCATGGTCTTTTCCAGCATCGGTGCCAGCGAAGGCACCGGCTGGCCGGCGACCGAAGCCGGCAATGCGGCGGTGGCCGGAAGGGCAGCCGGCAAGGGCGCGGCGTCGGCGCGGTTGTCCAGGTGGGCGTTGATGCCGGTGGCGACGAATCCACCGAAGGCGGCGGCGATTGCGAGCGTGAGAAGGGTAGGTAGCGGTCGCATGGGAGTCGGTTCGCAGGCGTGGGATGGGGGCCGTTGGCCCATACGGTAAAACAAGCTGAATGAATCTGCCGCGGCGTGGATAAATGCGCGATGAAAGAGACCCTCGTCGATGCGGCGCCCGACGACGGCTGACCCGCCTGCGGTGCGGTCGGCCATCGGCGCTACACCGATAGGGTGTGTCCGCCGGCGTGGCCAGGACACCCTCTGATACTTGCGCAGTTCCGCCGATCCACGGTGCGCGATGGCACGTCGCGCGTGCAGGTTCCGGCAAGGGGCGTGCAGGCAGCCCGTCGCCGCGACGTGCACCTCAATCCGATGGCGCAGCGCTGAAAAAAAGGGGTTTGCTGCGGATCGACGGTAGCAGCACCAGCCTCCCCCTACACTACTATCGTCGCAGCAGACGCGATTGCAGGCGTACCACCCGTTCCACGATCGTCATTGTCGGTATAGCATCGCCCCGTTTTGACAATCCACGCCCCCAGGAGGGCAACATGAGCAACGGTAATGGTGTGTCGGTCGTGACCGACGCCGTCGAGAACGCGAAAGAAACCGCCACCAACGTCGGCGAGACCATCGCCCACGCCGCTGAAGACGCAGTGAAGTCGGTCAAGAAGACCGTCAAGCGCGCCCGCAAGGCCGCCACCACCCGCGTCGCCAAGGCCAAGAAGGCCGTGGCCAAGGTCGAGAAGACCGTTGCCAAGAAGGCCGAGAAGGCCGCCAAGTCGGTCGGCAAGACGGTCGCCAAGGCCAAGCAGAAGCTGGAAGCCGCCAAGAAGAATGCCAAGGCCGAAGCCGCTGCCCTGAAGAAGGAAGTGGCCAAGAAGAAGGCCGCTGCCGGCAAGACTGTCGCCAAGAAGGCTGCTGTTGCCAAGAAGTCCACCAAGGCCGCCACCAAGGCTGCCGGCAAGAAGGTCGCCACGGTGAAGAAGGCTGCGACCAAGAAGGCAGCCGCCACCAAGAAGACGGTTGCCAAGAAGGCCGCCGCCGCGAAGAAGGTTGTCGGCAAGAAGGTGGCCACCGCCAAGAAGGCCGTGGCCAAGAAGACGGTCGCCGCCAAGAAGGTGGCTGGCAAGAAGACCGTGGCCGCGAAGAAGGTCGTCGGCAAGAAGGTTGCCGCTACCCGCAAGGTCGCCACCAAGAAGACGGCTGCCGCCAAGAAGGTTGTCGGCAAGAAGGCCGCTGCTACCCGCAAGACGGTTGCCAAGAAGGCAGCGACCACCAAGAAGGCTGTCGCCCGCAAGGCTGCACCGCTGAAGAAGGCCGCTGCCAAGAAGGCCCCGGCGAAGAAGGCCGTGCGCAAGGCCGCCAAGCGCAAGTAATCGCGCGAGCGGCGAAGGCCCCTCCGCCCTGCCGGGCGGTGGGGCCTTCTGCGTTCATGGGGGACAACGGCCCGGCATGAAGCCTGCGGGATCGTCCTGGGGCAAGATGAAGTCCCTCCGCTGGAGTTCCCATCATGCGCGGCATCGATTTCAGTTCCTGGCAGGGAGTGCTTTCCACGTTGGCCGGCCTGGTCCTGATCACGCTGCTGGGTGTGGGTATCCGCCTGCTGGTGATGCAGACCCTGCAGCAGCGCCGCGAGCGCGAGAACCGGCAGATCAACGAACGGCTGCGCACGCTGATGGCCGCCTACAAGACCCTGGGCGGTTCGTTCACCGGTGAGCTGGGGGTCGACCCCAGCCATCTGCGCGACCTGCGCCAGCGCGCCCATGAGCAGGGCATCGTCGAACCCGGCTCGGATCGCGCGAGGCGCATCCGCGATGCCGTCGAAGCGGCCTTGTCGGACATCCTGCTGCTGGGTACCGATGAGCAGGTGCGGCTGGCCGCGCGCGCCGCCGATGAGCTGGCGCAGGGACGGCCGGTGCACACGCATGAGCTGGTGGTGTCGCTGCGCGATTTTGTCCGCGAAGCCTTGGATCTGGCGCCGATCCCGGCCGATCTGCAGATTCCACGGCAGGGCCCGACCCGGCCCGCGGGCGGCAGCGGGGGCGGCAAAGGCCGCCCTGAAGGCGAAGGCAAGGGCGGCCGTGCGGGCGGCGGCGGAATGGGCATGGGCGCCGGCATGGGCGGGCTCGGCCTGGGGGCCGGCGCCGCGCTGGGCGCCGGCACTGCCGGAGAAGACGACGCAGGTACGCGCTGAGCGCCGCGAAGGCGTCAGCGGGTCAGTTCGTAGATGGGTGTGAAACCGCCATAGATCATCCGCGCACCGTCGAACGGCATCGGGTTCTTCGCGGGGTCCAGGCGCGGGTCTTCCATCATCTTCTGCATGCCCGCATCACGGGTGGCCTTGTCAGGCCACTCGATCCAGGAAAACACCACCGTCTCTTCCGGTGTCGCTTTCACTGCGCCGAAGAAGTCCGTCGTCTTGCCATGCGGCACGTCATCGCCCCAGCACTCGACCACGCGCAGCGCCCCGTACTCGATGAAGACCACGTCGCCGCTTCGCGCATGGGCGAGGAACTTTTCCTTGTTGGCGGTGGGAACCGCCAGAACGAAACCATCGATGTAACTCATTGCCTGCCTCCGTGATGGACCGCACTGCATGTGCGGCCTTCTTCTGTTCGACGAACCAGGGCGCCGCAGATCGACACGGCCGCGATCGAAGCATTCAGGACGTACCCGCGCGCCGCGCGTATGCCAGAGACCGCCTGAATCAAGCCAGAAAATTCAGCAATGCGAAGGTTGCTGTTTTCAGGGTGCGTTGTGGCGAATAACGGAGAATTTACATTCCCGATGCGACGGCGCTTCCGCGCTGCTGCTCACCATAAGAAAGTAAAGGTGTACCCCCATGAAGAATTCGCTGATTGCCCTGGCGCTGGCTGCTGCCCTGCCGTTCTCCGCCTCGGCTGCCGAGAACCTGTCCTACAACTATGCTGAAGCCAACTACGCCAAGACCGACATCGACGCGTTCAAGGCCGACGGCTGGGGCGTGAAGGGTTCCTACGGCTTCCTGCCGAACTTCCACGCCTTCGGTGACTACAGCCGCCAGGAAATCGACCACACCAATCTCAAGCTGGACCAGTGGAAGGTCGGCGTCGGCTACAACCAGGAAATCGCACCGTCGACCGACTTCGTGGCCCGCGTGGCGTACCAGAAGCGTGACCTGGAGCATGGCCTGGATTTCAACGGCTACAGCGCTGAAGCCGGCATCCGCACCGCGTTCGGTGCCCACGCCGAAGTCTACGGCATGGTTGGTTACGAAGACTTCTCGAAGAAGCGCGGCATCAATCCGGAAGGCGAGTGGTACGGCCGCCTGGGTGGTCAGGTGAAGCTGAACCAGAACTGGGGCCTGAACGGCGAGCTCAAGATGAACCGCGACGGTGACAAGGAATACACCGTCGGCCCGCGCTTCAGCTGGTAATCGCTGCAGGCGCTCTGCGCCCTGCGTGCATCGACAGGCCCGGCATCTGCCGGGCCTGTTGCGTTCCACCCAACCGAAATGAAATCTGACTGCGGCTGCGCAGTCGATGCTGCATTGCAACGAATTGGATTCCGCCGTTGCAGGGCGCGACCTACGGTGGGCATCCACTTCCGCCGGATCCGACTGATGCCGCCCGCCCCCGCCACCCCGCATACCGGGAAGCTGCGCCGCCTGGCGCTGCTGGATCCGCATCCGGTGCTGCGGCTGGGCCTGGAAGTGTTGTTATGTGAGCACAGCGGTCTGCAGGTCCGTGGCAGCTTCGCCAATGAAGCCGACCTGCTGTCGCTGCTGCATCAGCAGCCCGGTTGTGTCGATCTGCTGGTGATCGATGCCCTTCCGCTGGGTGACCAGGGGGTTGGCCTGCAACTGCTGCGCACGCTGTCGCAGCAGTGGCCGTCGTTGCCGGTGCTGGTGCTTTCAGCCCATTGCAACGCCAGCACGGTGGTGACGGCCATGCAGGCCGGCGCGCGCGGCTTCCTGTCCAAGGCGACCGCACCGCGCGTGCTGCTGCGGGCTGTGGAGGTGGTGGCCCGGGGTGGGCGGTTCGTGCCGCCGGAACTGCGCCCGCAGTTGAGCCGCTCGCGGGCGCGCCGCATGCCCTCATTGATGCCGCTCAGCCGCCGCGAGCGCGAGGTGCTGCGCCTGGTGCTGGAAGGCTGCAGCACCGGCGAAGTCGCGCAGCGCTTCGGCCGTTCCGCAAGCACGGTCAGCTCGCAGAAAAAAGCCGCCTACCAGAAGCTCGGCATCCGCAGCGACGGCGAGTTGTTCCGCATCCGCCACCTGCTCGAATGCGGCTGAAACCCGGGCTTATTCGCCCTGGTACTGCTTTTCTTCGACCAGTGCCGAACCTGCAACGCGGTTGATCTCGTTCTTGACCTGCACGCGCTCGCCATTGGTACCGTACACGCCGCGCGCCAGCTGGACGAAGGCATCATCGAACACCTGTGCCGCTTCCTTGTCGCGCAGCTGGTCCTGGATGTCCCACATGCGCTCGTTGATGGCCTTGAGCTGCTGCTTCAGCGCGGCAAGTGCCGGCTGTGCCTGCAGCTGCTGCTGCAGCAACGGCAGCAGGCCGTCCAGCTCGGTGCGCACATTGGCCAGCTTGGTGGCATCGCCGATGCGTTCGGCCTTGATCTCGAGAATGGTGATCTTGTCGATCAGCTCGCCGATCGATACCGGCGTCAGGATGGCGTCCATGGGGGGTTTCCTGGAAACAGGCGGCCATCATACCGCGCCACTGCCAAGCGGTTTTACGCTGATTTTGCGCCCCGGCCACGGTAGCGCCATCGAACCGTTACGGCCCTGCCATCGACACTGCCGTCCCGGCGGTTGAGCCGCCATTGGATGAGGAATGATGTGCAGTGAACAGCAAGGGGATGATCGCGGCGGTGGCCGCGGCGTTGGCGGGGCTGCTGGGCGTCGGCACCGCACAGGCACAGGTGAGCGGCAACGCCACGTTGACCAGTGACTACGTCTGGCGCGGCAGTTCGCAGAGTGACGGCGACCCGGCGGTGCAGGCCGGAGCGAAGTTCGCGCTCGCGTCCGGGTGGTATGCCAGCGCGTGGGGCTCGAACGTATCGTTCAAGCCGGACAACGGCGCACGCAGCGAGTTCGATCTGGTGGCGGGCTGGTCCGGCACACCGGCCGCGGACTGGACGCTGGACGCCAACCTGACCCGCTATGTGTATCCGGGGACAGCCCGCGCGCTGGACTGGACAGAGTTCGCTGCCACGGTGGGCTGGAAGCAGCGGACCTGGCTGCAGGTCGCGCATTCCAGCGATGCCCTGGCCGGTGGCCATCGCGGTACGTATGCACAGCTGGGCGTGCGCCTGCCGCTGCGCGAGCGCTTCCGGCTTGAAGCGGCCGTGGGCCACTACTGGCTGGAGGCCGCACAGGGGCCGGATTACCTGCACGGGCAGCTCAGCGCCATCGCCACGTTGGCTCCGGCGTGGGAAGTGCGGGCCACCGTGCATGACACCGATACCGCGGCCAGACGCCTGTTCCCGGGCAACGCGGGCGGGCGCTGGGAACTGGCGCTGCAGGGCAGCTTCTAGCGGGCCGGCGCCGCTACGACGGTATCGGCCCCATGGGCCGGTACCGCGCGGCTCAACCGCGCAGGCGCTGGCTCAGGCCCTTGAGGAAGTTGCGCAGCATCTGATCCAGGCAACGTCGGTAGTTGGCATGTCCGGGTTGGCGGAACAGCGCCCCGATCTCGGACTTGGATACCTTGAAGCCGGCGCTGGCGAAGATGTCCATCAGATCGACGTCGCGCAGCTGGAACGCCACGCGCAGCTTCTTCAGCACCAGGTTGTTGTCGACGCGGGTTTCCACGGCGCGCTGCGGCTGGCTCTCGTCGCGGCCGCGCAGGTGCACGATCAGGCCATCCAGGAAGTGCGCCAGCGCACTGTCGTCCATCGGCACGAAGCCGGCTTCATCCTCGCGCCGCAGCCACGCCCTGGCCTGCTCCAGATCCACCGCGAAGGTCGGGTCGGCCAGCTGGCACAGGGCCACCACGTGATGGTCGCCCAGGTCCAGGGAGTAGCGCACGCTGCGCAGTACATCATTGTTGATCATGGCCCATTGTAGCGGTCTGGCCGTTGTCACCGGATTGTCACCGGATTGAAGCATCGTGAGCGCTGTTCCGTAGAGACCTCCTCCGATGCGCCGGTACCTCGTTCTCCTCCTGCTGGCGGCCAGCAGTGTTGCCGCCCATGCCCAGGACCGTTTTGTTCCGGTCGAACAGCGGCTCACTGCGGCCCAGCTGGCCGAAGTGGGGCTGAGTCCGGCCCAGCTGCAGGCGTTGAACCGCGTGCTGCGCCAGGCAGAGGCCGCGTCGCCTGCCATTTCCGCGGCCACGGCCGCCCCCGCCGACGCGCCGCTGCCTGCGAATGTTCCGGCGCCGGCAGCCATGCACCTGGGGCTGGAAGAAGGCCCGGTCAGCGCACGCGTGGTGGGGGAGGTGGCCGGTTGGGCCCCCGGCACGGTGTTCACCCTCGACAACGGACAGCAATGGCAGGTGATGAAGGGACAGATGAAGCTGCGCAGGGCCCTCCAGGCGCCGCAGATCGAAGTGATCCCTGGCATCGCCGGCCGCTGGTTCCTGCAGGTCGACGAGGATCTGCCGAAGGCCCGCGTGTTCCGCCTGCGCTGAGTGTGCCCGGCGCGAAGACCGATCAGGCAAGGCAGGGTCCTGCCGACGGTGCCAGAATGGGGGTCTCGTTCCTCCATGGAGTTGCCTGATGTCCCGCACCGTCCTGATTACCGGCGCCACGTCCGGGTTTGGCGCCGCCGCCGTCCATCGCTTCGCCCAGGCAGGCTGGAAGGTGATCGCCACCGGCCGTCGCAGCGATCGCCTGCAACCGCTGGTCGAGCGCTATGGCAAGGACGTGGTGCACGCAGCGGCGTTTGATGTCCGCGATCCGATCGCAATGGAAGCGGCGCTGCTGGCGCTGCCCCCCGCATTCGGTGAGATCGACCTGCTGGTCAACAACGCCGGTCTCGCGCAGGGCACCGCTCCGGCGCAGAGCGCCAGCCTGCAGGACTGGACGACGATGATCGATACCAACATCACCGCCCTGGTGACGTTGACCCACCGCCTGCTGCCGCAGCTGGTCGAACGCAGGGGTGCGATCATCAACATCTCGTCGGTTGCCGGTGTCTACCCGTACCCGGGCGGCAACGCGTATGGCGGTACCAAGGCGTTCGTCAGCCAGTTCTCGCTGGGCCTGCGTTCGGACCTGCACGGTACGGGCGTGCGTGTGACCACCATCGAGCCGGGCATGGCCGAGACCGAGTTCACGGTGGTGCGTACCCACGGTGACCAGGCCGCGTCGGACAAGCTGTATTCCGGCGCCAACCCGATGACCGCCGAGGACATCGCCGAGCAGATCTTCTGGGTTGCCAGCCTGCCGCCGCATCTGAACATCAACCGCCTGGAACTGATGCCGGTCAGCCAGTCGTTCGCCGGCTTCCAGGTCGCGCGCGAGGGCTGACCTGCGTGCCTTCAGGGCCGCCCGGCGTGGGTCGGCCCTGCGGGGCCCAAAAAAAGAAAGCCGGGCAATGCCCGGCTTCTTCCGTTCAGACCCGAACGATCACTGTGCCTTGATCGCCATCGCCTGCAGGCCGGTGCCATCCAGCTTCTGCTTGGCTTCGGACAGCTCACCGGCGCTGCCGTAGGGCCCCATGCGCACGCGGTACACGGTCTTGCCATTGATCTGCGCCGACTCCACCCGTGCCGCCAGGCCCATCATCGCCAGCTTGGCCTTGGTGGCCTCGGCGTCGCCGGAGGCGCCGAACGCACCTGCCTGCAGGATGTAGCGCGCGTTGTCGCCGGCCACGGCCGGTGCTGCAGCGGCGGCCGGCGGCGCGTCCACGCGGGCGGCCTGCGCGGTCGATGCCGTGCTGGTCGCCGCCGGACTGGTCGTGGCCGGTGCAGCCGTTGCCGGGCGTTCGCTCAGCGGGGCAGGCAGCGGACGGCTGGTCGCGGTCACCGGTGCCGTGCTGGCGACACTGGCCGTCGCGGTCGGTGCCGGCGTTGCGGGGACCGGTTTGCCCTCCAGCGCCGCCTGCGCGCGCTGCGCTTCGGCCTTGGCCCGGCGCTGTTCCTCGGCGCGGGTGCTGGCAGCCAGTTCGGCATCGGACATCTCCACTTCCTTGCCGGGCAGCAGGGTGTAGAAGTCGTACTGGGTCGCCGCCGGCTTCTCGGCTTCGGCCGGTTTCGGCGTGGCCGGTTGTGCGGCCGGCTGCGTGCCGACATCGCTGTCGGCATCGGCGACCGGCGCCGGCTGCGCGTTCGGGTTCGGCTGCGGACCGGCGCGCAGGAAGCCATCGCCCTCGCCCTTGAACAGATTCGGCGCCGCCAGGAACACCACGGCGGCGATGGCCACACCGGCGACCAGCCACACCCATCCCGGGGTGCCCTGGCTGCTGCTGTTGCGTCGTGCCTGGTTTTTGCCGCGTCGTGCTGCCATGTGTACTGCGTCTCCTGATGCTTACATTTTTTCCGGGGCGCTCACGCCCAGGAGGTCGAGGCCATTGGCCAGCACCTGACGCGCCGCGCAGGCCAGCGTCAGCTTGGCGTTGCGATCGTCGGCGTCGTCCACCAGCACCGGTGTCCCGTGATACCACGTGTGGAAGGCATGCGCCAATTCACGCAGGTACTGCGCCACCAGATGCGGCTCCAGCGCCACGCCGGCGGCTTCGACCACTTCCGGATAGCGCGAGATCTCGTTCATCAGCAGCAGCGAGGCGTCATCGGCCAGGCGCACGAGCTGACCCAGGCCACTGCCCTGGTCATAGGCCAGGCCCTTCTCCTGCGCCTGGCGGAGCAGGCTGCACACGCGGGCATGCGCGTACTGCACGTAGAACACCGGGTTGTCGTTGCTCTGCTGGCGGGCCAGATCGATGTCGAAGGTCAGCTGCGAATCGGGCTTGCGCGCGATCAGGAACCAGCGGGTCGCATCGCGTCCAGCTTCTTCGATCAGGTCGCGCAGGGTGAAGTAGCTGCCGGCACGCTTGGACAGCTTCACTTCCTCGCCGCCGCGCATGACGGTGACCATCTGATGCAGCACATACTCGGGCCAGCCCTGCGGGATGCCCACTTCCAGCGCCTGCAGGCCTGCACGCACGCGCGCCAGCGACCCGTGGTGGTCGGCGCCCAGCTCGGTGATCGCGCGCTCGTAGCCGCGCTGCCATTTGGACAGGTGGTAGGCCACGTCCGGCACGAAGTAGGTGAAGGTGCCGTCGGACTTGCGCATCACGCGGTCCTTGTCGTCACCGAAGTCGGTGCTGCGCAGCCACAGTGCGCCGCCTTCCTCGTAGGTGTGGCCGGACGCCTGCAGCTTGGCCACGGTTTCCGCGACCTTGCCATCGGCGTACAGCGAGCTTTCCAGGAAGTAGATGTCGAAATCGACGCCGAACGCGGCCAGGTCCAGGTTCTGCTCGTTGCGCAGGTAGGCCACCGCGAAGCGGCGGATCGCCTGCATGTCGTGCGGATCCTTGGCGCCGACCACGAGGGTGCCTTCCAGGTCGACGCTGGCGCCGGCCATGTAGGCTCGCGCGACATCGGCGATGTACTCGCCGCGGTAGCCGCCTTCCGGCCAGCCCTCCTGGTCGGGGGCGATGCCCTGGACGCGGGCCTGCACCGACAGCGCCAGGTTCTCGATCTGCACGCCGGCGTCGTTGTAATAGAACTCACGCTTGGCGTTCCAGCCGTTGGCGTCGAGCACGCGGGCCACGCAGTCGCCGATCGCCGCAGCGCGGCCATGGCCGACGTGCAGCGGACCGGTCGGGTTGGCCGACACATACTCCACGCCCACCGTGCGGCCGTTGCCGGACAGGTTGCGCCCGTAGTCGTGGCCTTCCTTGATGACCGAGGCGGCTTCGCGCTGGTACGCGGCCGGAGCCAGGTGGAAGTTGATGAAGCCGGGTCCGGCGATCTCGACCTTGCTGACGTCCTCGCTGCGCGGCAGCGCCTCGACCAGTGCCTGCGCCAGTGCGCGCGGGTTGCTGCGCGCGGCCTTGGCCAGCAGCATCGCGGCGTTGGTGGCGAAGTCGCCATGGTCACGGGTCTTCGGGCGCTCGACCACGAAGTCCGGCGGCAGGGAGTCGGCGGGCAGGGTGCCATTGGCGCGCAAGGCTTCGATGCCTTGGCTGATCAGGGCGCGGAGGAGATTTTTCACGAGGCCTGCTGTGAGAATGAGCGGCGGAATCGCCCATTTTAGCGCAGATGCCGGCGGCCACGCTGACCGTTGCCTGCCTGTGCGGTCCCCCCGGGGCGGCCGGGGAGCCGGGGCTCAGCCGAACAGGCGGGCCTGGCGCTGGCCCAGCAGGCCACGTTCAGCAAACGAAACAGGGCGGCCTTCGCCCACTACGAAATGGTCGAGCAGGCGGATGTCGACCAGGGCCAGGGCCTGCTGCAGCTCCTCGGTGATGCGCGCGTCGGCCGGCGATGGCTCCGGGTCGCCGGACGGGTGGTTGTGGCTGATGATCACGGCGGCGGCATTGAGCTGCAGGGCGCGCCGCACGACCTCCCGTGGATAGACCGCCGCTGCGGTGAGGGTTCCGGCAAACAGTTCCTCGCACGCGATCAGCCGGTGGCGGTTGTCCAGGAACAGCACCAGGAACAGTTCGCGGGCCTGCCCGCGCAGACGGTGCTGCAGGTAGCGCCCCACCGCCCCGGGATTGTCGCCAACTGCTTCGCCGTGCTGCAGTTCGGCGGCCAGGTACCGGTGGGCCAGTTCCAGGCCGGCGGCCAGGGTGCAGCTGCGGGCCGGCCCCAGCCCGGGCAGCCGTGCCAGCTCGCCGGCAGGCCGGTCCAGCAGCACCCGTAGCGGACCGTGCGCGTGCAGCAGGTCGCGTGCAGTCTGCACGGCATCGCGGCCGCCGACCCCGGAGCCGAGGAACAGCGCCAGCAACTCCGCGTCGGACAGCATGGTGGGACCCCGCGCCAGCAGCTTCTCGCGGGGACGTTCCTGTTCAGGCCAGTCATGGATGGGCATGCCTGCATCATCGCCAGCGGCGCCCGGCGCTCCCATCGGCACTTGCCGCCGATGACCGTCAGCCGATGCCTCAATCGCGCACGGTCTTCAGGTAGTCGAACAGTTCCTGGTTGCTCTGCAATCCCAGCTTGCGCTTGGCCTCGGCCTTCTGCCGGCTGATCGTCTTCGGGCTGCGGCCGCAGCGGGCCGCGATGGCGTTGATGTTCAGGCCCTCGGCGAGCAGCTGCAGGACTTCCTGCTCGCGCGCGGAGAGCGAGACCGGTGTGCGCTGGAACAGCAGGTCGCGCGACTGCAGGTGATGACGCAGCTGCTGTGAGACGAAGACCTGGCCGGACATGGCTGCCGCGAGCGCCATCGGCAGCTCGGCGAAGCCGGCGCATTTGTCGACCAGGCCATCGATGCCTTCGCGCAGCAGCCTGTCCAGCAGTCCCGGGTGGCGCGCTCCGGTCAGCACCACCACCGGCAGGCCCGGATGACGCTCGCGCAGTGCGCCCAGCAGCGCAGGGCCGTCGGGGCCGACGCCGGGCATGGACAGGTCGGTGAGGACGGCATGGCAGGTTTCACGCTGCAGCAGGTCGAGCAGCTGGGCACCGTCGGCCGCGCTGCCGGCCACCTGCATCTGGTGAGCCTCCAGCACGATACGGATGCCATGCAGTACAACCGGATGGTCGTCGGCGATGATGATGCGCGGTTGCACGCGGGATCCTCGGGGAAGCGGAGCGGCGCACCGGAGGTGGCCAGTACCGATTCTGCAAAGCCGACCAGGGCACGGGTATAGGAAAGTTCCGAATCATCGGCGGGTGAACCCGGGAACTGCGGTAGTGGAAGTTCCATCTGCTGATAGCTGCCAGCTATGTGCGCTGTGCATCGGGACATTACCGACCATCGGGTAAGCTAGCGCCCTCGTTTGCACAGGAATTCCAGGTGGCTGACTCCCCCAACGCATCCCCCGCGCCGGCCGGCGCGCTGGAAGGCCAGAAACTGCTGTTGTGTGTCGGCGGCGGGATTGCGGCTTACAAGGCCCTGGAACTGGTGCGGCGGCTGCGCGATGCCGGGGCGCTGGTGCAGGTGGCGATGACTGCCGGCGCCCAGCAGTTCGTGACCCCGCTCAGTTTCCAGGCCCTGTCCGGGCAGCCGACCCGCACTACGTTGTGGGACAGCGCCGCCGAACAGGCCATGGGCCACATCGAGCTGGCGCGCTGGGCCGACCGCATCGTGATCGCACCGGGCACCGCCGACCTGCTGGCGCGCCTGGCCCATGGTCACGCCGACGACCTGGTCAGCACGTTGTGCCTGGCCAGTACCGCGCCGCTGACCGTGTGTCCGGCGATGAACCATCGCATGTGGCTGCATCCGGCCACGCAGGCCAACATCGCACTGCTGCGCCAGCGGGGCGCGCAGGTGATCGGACCGGTCGACGGGCCGTTGGCCGAGGGTGAGTCCGGCCCGGGGCGGCTGGCCGAGCCGGGTGACATCGTTGCCGCGCTGGCGGCCAACGGCAATGCCGTGGCGCCTGCCGCGCCCGCGGCAACCCGCGCGCTGCAGGGACTGCGTGTGCTGATCAGCGCCGGACCCACCTACGAGGACATCGACCCGGTGCGCTACGTCGGCAACCGCAGCAGCGGCAAGATGGGCTTCGCACTGGCCGCGGCCGCGGCGACGATGGGGGCGCAGGTGGTGCTGGTCAGTGGTCCCGTGCAGCTGCCGACGCCGGTCGGCGTGCAGCGCGTCGATGTGCGCTCGGCCGCACAGATGCGCGACGCCGTGCTCTCATCGCTGCCGGCCGACATCTATATCGGTGCCGCCGCCGTGTCCGACTACACCCCACGGCAGGTGGCGCCGCAGAAGCTGAAGAAGACCGCCGACAGCCAGTCACTGGTGATCGAACTGGTGCGTACCCCGGACATCCTGGCCGAGGTGGCCGCGCAGACGCAGTCGCTGAAGCTGGTGGTCGGTTTCGCCGCCGAAACCCACGACGTGGAGAAGTACGCGCGTGGCAAGCTGGTCGACAAACGCCTGGATCTGGTGATCGCCAACCAGGTCGGCATCAGTGGCGGTGGCTTCGAAAGTGACAACAACGCCGCCACGGCCTTCTGGCAGGATGGCGAACAGGTATTCCCGGCGACCTCCAAGCGCGAGCTGGCCGAACAACTGCTGGCGCTGATCGCGCGGAGACTTCAGGCATGACCCAGGTGATTTCATCGCAACCGTTGCAGGTCAAACTGCTCGATCCGCGCTTCGGCGACAGCTGGCCGCTGCCGGCGTATGCCACCGAGGCCAGTGCCGGCATGGACCTGCGCGCAGCGCTGGACACCGCGCTGACTTTGCAGCCGGGCGATACCGCGCTGGTTCCCAGTGGCCTGGCCATCCACATTGCCGATCCGCACCTGTGCGCGGTCATCCTGCCGCGTTCGGGCCTGGGCCATCGCCACGGCATCGTCCTCGGCAACGGCACCGGCCTCATCGACGCCGACTACCAGGGTCCGCTGCTGATCAGCGTCTGGAACCGGGGCCGCGAGGCCTTCACGATCGAGCCGGGTGACCGCATCGCGCAGCTGGTGGTGGTTCCGATTGCCCGCGTCAGCCTGCAGGTGGTGGATACTTTCACCGACAGCGTGCGGGGAACGGGTGGATTCGGCCATACCGGGGTGCGTTGACGGGGGACATTGATGAGCGGCATCGGGGAAAGGCAGCAGGGACGGTCGTTGGGGCGCAGCGCACCGCTGCTGGCAGTGCTGCTCGTGTTGCTGGCCGGCTGGTTCGGCTGGAGCGCCGTGCAGCAGTGGCGCCAGGAGGCAGGTGGCAAGGCGCTGGAAGAGGCGCGTGACCAGGCCGTGCAGGGCCTGCAACAGGCCGCCAGTGGCCAGTTGCAGCAGCTGCAGCAGCAGTTGAAGAACGAGCGCCTGCAGCAGGCGCTGCAGGCCGGCGATGCGTCCGCCGCTGCGCTGGCCCTGCGCGAGAGCTGGTCCGGCGTGGAGCGGGTGGAGGTGCTGGGCGCCGACCTGGCCGCTGCCTACGCCGATCCGGCCACCTTTGGCTATGCGCGCCTGGCCCTGCTGGAGCAGGCATTGGGCGAGGACCGGCCGAGCCTGCGGGTGGTCCGCGATGGCGGTGGCAACCGCCTCGGCCTGGCTGCGCCGGTGCAACTGGGCAGCCTGGGGGCGGCGGTCGTCTACGTCCGTCAGCCGCTGCTGCGCCTGACCGCGCCGCTGGATCAGATCCGCGCGCCTGCCAGTGGTTTCCTCGGCCTGCGCCAGGGCACGCACGATCTGGTCACCCAGGGCGATTCCGGCCTGGCGCAGATCGCCGAGGCGCAGGCCAGGCCGATTGCCGGCACCCCGCTGCGGCTGGCAGCGGCCGTGCCCAACGTCGAACCCGGCCCGCTCGGTCTGGGCGCGCTGGCCAGCGGTATCGTCGCGCTGCTGCTGGCCTTCATCGCCGTGCTGCTGCTGGTCGGTCGCGACCGCCTGCCGAAGCGCCTGCCGCTGCCGCGGCGCACGTCTGCCGTCGAGGTGGATGAGGGCCCGACGCTGCGCGAGAGCCTGCAGATGGCGCCGCCACAGGCCGCCGAAGCTGCCGCCGACGCCACAGTGGCCCCTCCGCCGCCGGTCCCGGCGGAAGCGCTGGCAGCGGGCATCTTCCGGGCCTACGACATCCGAGGTGTGGTGGGCAGCGAACTGACGGTAAAGACCGCCGCGCTGATCGGCCAGGCCATCGGTACCGCTGCGCTGGAACAGGGCCTGCGCGAGGTGGTGATCGGCCGTGACGGGCGCCTGTCCGGCCCCGAGCTGGCAGCCGGCCTGGCCGAAGGCCTGCGCCGTGCCGGCTGCGCGGTCATCGACATCGGCCTGGCGCCCACGCCGGTCGTCTATTACGCCGCATTCCACCTGCGTACCGGCACCTGCGTGGCGGTGACCGGCAGCCACAATCCTCCCGAGTACAACGGCTTCAAGGTCGTCATCGGCGGCGAAACGCTGTCCGGCGATGCCATCACCGGCCTGTACCAGCGCATCGTCGAGGGCCGCCTGGTGCAGGCGGCAGAACCGGGTGACTACCAGCAGCGCGATGTCGGCGCCGATTACATCCAGCGGATCGCCGATGACGTGCAGCTCGACCGCCCGCTGAAGGTGGTGGCCGACGCCGGCAACGGGGTTGCCGGTGCGCTGGCCCCGCAGCTGCTGGAAGCGATCGGTGCCGAGGTGATTCCGCTTTACTGCGATGTTGATGGCACCTTCCCCAATCATCATCCCGATCCCAGCGAGCCGGACAACCTGCAGGACCTCGTACAGACGGTCAAACGCTTTGGCGCTGATCTCGGCGTGGCCTTCGACGGTGACGGCGACCGCCTGGGCGTGGTCACCGGCGAGGGCAGGATCATCTACGCCGACCGCCTGCTGATGCTGTTCGCCGCCGATGTGCTGATGCGCAATCCCGGGGCGATGGTGATCTACGACGTGAAGTGCACGGGCAAGCTGTCCGACCACGTGCTGCGCAACGGCGGCAGCCCGCTGATGTGGAAGACCGGGCACTCGCTGATGAAGGCGAAGATGCGCGAGACCGATGCCGAGCTGGCGGGCGAGATGAGCGGCCACTTCTTCTTCAAGGAACGCTGGTTCGGCTTCGATGACGGGCTGTACGCCGCCGCGCGCCTGCTGGAGATCCTGGCCCAGCGCGAGGAAACCCCGGATGAGGTGCTGTCCGGACTGCCGGAGATGGTGGCCACACCGGAGCTGAAGGTGCCGGTGTCCGAGGGTACGCCGCACGCCCTGGTGGCGATGCTGGTGGCGGCAGCGCAGTCGCCGGACAACCCGTATGTGGGTGGCCGCCTGTCGACCATCGACGGCCTGCGTGTGGATTTCCCCGACGGCTGGGGACTGGTGCGCGCCTCCAACACCACCCCGGTACTGGTGCTGCGCTTCGAGGGCGAGGACGAGGCGGCGCTGGAGCGCATCCAGGCACTGTTCCGCAGCCAGCTGCAGCCGATCGTCGGTGACACCCCGCTGGGGTTCTGATCGATCCGGGTGGGTGCCGACCGTTGGTCGGCACACCCTCACCCCTTGAACCGCAATCCGACGCCAGGTTCGGTGAACAGGTAGCGTGAATCCAGCGCCGAATCGCCCAGCTTGTGCCGCAGCTTGCCCACCAGGATGCGCAGGTAGTGCGTGTCGTGCTGGTGGGTGGGTCCCCAGATCTCCTGCAGGATCTGCGGCTGGGTGACCACCCGGCCGGCATTGCGCAGCAGCAGCGACAGCAGCGCGTACTCCTTGCGGGTCAGCGCCACCGGTTCGCCCGCGATCGCCACTTCCCGGCGCACCAGGTCCACATGCAGATGGCCGTCGTCGAATACCGGAGGCGTGCCATCGGTCGGCACGCTGCGTGTCCGCAACAGCGCGCGCACCCGCGCCATCAGTTCCTGCGTGCCGAAGGGCTTGGTCACATAGTCGTTGGCACCGTTGTCCAGCGCCCGCACCTTTTCCGCTTCTCCGGCACGCACGGTCAGCATGATGACCGGCACCTGGCTCCATTGCCGCAGCTGCTCCAGCACCTGGTGGCCCTCCATGTCCGGCAGGCCGATATCCAGGATCACCAGGTCCATGTCCTCGCTGGCAGCCAGCTGCAGGCCTTCCTGGCCGGTCGCGGCCTGCCTGACCTGATAGCCCTGCGCCCGCAGGCTGATATCCAGGAAACGGCGGATCTGGGTCTCGTCATCGATCACCAGCACGCGCGGGGCCGGTACGCTCGCATCAATCGGGGTCGGGCTCATCGTGGGAGGCTGGCTTGAGCAGGGGCAGGGTGATGCGGATCAGGGTACCGCGACCGTCACGTCCCGGCAGCGCCTGCACGCTGCCGCCATGCGCGCCGATCATTCCCTGGCAGATGGTCAGGCCCAGACCGGTACCATGGCGGCCACGGTCGCCACGCTCGACGCTGTAGAACATGTCGAAGATGCGTGCCCGCTCTTCGTCGGGGATGCCGGGACCGGCATCGATCACGTCGATGCGCAGTTGGCCGTCCAGTTCGCGCGCCTGCACCTGTACCGCGGCATCGGCGGGGGAGAACTTGGCCGCATTCTCCATGACATTGAATACCGCCTGCTCGACCAGCGCCGGATGCACCCAGATCGGCGCCAGGGTCGGCGGGATATCCAGTTCCAGCCTCACGTTGGGCTGGTAGCGCTGCAGCCGTCGCGCGGCCGACCCGATCAACTCGTCCACCCCGATCCAGTCGCGGTTGATCTTCAGGCCTTCGTGGCCCAGCCGGGTCATGTCCAGCAGGTTCTGGATGTAGCGGTCCAGCCGTTCGCCTTCGACCAGGATGGTGTCCAGCAGCGCGCGGCGGTCAGCCACGTCCATCGCCGTGCCATAGCTGGCCAGGCTGTCGGCCGATCCGATCATCGCCGCCAGCGGCGAGCGCAGATCGTGCGATACCGAAGACAACAGAGCAGAGCGCAGGCGCTCGGTCTCGTTGCTGACGTGCGCCCGCTCCAGCTCGGCCACCAGCCGCGTGCGCAATGCCGCCTGGGCAATGTCGTCCACCATCGCTTCGGCGAGCTGGCGCTGCTCGGGCAGCAGGCGTGCACCTGGCAGATACAGGCCGGCCACGCCGATTGCACGGTCCTCGCCATCAAGCAGGGGCAGGAACCACCATTGCGCGCCGGCCAGCGTATCGGTGAAACGCCCGCTGGGCTGGCCGTGGCGCAGTGCCCAGTCGGCGGCAGCCAGGTCGGTGTCGCCGGGCAGGGTGCGGCCGCCGGCGGTGGTGTCCACGCCGATCCGCAGCCATGCCGGCACGTCCATCGCCTGCTCCAGCGCATGGCGGCCGGCCAGTGCCACCTCGCCATCGCCGGCAGCGCTGGCCAGCTGTCGCCCCAGCTGCTGCCGCGCGCGCGCATGACGGTTGGCGGCCCGCAGGGCGATCACCTGCATGCGCAGCCGTGATGCCAGGCGCCCGGCCACCAGTGCCGCTGCCAGGAACAGGAACACGGTGATCACGCCTTGGCGTGCGCCGATGGCGAAGGTGAAGCGTGGTGCGATGAACAGGAAGTTGTAGGCAAGGAAGCACAGGATCGCGGCCATGACCGCCACGCTGGCGCGGGTGCGGGCTGCGACCAGCACGACCGCCACGATAAACACCATCGACAGGTCGGCCATGCCCACCCAGCGTTCAACCAGCCACGCGACCAGGCAGGCCAGCGCGGTGGCGAGCAGGGCCTGCAGTGGTTCGTGGTTGATGCCGCGCGCCGGCGGCAACAGGCCTTCGCGGCGCGAACGCGCACGTGCCTGCGGCGTGCTGATGATGGTGATTTCGTAGTGCGCACCGCGCTGGATCAGCTGCTGGGTCAGGGTGCGGTTGAACATCCGTGCCAGCGGCCGCTCGCGGGTGCGGCCCAGCACCAGGGTCGAGACACCGTTGTGCGCGGCGTGGTCGAGCAGGGCATCGGCGATGCTGGAGCCATGCAGCAGTTCGGCATCGCCGCCCAGGCGACGTGCCAGCGCGAACGCCGCGTCGATCTCGCGTCGGGTTGCTTCGTCCTGGCGTCGTCCCTGCACCGTCACCACCGTCCACGGCGCATCGCGCCGTTCGGCAATGCGGCGCGCGACCCGCACCAGATACTCGCTCTGCCCGCCACCATCGATCGCCACCAGTACGCCGCGGCGCAGCGGCAGGTTGCCCTCGCCGCGTGCGGCACGGGTCTCGCGCAGGCTGCTGTCGACACGATCAGCGGCTTCCTGCATGGCCAGCTCGCGCAGTGCGGTCAGGTTGGCCGGCGAGAAGAACGCCTGCAGTGCCTGTGCCGCCTGCTCCGGCACGTACACCTTGCCCTGCTGCAGGCGGGCGATCAGTTCGCGTGGCGGCAGGTCCACCAGCACGATGTCGTGCAGGCGGTCGAGCACACCGTCCGGCACGGTTTCGCTGACCCGCACCCCGGTGATGCGCATCACCACGTCATTGAGGCTTTCCAGGTGCTGGATGTTGACCGTGGTCCAGACATCGATGCCCGCATCCAGAAGCTCCATGACATCCTGCCAGCGTCGCTCGTGGCGGCTGCCCGGTGCATTGCGATGTGCCAGTTCGTCGACCAGCACCAGCGCCGGGCGCCGCGCCAGCACGGCATCCAGGTCCATTTCCTGCAGGGCGTGGCCGTGGTAGGCCACGTCCTTCAGCCGCAGCCGTGGCAGTCCTTCCAGCAGCGCCTGGGTATCGGCACGGCCGTGCGTCTCCACCAGACCCACCACCAGGTCGACCCCCCGGCGCAGCTGTTCCTGCGCGCGGTTGAGCATCGTGTAGGTCTTGCCCACGCCCGGCGCCGCGCCGAGGAATACCGTCAGCTTGCCACCGGCTTCGCGTTGCAGGCCTTCCACCAGGGCGTCGGCCTGGCGGGTTCGCAGGTCAGTCATGGCGGCCATTGTGCGCGCAGCGGGTGCACGATCGCATCACGGCCTGGCGGCTGCGTGGTCCAGCGCGAAGTTCAGCGTCACCACGTTCACCCGCGGCTGGCCGAACAGACCCCATTGGCGTCCCTCGGTGTGGGCCTGCAGCAGCGCCTGCACACGTTCCACCGGCAGGCCCCGGGCACGCGCCACGCGGGCCACCTGCAACTGCGCCGCCGCCGGCGTCAGCTGCGGATCGAGCCCGCCGCCGGATTGGGTGACGAGGTCCGCCGGCACCTGGTCCGGTGCGACGCCTTCGCGCGCTGCGACCGCAGCCGTGCTTGCGGCGACGCGCTCGGTCAACGCAGGGTTGCTGCGTGCCAGGTTGGAGCCGGCCGCCGCCATCGGGTCATAGTTGGCGGCCGATGGCCGCGCCTGGAAGTAGCCATCGCCAGTGAACGGCTGCGCCAGCCACGCCGACGCACGCACTTGGCCGCTGCCATCGCGCAGCAGGCTGCCTTCGGCCTGCATCGGGTACGCCAGGCCGGCAAAACCGGTGGCGATGCCGGCGTAGACCGCACCGGCCAGCAGCAGGGTCGCCACACCCAGGCCGATCGCCGGGCGCCAGCTGGCGTCGTCCTGCAGGCGGGCCATGCGGGATGCGGCCTTGGCTTCGCGCGGAAGGGAAGAAGAAGTGGAAGCAGAGCGGTTCATGAGCCGGATACCAGGACAAGAAGGAGGTCGATCGCCTTGATCGCCGCGAACGGCAGCAGCACGCCACCCAGGCCGTACACCAGCATGTTCCGGCGCAGGAGCGCGGTGGCCGTGGCCGGGCGGAAGCGCACGCCGCGCAGAGCCAGCGGAATCAGAGCGGGAATCACCAGGGCGTTGAAGATCAGCGCGGCCAGCACCGCGTTGCGCGGACTGGACAGCTGCATCACGTTCAGCGCTGCCATCGCGGGTACCGCCGCGGCGAACAGCGCCGGCAGGATCGCGAAGTACTTGGAGACATCGTTGGCCAGCGAGAAGGTGGTCAGCGCGCCGCGGGTGATCAGCTGCTGCTTGCCTACTTCCACCACCGCCAGCAGCTTGGCCGGATCCGAATCCAGGTCGACCATGTTGCCGGCTTCCTTGGCGGCCTGCGTGCCGGAGTTCATGGCCAGCCCGATGTCGGCCTGGGCCAGCGCCGGCGCATCGTTGGTGCCATCGCCGACCATCGCCACCAGACGGCCCCCGGCCTGTTCCTGGCGGATGCGTGCCAGCTTGTCCTCGGGCCGGGCTTCGGCGATGTAGTCGTCGACGCCGGCTTCGGCAGCGATGGCGGCCGCGGTCAGCGGGTTGTCACCGGTGATCATCACCGTCCGGATGCCCATCGCCCTCAGCTGTGCGAACTTCTCGCGCATGCCGTGCTTGACCACGTCCGACAGTTCGATCACGCCCAGCACATGGCGACCTTCCGCCACCACCAGCGGCGTGGCGCCGTTGCGGGCGACCTGTTCGACGCGCCCGCCCAGCTCGGCCGGCACCACGCCTCCCTGCGCCTGCACATGGTTGCGGATCGCATCCAGCGCACCCTTGCGGATCTGCCGGCCATGGGCAAGGTCAACGCCGGACATGCGGGTCTGCGCACTGAAGGCCAGGTAGACGGCCTGCTCCGGTTCGGCGGTGGTGCACCCCTGCTCGCGTGCCAGGCGCACGATCGACTTGCCTTCCGGGGTCGGGTCGGCCAGCGAGGACAACAGGGCCGCGTCGCGCAGCTGGCTGGCGTCGATCCCGGCCAACGCATGGAAGTGGCTGGCCTGGCGGTCGCCGTAGGTGATGGTGCCGGTCTTGTCCAGCAGCAGCACATCGACGTCGCCGGCCACTTCCACCGCCTTGCCCGACTTGGCCAGCACGTTGGCCGCCAGGGCGCGGTTCATGCCGGCGATGCCGATGGCCGGCAGCAATCCGCCGATGGTGGTCGGGATCAGGCAGACCAGCAGTGCGATCAGCAGCAGTGGATCGACCTGGACGCCGACATGGGCGCCGATGGCCGGCAATGTCGCCACCACCACCAGGAAGGTCAGCGTCATCGCCGCCAGCAGCAGGGTCAGGGCGACCTCGTTCGGTGTCTTCTGCCGGTTGGCGCCTTCCACCAGCGCGATCATCCGGTCCAGGAAGCTGTGGCCCGGCTCGGCGGTCACACGCACGACGATCTGGTCGGACAGCACCTTGGTACCGCCGATCACGCCGGAGCGATCGGTACCCGCTTCGCGCAGCACCGGTGCCGATTCGCCGGTTACCGCCGCTTCGTTGATGGTGGCCAGGCCCTGCACGATCTCGCCATCGGCTGGCACCAGCTCGCCGGCACTGACGATGACGTGGTCGCCCGGGCGCAGTTCGGCGGCCGGCACCTGCGTTTCTGCGGCCCCTGGCTGCGCGGCGGCCAGTCGGCGCGCCACCAGGTCCTGGCGGGCACGGCGCAACGATGCGGCCTGGCCCCGGCCGCGTGCTTCGGCGACGGCCTCGGCGAAGTTGCCGAACAATACGGTGACCAGCAGGATCGCGGTCACCGCCAGGCCGAAGCCCAGTGGAGCGTTGCCGGTCAGGGTGATGATCGCGGCGACGATCGTGCCGGCCATCACCACCGCCATCACCGGGCTGCGCACCAGATGCATCGGTGAAAGCTTGCGTACGGCGTCGACCAGTGCGCGGCGCAGGCCGGCCGCATCGAGCAGGGCAGGGCGTGACGCAAGCGGGTTACGGGTTGAGGTTGCGTGGCTACTCATGGGGGTGTCCTCAATGCAGTCCCAGGCTCAGGTGGTCGGCGATCGGGCCAAGCACCAGCGCCGGCATGAACTGCAGCACGGTCAGGATGACGATCACCGACACCAGGGTCAGGGCGAACGTCGGGGTTTCGATCTGCAGGCTGCCCGCTGACTCCGGTGCCTGCCGCTTGGCGGCGAGCTGGGCAGCAACCACCAGCGGAATCACCAGCAGCGGAAAGCGACCCAGCAGCAGCACCAGCGAGCAGCTCAGGTTCCACCACGGCGTGGCATCACCCAGTCCCTCGAAGCCCGAACCGTTGTTGGCGTAGGCCGATACGTATTCGTAGAACACCTGGCTGATGCCGTGGAAGCCGGGATTGGAGGTGCCGGCCAGGCCGGGCACGGCCAGAGTGACCGCGGTGAACACCAGCAGGGTGATGGGCTGCAGCAGCACCAGCAGGGCCAGCAGGCGCACCTGCGGGGTCTCCAGCTTGCGACCGAACAGTTCCGGCGTCCGGCCCGTCATCAACCCCGCCAGGAACACGCCCAGCAATAGGTAGACGATGAACTGCTGCAGGCCGCAGCCGATGCCACCCCAGATCGCACTGACCAGCATGTTGACCAGGGCAATGCCACCGCTCAGCGGGGCCAGCGAATCGTGCATGCCGTTCACCGAGCCATTGGACACCTGCGTCGTCACCGCCGCCCACAACGCGGTGCCGTCGGCGCCGAAACGTACTTCCTTGCCCTCCATCAGCAGGGGCGTGGCCGCACTGGCACTGTGGCCTTCGCTCCACACCATGGCGCCGGTGGACAGCAGCGACATTCCCAGCATGCAGACGAACACCAGCGCGCCGAAGCGACGTCGCCCGGTGAATGCCCCGATCATGAAGATCACCGCCATCGGTACCAGCAGGATGCCGATCACTTCGAGAAGGTTCGAAACCGGCGTCGGATTCTCCAGCGGGAAGCTGCTGTTCGGGCCATACCAGCCGCCGCCGTTGGCGCCCAGCTGCTTGGCGGCGACCATCGCCGCGACCGGACCCAGCGGCAGCTTCTGCGTCGTCATGCCGGCGGAGGCATCGATCGGCGTAGCCTGCGGCCCCGCCGCCAGCGTCGACGGCACGCCCTGGCTGGTCAGCAGCAGTGTCCACAGCAGGCACAGCGGCAACAGGACGCGCACGCACAGGCGCACCACGTCGGTGTAGTAGTTGCCCACTGCGACCTGGCGGTCATCGCCGGCGCTGCCTGTGGCCGACTGCGGCGCCGGCGCGAACAGCGCGCGCAGTGTGGCCACCGCCAGCGCCAGGCCCATCATCGGGGTCACCACCTGCAGACCAGTGATCCCGGTCATCTGCGAGAGGTAGGACAGCTGCGCCTGGCCCGAATAGTGCTGCTGGTTGGTGTTGGTCAGGAACGAGATCATCGTGTGCAGCGCGGTGTCCCAGCGCATGTTCGGGATCTGGTCCGGATTCAGCGGCAACCACGCCTGGGTCATGAACACCGCCAGGGTCAGCACCGCCACCACCCCATTGCTGAGCAGGAATGCCAGCACGTAGCCACGCCAGGACATCGAGCGTGCGGGATCGACGCCGAAGACCTTGTACAGCGGCGTTTCGATCCAACGGAACAGCACGTCGACCTTCATCGGCGTGCCGCGCATCACGCGCGCCAGGTACAGTCCCAGCGGCCATGCCAGCGCGACGCTGGCAGCAAGAATGACAAGAATTTCAATCATGGCCGGCTCCGCTCAGAACGACTCGGGCCGCAGCACGACATACAGAAGATAGGCGGCGGCGATCAGCACCAGCACGCCACACACCAACGACAGCCAGGGGGACATGGGAATTGCGTCCTGGTGGAACCCCTCCACCTCAGGCCGTCATGGTCGGCCTGCGCCCCGTAAACGCACTACCCGGCGGACCGGGCCGGCGCGTAAAGACTGCATAAATTCCGCGCGTCAGGCCGTAACCTGGCCACGGGTAGCGCCGGGCCATGCCCGGCGGCAGGAGCGTTTTCAGCCAGCCGGGGCAGCCGGCGCCAGGCCCTTCAGCTCGCGATAGCGCTGCAGGGTGCTTTCGATCTCCGCCTTCAACGCCTGCTGCTGCTGCAGGAAGCCGGACTGCAGGCGCTGCTGCGACTGCAGCTGTACGTGCCGCTGGCGGATCGCTTCGGCCTGCGGGTCGCCCACCTTGGCGCCCGCCAGCTCGCGGTCGCCGGCCGCCGACAGCAGCGCGACCAGCGATTCACGCAGGCTGGCCACGTTGTACTGGGCGGTCTTGAGGTTGTTGTCGAGCACTTCCTGGCGCTCGGCGAACACCCGCCGCAGGTCGTCTTCGCTGCCGTAGGTGGTCAGCATCGCCTGCTCGGTGCGCTGGCGGGTCTGCTCGGCCATCCGGTCCAGCTGCTGCTGTGCCGCCGCGGTACTGGCGGCGGCACGTTCTTCGTCGGTCAGCGCGCGCTGCACCTGCGCATTGCGCAGCCCACTGCGGGCATTGAACTCGTCGCGCGCGTGGTTGACCGCATCGGCAGGAAGCGCATCGGTGCAGATCCGCTCCTGGCCCTCGTTCCAGCAGTACAGCTTCTTCTCGACCTTGTCGCCGCCCCGCGACTGCCCCGCCACGGTGAACGGCAGGGCCAGCAGCAGGCCGGCGAAGAGAACAGCAGGAATTCGGGACATGCGACCTTCCCCCTGGCGGTCAGCGTGTGGAGCGGACGCCGTACTGGGCCCGATAGGCTTCCAGCGGCTGCCGGTAGCCGACAAGTTCCGGGTTTCCCGAGGCGAAATCAAGCAGGTCGCCCAGCGAAGCCACTGCGATCACCGGGATGCCGGCTTCCTCGGCCACTGCCTGCGCCGCGGAGCGGCGATCGGCTTCCGAAGCGATCTCCTGGCGATCCAGAGCGACCACAATGCCGGCCGGAGTGCCGCCTGCCGCGCGGATGATGGCCAGCGCTTCGCGGATCGCAGTACCCGCAGTGATCACGTCATCGACGATCAGCACGCGCTTGCCATTCATGTCGGCGCCGATCAGCTGGCCGCCTTCGCCATGGTCCTTGGCTTCCTTGCGGTTGAACGACAGCGGCAGGTCGCGGCCACGCTGGGCCAGCTCGCAGGCCATTGCCGTGGCCAGCGGAATGCCCTTGTAGGCCGGGCCGAACACCACGTCGTACTTGACCCCGCTGGCGTCGATGGCATCGGCATAACAGGCGCCGAGCTGGGACAGCAGCGAGCCGGAGTCGAAGCGACCGGCGTTGAAGAAATAGGGGCTCAGCCGGCCGGACTTGAGGGTGAACTGGCCGAAGCGCAGGGCGTCGGCGGTCAGGGCCAGCTGCAGGAAACGGTGACGGTGGTCGCTCATCAAAACTCGATTCATCTTCATTTGGAGCACAAATCCTAATGCAGCCGGGCCTTCCGCGCTCGTCGGCGCTCTTCCGGGGGGGCCGTCCGGCCGCGTCCGCCGGACTGCGCAGCCCAGCAGCCAACCGGTATGCTTGCCCGGTTTCCCGTCGTAGGTCCCCCGCATGCGCATCATCAGTTTCAACGCCAATGGCATCCGTTCCGCCGCGACCAAAGGCTTCCTCGACTGGTTCCGCGCCCAGGACGCCGACGTCCTGTGCCTCCAGGAGACCAAGGCCCAGGAAGACCAGTTGACCGACCCGATGTTCCGGCCCGACGGACACCATTGCTTCTACCGCGATGCCATCACCAAGAAGGGCTACAGCGGCGTGGCGATCTACAGCAGGCGGGAACCGGACCAGGTCATCACCTCGCTGGGCTGGGCGCCGTTCGACGATGAGGGGCGCTATATCGAGGCGCGCTTCGGCAACCTCAGCGTGGTGTCCTTCTACATTCCGTCCGGCAGCTCCGGCGACCTGCGCCAGGGATTCAAGTTCGAAGTGATGGAGTGGCTGCGGCCGATCCTGGAGGAGTGGGCGCGCAGCGGTCGCGACTACGTGCTGTGTGGCGACTGGAACATCGTGCGGTCGGCGCTGGACATCAGGAACTGGAAGTCCAACCAGAAGAATTCCGGCTGTCTGCCCGAAGAGCGCGACTGGCTCAACGCGCTGTGCGCTGATCATGGCCAGGCCACCGACGTGGCGGCCGGTCGTGGCTGGGCCGATGCGTATCGCCTGCTCAATCCCACCGGGGAGGACTACACCTGGTGGAGCAACCGCGGGGCGGCCCGCGCCAACAACGTGGGATGGCGCATCGACTACCAGTTCATCACGCCGGGCCTGCGCGACAAACTGCGTGGCTGCTCGATCTACCGCGAAGAGCGCTTCTCCGACCACGCCCCGTTCACCGTGGACTACGACCTGTGAGCGAGGCGGCCAGGCCGGTCAGCTACAAGGGCTGGGCAGGAATCAAGCGCGCCTTCGGTACACCGTCGGCGCTGACCATGGCCATGCTGGGTTTCGGCAGTGGCCTGCCGTTCCTGCTGATCGCGTCGCAGACCTTGTCCACGCGCCTGCGCGATGTGGGGCTGGACCTGGGCAGCATCGGCCTGATCAGCCTGGCCAGTTTCTTCTACCTGCTCAAGTTCCTGTGGGCACCGCTGCTGGATCGGTATGCCTTCCCGTTGCTGGGCCGGCTCGGCCGTCGTCGCTCCTGGCTGCTGATATCGCAGGTCATGGTGCTGGTCGGACTGATCGCGCTGGCCTTGGTGCGCCCCGAACAGGGCGTCTGGCCCCTGGTGATGTGGGTGCTGGTGGCGTCCTTTGCCGGCGCCACCCAGGATTCGGCCGTGGATGCCTACCGTATCGAGATCGCGCCGCAGACCGCTCAGGCCGCGCTGGCGGCCACCTACACGTTGGGTTACCGGATCGGCCTGATCCTGGCCGGTGCCGGCGCGCTGTATCTGGCCCAGTTTGAAGGCTGGGTCATCGCGTATCTGGCGATGGCCGCCCTGATGCTGCTGCCGATCATCACCACGCTGCTGTGCGCCGAACCGGAGCGTCCCGCCACCGCCGTGCAGCGCCGCATCGATGTCGCCGAAGCCTTCGTCCAGCCGATCACAAGTTTCTTCAGCCGCAACGGCGTGGCATTGGCGCTGGTGCTGCTGGCCTTTGTCGGCCTGTTCAAGTTCCCTGACCAGGTGATCGGGGTGATGGCGGGGCCGTTCTACCTCGATTCCGGCTTCGACAAGGCCGACATCGCCACGGTCTCCAAACTGTTCGGGGTGTGGATGGGCATCGGCGGTGCCTTCCTGGGAGGCATCGCGGTGGCCGCGTTTGGCTTCCGGCGCATGCTGCTGGTGGCGGCACTGGGCGTGGCGCTGTCCAATCTGGCCTTTCTGCTGATGGCGCACAACCCGGGCAAGCTGTGGGCGTTCTATGCCGCCCTCAGTGCCGACAACCTGTTCCAGGGCTTTGCAGGCACCGTGCTGGTCGCCTTCATGTCGTCGTTGACGGACCGCAACTTCACCGCGACCCAGTATGCGCTGCTGGTCTCGCTGGCCAACCTGCCCGGCAAGTTCGTCGGCGGTGTGTCGGGCTACATCGTCGAGGCCACCTCCTACAGCACGTTCTTCATCCTCAGCTCGGTCACCGTGGTGCCGACCCTGCTGCTGCTGGTCTGGCTGTGGCCGCGCATCGTCGACCGCGGGCCACCGCCGGCCGCCTGATTGCCTGCCCGCCCGGTCTGCGGGATCATCGCCCCCGACGCGCCGAGGGGGCGGTGCCCTGCGAACGGGGAAGTGAGCATGGCTGATGTTGTGCTGCGGGACCTGGACCCGCTGCTGCTGGAACGCATCCGGCGGGTCGCGGTTGCCCGTGGCTGGAGCCACGAACAGACCTGTGCGGCGTTGCTGGAACAAGGGTTGTTCAGCAGCGAGCTGGAGGTCCGCTCCGGTTTTGGCGATACCGAGGTCGATGCGCTCGCTGCGGCCATCATCGCGCTGCAGGCGCTGCCGGCCGGGCAGGGCTTCGATTGATCTGATACCTCACCGCCGGGCATGGCCCGGCGCTACCAGTTGGTCGCCGAAGGGCGCGCGCCGGGCCATGCCCGGCGGAGGATGCCGAAGGGGTAGCGCCGGGCCATGCCCGGCAGGGGGTAGCGCCGGGCCATGCCCGGCGGGGGGGGGCCACCTCAGGCCAGATGGATCGCGCCGAGAATCCGCGGTCCCTTCGCGCCGGTGACGCTGGGCAGGTTCCCCGTCAGCCCGTCCATCGTCCGCTGCGCCAGCCAGGCGAAGCCCATGGCTTCCACGTACTCCGGGTCCAACCCATGCACGGCGCTGGATTCCACCTGCAGCGCCGGCAGCCGTTCGGCCAGCCGTTTCATCAACTGCCGGTTGTGCACGCCGCCGCCACAGACCAGCAGGCGGCGTGTCTGCGGCTGCTGCGCCAGCAGCGCATCGGCCACGGTCGCCACGGTCAGCTCAAGCAGGGTCGCCTGCACATCGGCAGCGGCGTACTGGCCTTCACCCATGTGCGCCTCCGCCCACGCCAGATGGAACTGTTCGCGACCGGTACTCTTCGGCGGGGGCAGGTCGAACCAGGGGTCCGCACGCCAGCCCGCCAGCAGGGGGCCATCCACCACACCGCTGGCGGCATAGGCGCCTTCGGCATCGAAGGTGCGCCCGGTGTGGCGCTGGCACCAGGCATCCATCAGCGCATTGGCTGGACCGGTGTCGAAGCCGCGTACGGCACCCTCCCGCGGGATCAGGGTCAGATTGGCGATGCCGCCCAGGTTGAGCACGGCCCGGTCCTCGTCGGCCGTGCCCAGCATGCCGAGGTGGAAGGCCGGCATCAGCGGTGCGCCATGACCGCCGGCAGCCACGTCGCGGCGGCGGAAATCGCACACCGTGGTGATCCCGGTCAGCTCGGCGATGCGGTTGCCGTCGCCCAGCTGCACGGTGAAGGCCGGATCGGCCAGCGGCCGGTGGCGCACGGTCTGCCCATGCGAGCCGATCGCCCGCACCCGGGTGCGGTCCACGCCGGATTCGTCCAGCAACTGGTTGGCGGCGTCGGCGAAGGCGATCGCGATCCGCGCGTCGAGTTCGCCAAGCTCCTCCAGCGACGCCAGCGGCCCCCCTTCGCCCAGCGCCACCAGCCGCGCGCGCAGCAGGGGCTCCCAGCGCGCCGTCAGGCCATGCACGAAGCGGCAGCCGCCCTCGTCGGGAAACTGCACCAGCGCGGCATCGATACCGTCGGCGCTGGTGCCTGACATCAGGCCCAGGTACAGGGGAGTGTTGGCGTCGGCAGGTGTGCTCATGGCGCGCAAAAGAAAAGGACGCGGCAAGCTTGGGCTGCCGCGTCCTTGTTCGTCAACGCAGGTCTCAGCCGCGCTTGCGGCCGCGGGTCTGCGTGTCCTTGGCGCTGGCCACCTCCGTGGCCGCCTCGTCCTGACCGGTCGGCGCCGGGCTGGCGTCGGCGTAGATCAGCTTCTCCATGCCTTGGATGCGCGCCATCGCCGGCGCGGTCTGGGCGCGGAAGGCGGCCAGCTCGGCGCCCTTGAGCGGCTCCGGCGGCGGCATGGTCACCGTCAGCGGGTTGCGGTGCACGCCGTTGACGCGGAATTCGTAGTGCAGGTGCGGGCCGGTGGCCAGGCCGGTCGAGCCGACATAGCCGATCACCGTGCCCTGCGCCACGCGCTGGCCGGTGCGGATGTTCGCAAAGCGCGACATGTGCCCGTACAGGGTGGTGTGGCCACGACCGTGGTCGAGGATCACCACATTGCCGTAGCCGCGCTGCACGCCGGCGAACTGCACGCGCGCATCGCCGGCCGCCATGATCGGCGTGCCGGTGCGGGCGGCGTAGTCCACGCCCTTGTGCATGCGCATCTTGCCCAGCACCGGGTGCTTGCGCGCGCCGAAGGTCGAGCTCAGGCGCGCGAACGGGATCGGCATGCGGATGAAGCTCTTCTTCAGCGAGCGCCCATTGATGTCGTAGTACTCGGACTTGCCGTTGCGTTCGAAGCGGAAGCCCGAATAGGTCTTGCCGCCGGTGGTGAAGGTCGCTGCCAGGATCTTGCTGGTATCGACCTTTTCGCCCTCGCGCCAAGTCTCATCCATCACCACGCTGAAGCGGTCGCCCGGCTGCAGGTCCTTGGAGAAGTCGATGTCGTACTTGAAGATGTCGTCGGTCATGGTGGCGATCGCCGAGGGTGACAGCCCGGCCCGGCGCGCTGCGGCATACAGCGAACTGGTGATCTCACCACTGGTGACCACCGTGCGCGTGGAGGTCTCGCGCTTGGTCACGGTTTCCTTGATGTTGTCGCCGGCCAGGCTCAGCTCGACCCGGTTCTCGCCGTCGCGGTCGAAGCGGATGCTGCGCAGGTCGCCGGACAGCGGCATGTCGAAGGCGATCTCGGCGCCCGGACGCAGCTTCGTCAGCGATTCGCGGGCACCGGGGTGGTCCAGGACGCGATGCAGGGTGGTCGCCGGAATGCCGGCCTGGTCGAACAGCTCGCTGAGGGTCTGGCCACGCTGTACGCGCAGGACCTGCCAGCTGTCACCGGGCACCTGCTGCTGGCGGGCCAGCGACAGCGGCGGCAAGGGCAGGGCCAGGCTGGTGTGGCTGTCGGCGTAGGGGGCGTCGATGGTGTGCGAGAAACCGGGGACGATCGTGGCGACCAGCGCACCGATGGTCGCGAACAGGCTGGCATGCATCCAGTGACGCCGGGTCCAGCGCTCATTGAAGGCGGCGGGAAGATGTTGCCTGAGCTTCCGATGCAGGGCGTTGTCGTGCAGGACGTGAAGGCGTTCCTGGAAGCGCTGCTTGCGTGCGCGCCCTTGTTCGGAGTTGTGCATCGGCGGTTTTTCCTGGCTGGCCCGGGAGCGCGGGCCTGAACGCCGGTTACCATAGACACCTGAGAAAAGCGCGTCAAACCCTTGTGCCCATTGGCTTTTGTGAAGCCAATCGGGTTAACTTGGCTTTAACACCCCCACACAAGAATCGGCGTTGCCGGGAGTAGTCACGTGTCCTCGATTGAAGAAGCCCTTTCCCTGATCGGCCGTGGTGCCGACGAGATCCTCAAGCTCGAGGATCTGCGTGCGCGCCTGCAGGAAGGCCGTCCGCTGCGGATCAAGGCTGGCTTCGACCCCACCGCGCCGGACCTGCATCTGGGTCATACGGTGCTGCTGAACAAGATGCGCCAGTTCCAGGACCTCGGTCATCAGGTCATCTTCCTGATCGGCGACTTCACCGGCATGATCGGCGACCCTTCGGGCAAGAGCCTGACCCGCAAGCCGCTCAGCCGCGAGGATGTGCTGGCCAATGCCCGCACCTACGAGGAACAGGTGTTCAAGGTGCTGGACCGCAGCCGTACCGAAGTCCGCTTCAATTCGGAGTGGTTCGGCAGCATGGGGGCGGCCGACATGATCCGCCTGGCCGGCCAGCACACCGTGGCACGCATGCTCGAGCGCGACGATTTCGCCAAGCGCTACGCCGCACAGCAGTCCATCGCCATCCACGAGTTCCTGTACCCGCTGGTGCAGGGCTACGACTCGGTCGCCCTGCAGGCGGACGTCGAACTGGGCGGTACCGACCAGAAGTTCAACCTGCTGATGGGTCGTGGCCTGCAGGAGCACCACGGGCAGAAGCCGCAGGTGGTGCTGACCATGCCGCTGCTGGAAGGCCTGGATGGCGTCAACAAGATGTCCAAGTCGCTGGGCAACTACATCGGCATCAGCGAGCCGGCCATCGACATCGTCACCAAGACCATGAAGGTGGACGATGCCCTGATGTGGCGCTGGATCGAACTGCTGTCCTTCGATATCAGCCAGGCCGAGGCCGCGCAGCTGCGGGAGCAGGTGGCCAGCGGCGGTCTCAACCCGCGCGTGGTGAAGCTGCGCCTGGCGCGGGAGCTGGCAACCCGCTTCCACGACGCAGCCGCCGCCGAACAGGCCATTGCGGGCTGGGAAGCGGCGGTGACCGGACAGGGCGACATCACCCAGTTGCCGCTGCAGGACGTGGCGATTCCGGCCGAAGGTCTGCGCATCGCGGCGCTGCTGACCGCTGCCGGGCTGACCCCGAGCAACTCAGAAGCCAACCGCAAGCTCAAGGAGCGCGCCGTCAAGGTGGATGGCGAGGTCGTGGAAGATGGTCAGCAGGTGCTGCAGCCGGGCTTCGAAGGCCTGCTGCAGGTCGGCAAGCGCACATTCGCCCGTGTGCGCCTGATCGCGGCCTGAGACCTGTCGGACAAGCGCCGGGCACGCGCCCGGCCGCTCGTGGCGCCGTTCATCGGGCGCCTGTCGGATGAACGGTGCCAACATCCGATGAAAAAAGTCGCCACACCCCCTTCACAAATGGGGCGAACAGGGACATACTT